>JBBQNP010000055.1:0-28083 GCA_038330085.1 Planctomycetota bacterium | reverse complement strand
AGGGCCGACCCCGGGTGGTGTGCCAGCTGGGGCGCGACCGGGGTCGAGATGCAACCGCTTTTCGCGATGGCGAACGACCGCGATTCAGCGCTCGCGATTCTGATCGAGACCGACAACACTCCGGCTCATGTGGTGAAGGGACCTGCGCCGACGAGTCTTCCCGAGGACTCGCCGGGTCGGTACCTCGAGAGCGCGCGCGTCGAGGCGGCGAACGCGCGCAACGCATTCCTGTACGCGAGATTGCACGACGTGATCGCACCGGACATGGCGACGTTGCGCCGCCGCGCGCGACAAGCCAGCGCCGCCGTGTTCCCCGACCGCGCGCTGATGGAGGACGACAGCGCTCGACGCGAGCTGCCGAACGCGCAGTTCGTCGAGCTCGTTCCGGCGTGGGTGCGTTGGTGCGCGGAGGACTTGGATGCCGGTTCACGCAAGGAGTGGATGAAGCTCTTGAGCGATCGTGCGGAGTCGCGCTGGCGATCGGGTTCACCTCCGCGCGCTCGTTGGGCGAAGGCCACGTCCTGCGGTGGCCCTGAAATCGAAGGGGAATCTCCGCAGGGCTCGGCTGTTCCGTGCGGGACCGGATTCACACCTGAGTACAGCGCACGTTTCCTGATGTTCTTCACCGAGGAAAAAGGATGATCACCGACCGCAGAGCCATTCTTGGCGCGAGCGGAATGAGGGTCGTGTCGTCGAGCTCGCGCTGGTTCCTGAAGTTCCTCACGCACTGACGACGGCATGATCGCGCTCGCGTTCACCTTGCAGCCGGAAGAGCGCTACCTCGAGCTCACGGCGCCGTTGCACGAACTCGTCGACGTCTTCGAGATCTGTCCGGAGACGACGTGGCGCTCCGACGGAGCGGGGCGTCTGATCCCGAACGGGTTCCATGCGATGTTTCTGGCGCGCGCGACCGAGCTCGACAAGCGCTGCATCGCACACGGCGTCGCGTTCTCGCTCGGCAGCGCGCGACCGGATCCGGCGCGGCGCGCGCAATGGCTGGAACGCATCCGTGAAGACCGCGCGACATTCGGGTTCGAGTGGTACACGGACCACCTCGGTGCGACGGAGATCGATGGACAGTCATTGGTGTTGCCGCTGCCCTTGCCACATGTCGACGCGGCGGCGGAGCGCGTGCGCGCGAGCTTGTCGGCGCTGCAGTCGGTCGTGCCCGACGTCGGCTTCGAAAACTCGGTCTTCTACGCGCAGAAGGGGAACCCGCTCGACGAGCCGGATTTCATCGCGAGTTGTCTGTCGGTCCCGCGATCGCACCTCTTGCTCGACCTGCACAATGTTTGGATGACAGCAGCGAACGCGGGCTTCGATCCGGAGCGCTACATCGAACGGTTGCCGCTCGAACGCGTGATCGAGATCCACATCTCGGGTGGCAACGTCAGCGACCCGGCGTGGCTGCCGTCGGGCCGCGCGATGCGTCTCGACAGCCACGACACGGCCGTGCACGAGGACGTATGGGCGCTGGCGGAACGCTGGATTCCGCGTTGCCCGAACCTGCGTGCGCTCACGCTCGAACGCATGGAAGGGACCGTCGAAGAGGACGACGTGGCTCTCTTGCGCGAGGAATTGCGGCGCGCGCGCAAGCTGGTGAGCGCGTGACGAACTTCGACCTCGAGAGCTACGAGCGCGTGATGGCGAGCGTGTTGATCGCACCGGATCCAATCGTCGCTCTCGACGCGCTAGATGCAGACGAGCGTGCTCTGCTCGAGCCGATCGACCACGACGGACTGCGCATGGCAGCATTGCTCGTCGCACGCTTGCGCTTCGAACGCCTGATGCACGGCTCCGCACGCGCCGGCGAATGGTTCGAATCCGATCCGCGCGCCTTCACGCAGGCCTTCAAGCGCTACCACGCGAGCGTGCCACCGCTCTCGACGTTCCCTCTCGACGAAGCACGCGCATTCGAGGCGTGGGTCACTTCGGATGGAGCACCACGTTCACCGGCGTGAGCTCGCCGACGACGATAGAGACGCGCTGCGTCACGGTCTCCATGCCCGGCGCGGTCACCCGCAACGTCGGTGCTCCCGCGCACCAGCTCGCGTACAGGCGCACTTCGCCCGGAGTGAACGGTGTTGTGTACGCGTGCTCCTCTTCTATCCAGTACGTGCGCCCCTCTTCCGCCCGAACCGACACGCTCTTGAGCGCTTCCCCGGGAATCGGCAGCCGATCCAACAAGGTCAGGTCGTCGAGCGCCTGGCCGCTATCGTCGAGGAGCTGGAATGTCGCATCGACGGGAGCGTTGTTCGTCGACTTGACACGCACGCTCAACCCGCCGCGCTCGCTGGCGGACATCTCGATCTCTTGCGTGCCGTGATCGGGAACCTGCACGATCTTCTCGCTGTCGCAGTTGCGCGAGAGGTGGGCACCCGGTTTCAACGGCAGCCCCGATCGCATCGCGAGCCGCCACGATCCGGCCGGCACGTTCGGGATCACGAACTTGTGCGTCGACGGATCGCGCGACACGTTTTCGCGCACGTCGACCTGCATGCCGACGACGGGAATGCGCGGGCGCAACTCGAACGTGGCCTGATCCAGCCCCGCCGTCCGGTTGTCCTGCACGACCAGCGTCGCGAGCTCGGACTGCGGCTCCAGCGCCAGCGTCTCGGGACGATGCTCGCCTTCGGTGAGCCCGCGCAGTTGCGTGTGAATCGTCTCGAAGCCGAACCGCGCGGCGGTGATCCCGTACGCGAGCTCGGGCTGAATCAGGAACCCCAATCTTCCGGCTTCGTCCGTGCGGCGCATGAAGAGCCGGTCGCCCGCCTCGATCTGCACTTCGACGCAGCACAGCGGCGCACCCGACGATTCGAAGCTCAGATCGAGGCGCGCGGCGGGCAACGCGAAGTCGACGTCGGCGGCGGGAATGTTGGCGCGCTTCGTCGCGACCTTCTGAACGTCGATGGCGACGTTGCGCTGGCGCACGGTGCACAGGCGCAGATCGTGCTTGCCCGGATCGAGACCGCGGATCGTGTACGTGCCGTCGGAACCCGTCTCGGCGCGCGAGGCCGCCCACACATACCGGCCCGCGCGCCAACCGAGCGTGCCTCCGTCGACGCGCGCTTCGTATCCCGGCGCCGTGGCTCGCGCTTCGATCTCCGCGCGCGGCAGCGGCACGTCACCAGCCGTCACGCGGCCGCTCACCGCCGCTCCGTGCTCGAGCACGAAGGGATCGAGGTCGATGGCTCCGGTGGACGTCGCGAGAACGTGCTGGCTCGCCGGCTCGCATCCGGGCACGAAGAGGACGGCGTCGCAGTCTTGATCGAGCTTCGTGCACAGGCGCACGGTGCCGTCGTCTCCGGCAGCGAACGTTGCGAAGGGCGGGAAAACCGGATGTCCGTCCTCGATGGTGAACAACGCGACTTGCGCATGCCCCGGCACGAACCCGTCCTGGGTCACGAACGTGCCCGACAAGCACGTCTCGCCTGCGCACGGCACGAGCGGCACGTTTCGAACATCACGACGCGGCCGCGTGCGGACGGGTGTCGTCGGCGCGGGCGCATCGAGGACCGAATCGTGGCGATCGACGGACCTCGCGGCCGCGAGCGCACCTTCGGGCTCGAGGCCTGGGCTCTTCGCGGCCGTTCCGCCGGTGTGCGCGGCGAGCCACAAGCCCACCGACAAGCCGGCGAGGACCACGAGCAGCAACGTGGGGTTGGATGTCCTCGCCATCGCGGATCGAATCTCTAGGAGCCCATCCTACGCGGGCATTTCGCAGGCGTTGGACCGCGGTCGGGCTTCTGTGGAAGAGTCCGCGGTTCGTGCGCTTGACACTCCCCGCGCGAGCCTCGAAGGTACGCCATGCCGCATTGAGCGTGCAGTGATTGGCCGTCCCCCGCGAGACCCCCCTGCTGATCGGCGTCGACGGCGGCGCGACCGAGGTGAAGGCGCATGCGATCGTCGTCGCCGCGGATGGGCTCGTGCCGGGCGCGGAACAGGCGGCGTTCCGCTACGAGCAGGTCGCCGGGTTTGCGCCGATTCCGATGAGCGATCAGCTCGTCGAACGCGAGGGTGGTCGCGTCGCAATCAGTGCGCTCGAACGCGATCAAGGTGAGCGCTGGATCGACGCACTTGCGCACGCGATCGAGTCCGTAGCAGCGAGCGCGAAGCGCGCGGACGTCCTTGTCGGTGTGTGCATGCCGGGGTTGAAGTCGCGCGACGGGCGCGGCATCGACGCGATGCGCAACGGACCGCGCGTGCTCGACCTGCTCGATCGGCTCGAAGCGCGCCTTGCGCACGCGGGCCTCGTGCTCGCGGCACCGATCACGCGCATTGCGAGCGACGGCGACGCGTGTGGTCACGGCGAGGAGGCGAGTGCGACCGGCGGGTTTCGCCGCGTGCGCAATGCGTACTACGTCGGCGGCGGCACGGGGCTGGCCGAGTGCTTCAAGCTCGATGGTCGCGTCACCGGTCTCGACGAGCTCGCGGGGAAGATCGAGAAGGGCTGGGCGCTGAAGAGCTCGATCCGTCGGTCCTACGAGGATCACATCTCGGTGCGCGGCATCAACGCGCGCTGGGTCGAGCTCGGCGGCGATCCGAACTCGAAGCCGGAGTCGGCGTGGCCGCGACAGATCGCGGCGATCCAGGCGTTGTCGGAAGCGGTCGTCTATCTCGACGAGATCCTGCGCGCGCGCATCGACGCGCTGCGCAAGGCGGGGTTGCCCTCAGTCGAGCGGTTCGTCGTCGGCCAAAGGCTCGGCGCGATCCTCGCGTCGCCGGAGCTCGCGTCGTTGCGTGCATCGGCCGAGGGCGCGTGTCCGATCGAGTTCCGCATCTCCACGTTGCGAGCAGCACCGGCGATCGGCGCGGTGCGACTCGCCCTTGCCGACGCGGGCATCGCAGGCTTCGCGCGCACTTCGAAGGCCAATTCCTCGGGTGAAATCCCTCATGCCGACTGACGCAGGCTCGGGGACGGTTCTGGGTGGGCTCGCGACGGTCGACTGGCTGATCGTCGGCGGCGTGCTGCTCGCGACGACGCTGCTCGGCCTCGTCATCGGACGCGGCGCGACGATCCGGGAGTTCTTCCTGGGCGGACGCAAGCTGCCGTGGTGGGCGGTGAGCGCGTCGATCGTCGCGACCGAGATCAGCGCGCTCACGCTCGTCGGCGTGCCGTTCGTCGTCTACCGGCCCGGCGGGAACTTCGCGTACTTGCAGCTCGTGTTGATCGGTTCGGTGATCGCGCGTTGCGTCATCGCGTGGTGGCTCGTGCCCGCGTACTACGAGCACGAGATCTTCAGCCCGTACGACTACATCGGCGCGCGGCTCGGTCGACGTGCGCGCGACATGGCGACGGCGCTGTTCGCACTCGGTGGAACGTTGTCGCAAGCGGCGCGCGTGTACGTCACGGCCATCGTGCTCGAGATCGTGCTGCACGGGCCGCTCGAGCAACTCTCGCAGACGACGCACCTGCACACGCTGGCGCTTTCGATCGGGATCCTGACCGTGTTCGCGATCCTGTGGACGTTCATCGGCGGCATTCGCGCGGTCGTGTGGACGGACCTGTTCCTGTTCTTCGTGCTCTCAGGCTCGGCCTTGATTGCGCTCGTCGTCGTCGCACAGCACCTCGACATCGGATTCGCACGGCTGTGGCGCGTGGGCATCGACGCGCACAAGCTCACGATGTTCGACTTCGACACGAGCCCGGCGAAGGCCTTCACGTTCTGGTCCGCGGCGATCGCGTGGAGCTGGAGCAGCATCGCGGCTTACGGCGTCGATCAGCTCATGGCGCAGCGCCTGTTGTGCTGCCGCAGCGTGCGCGATGCGCGGCTTGCGCTGGTGAGTTCGTCGATCGGCGTGATCGTGTCGGTGCTGGTCGCGTTCGTCGGCGTCGGGCTGTTCGCGTACTACGAGCGCAACCCGATGTCGCCGGATGCGCTCGCGCTTTACCAGGCAAAGGGCGAGAGGCTTCTGCCGATCTTCGTGACGGAGGTCGTTCCGGTCGGGCTGAAGGGCCTGATCGTCGCCGGGATCCTGGCCGCCGCGATCTCGAGCCTCGACGCGATCCTCGCTGCGTTGTCGCAGACGGCGCTCGTGTCGGTGTACATGCCCTGGCGCGCGCGCAGGTTGTCGCGCAAACAGCCCGCCTCCGAACCTGCTCCTGAACTCGAAGACCGCCGCGCGATGCGCGTGTCGCGCTTGTTCGTGATCGTGGCCGGGCTCGCGCTCGCTGCGTTGGCGTGGAAGCTGAACTCGGTGTCGCGCCAATCCGCGTCAATTCTCGACCTTGGTTTGGAGATGGCGACGTACACGCAAGGCGCATTGCTCGCCGGCTTCGCGATCGCTTGGTTGCGCCCGCGCGCCGGTGATTCAGGGTTCGTGTGGTCGGCACCGTTGTCGGTCGCGATCGTGTTCGCGCTCGCGCGTCACGAACCGAATGCCGAGCGCGCGTGCGTCGGCCTCGCCGGCGCGTTCGCTGCCGGCTGGTTCGCCCTGCGCACGGTTCCGGACCTCGTGCGCAAGTCGGCGCTGTCTCGCGTCGTCGCACAACTCGGCCTCGTGTTGATCGCATCGCTCGCGATCGTGTGGTTGAACCGCTTCGGCCTGTTCGCCGTCGAACGCAGCGCCGCCGCCGGTGGAGGCTTCGTGCAGGAGCGCCTCGCCTATCCCTGGTACGTGCCGATCGGATCCACGGTCGCCTTTGTGTTCGGAATCGCACTGACCACGCATCGATCGGGTGCGAGGGATGACTGACAGCCGCCCATACCATGCCAAGCACAGTGCAGGCCGGTGTCAGCGCTCGACCCGACATCGACCGCACGTCGCGCGGTGTGCAACCGTCTCCGATGTCATTCGAGCGGTTCATTTCGAGCCGAATCACACACAAGCTGTCCGCGCACCTTGCTCGCGGCGAGCGCGAGTAGGACACTCTCCCCATGCCTCGCTTCGTGTCCTTCCTCGTCGGGTCATCGATCGCAGTCGCGACGCTGGCCCTCGTCTGTCCGAGCCCCGCGTGCGGGGCCATCGCGGCACAGGCTCCTGTACCGCTCATCTCCCCGCGTGATTCCGAGCACGCGCTTTGGGTCACACGCTGGGACTACCGCACCGCCGCCGACATCACGCGCATTGCGGCGAACTGCAAGGACGCCGGCATCGACACGATCCTGTTCCAAGTGCGCGGCAATGCGACGGCGTCCTACCGCTCGTCGATCGAGCCGTGGTCGGAGCTGTTCGACTTCAAGGACCCCGGCTTCGATCCGCTCGCGAACATGATCGAAGCCGCGCACACAGGCGGCATGCGCGTCGTCGCGTGGGTGAACGTCATGCCCGCTTGGTACGGGAACACCGCGCCGACGTCGCCTTCGCAAGTGTGGAACAAGCATCCCGAGTGGCTCTGGTACGACCAGAAGGGCGCGCGTCAGGCCTTCAGCGAGAAATTCTACGTCTCGCTCAACCCGTGTCTGCCCGAAGTGCGCACGTACCTCGTGTCGGTCATCGAGGAGCTCGTCACGCGCTATCAGGTCGACGGCGTGCACCTCGACTACATTCGCTTTCCGAACGAGAACCCCGCGATTCCGACGGGTTCCGGCATCGACTATCCGCGCGACAAGCAGACGCTGACGCTGTTCAAGGGGTTCAGCAGCAAGTCGCCCGACGACGACCGTGTTGGTTGGGACAATTGGCGAACGGAACAGGTCACCGCGGTCGTGCGCCAAATCCGTTTGATGATGCGCGCACGCAAGCCCCGCGTCGAGCTCACAGCCGCGGTCGGGGTGACGCGCGCGAACGCGCTGACGCACTTCCAGGACGCGGAGAGATGGCTGTCGGAGGATCTCGTCGACGCCGTGTATCCGATGAACTACACGGCTGATTCGCGGCTCTTCGGGAAGCGCTGCGACGCGTGGAAGTCCGCCGCGAAATCGAAGCGCGTCGTGATGGGCGTGATGTTCGAGAAGGGGATGAACGAAACCTTGCGCGTCGAGGTGCAGCGCGCGCTCGATCAGTTCCAGGGTGTCGCCGTGTTCGCGTACGGCTCGTTGTTCGAGACGCCCAACGACGCGGTCGATCGGCCCGATGAAGCCAGCCGCGCACAACGCGACGCCTTGCGACAGGCCGTGTTGCCCTGGCTTCGCGCGATGAAACCGGCCACGAAACGTTGAAGCACGCGACGTCGCAGGTTTGACGCTGAGCGGGCGCACCGGGCGCGCGTCCGACGCGGGCGCGGTTCAGGCCCGGAGCGTGAAATTCCCGTCGTCTGACGCAGAATCTGGATTCCACCCAACACTGGTGCCGACGCCTGCACCAAGGCATGCGATGGGCATCCATCCGAACGAGATCTCGACCGACGCTCTGCTCGAGCAAGCCGGCTGGTTGACCGCGCTGGCGCGCCGGCTCGTTCGCGATCCTGCCGAAGCCGATGACGTCGCGCAGGAGACGATGCTCACGGCGCTGTCGAGCGGCGAGCCCGCACCCCGTCGTTGGCTCGCGCATGTCGCGCGCAACATCGCGCGCGCGCGAGCACGCAGCCAGTCGGCGCGTGTGAAGCGCGAGAGCGCGCGCGGAGTTCCGCCAACGGCTCCGTCGTCATCCGATCTAGCCGAGAAGCTCGAAGCGCAGGGTCTGCTGGTCGAAGCCGTGCGCGGTCTTGCCGAGCCGTACCGCACGACGATCCTGCTCCACTACTGGGAGCACAAGACGTCCGAAGAAATAGCCGCGATACAGAACGTCCCCTCGGGCACGGTGCGCTGGCGCTTGAAGCAGGCGGTCGACTCGCTGCGTCAACGCCTCGACGCGCAGCACGGCAACGACCGTCGGGCATGGAGCGCCCTGCTCGTGCCTCTGTTCAAGTCGACGACCACCGGCGCGGCTGCAACCTCCGTCGCCCTCAGCGGAATCATCGCCATGAAGCTGTTCTTGCAAATCACCGCTGCTCTCGTCGTGTTGCTCGGCGTCGGCGTCGGCGTGTGGGTGCTGCGGACGCCGCCAACACTTCACGATGTGGCCGCGCTCGCGAACGCGTCTTCCCCGGCGCAACTCGATCCGCCCCCCAAGAATCCCGTCGACGTTCCCGATCTCGACGAGACGCATTCATCGACGCGGACACCGCAGCCCGTCACCGAACCAACGCGGAAGCAGTTGGAGCAGGTCGTGGTCGCGCACGTCGAAGCCCGCATCCTCGACGAGCTTGCGCGTCCGATTTCCGGAGCGCGGATCTCCGTGATGCGCAACACGGCGATCAGCCCGGTGTCCGACCTCGCTGGCCGACTTGCGTTTGACGTCGCAGGATTCCAGGAACGCTCGCCCGACGAGTTCGAAGTCACTGCCAGTTCACGCGCGACGCGCATCCTCTCCGCCAAATTGCTGGCGGGAAAGACCACTTATCTGGGCGACGTCGTGCTGCAACCCGGCGGAAGCGTCTCCGGTCGCATCCTCGACGAACACGATCAAGCTGTCACCGGAGCGCGCGTGGGTCTCGAAAGCGTCGACGTTCCCGAATCCGAGGCCGCCTTGCGTGCCCAATCGCCGTCCGTCGGCAAGCCGTCGGCAGTGAGCGCTGCAGACGGTTCGTACCTCATCGACGGCGCTCCGGTCGGACCCTGTCGCGTCGTGGCGGTCGCGCGCTTGCACCAGGCGGGCCACAGCGAAATCGTCGAACTGCGCGCGGGCGCGCTGACCAGCGGCATCGACGTCGATCTGCCGGCGCTGTCGGCCGATCGCATGGTGCGGGGCGTCGTACTCGATCCGGACGGACAACCCGTACCGGGAGCGCGCATCGAGTACGGCTACCTACTGGAAAGTTCGATCGAGGGCGGCTCGTTCTCCACCGACGAGCACGGACGGTTCGACGAAGTCGTCCAGCCCGGAACGATCGTCGAGCTCGTTGCGCACGACAAGCAGGGGCGCTGGTCGGACGCACCCGCGGCCCGACTGCAGCCTTCCGACAAGGACATCGTGCTGCGCTTCTGTCCGGTTCAATGGATGGAGATCTCCGTGACGGATGCGGACGGCAAGCCCGTCGAAAAATGGAAGGGGCGGTTCGAGTCACCCGAGTACATGCGGCCTTCGACGTCCACGTACGCCTTCGAGCACACGGACAGCATCGCCAAGGTGCAAGTGCCCTCGGGCGCGTTCTCGCTCTCGATCGAGGCGCGCGGGTTCGCGAACGCGAAGGTCGGTCCGTTCGAGCCCGCCGCAGTCGGAGCGCGAATCGACGTGAACCTGCGGCGTGCACCTGGAATCTCGGGACAGGTCGTGAGCACAGGCGGTCCCGTCGCGAATGCGAAGGTGAGGCTCTTCGCCGAAGCCGAAGGCCGCGTCGAGCACAACGGGTTCCTCGTGAACATCGATCCCAATAGCCGCGACGAGACGCGCACTGCGAGCGATGGAACGTTTCAGCTCGCGACGCAAGACGCCGGCGGTTGGATCGTGCGCGCTGACGCCGAGGGCTTCGCGCCAACGGAGCGCAAGCTCACACACTTCGATTCGGAGCAGGGATTCGCAGGTCTCGAACTGACCCTGAGCGCAGGCGGCAGCATCGAAGGGCACGTGCTTGCGCTACCCGGTCGCGAACCGGTCGGCACCGTCGTCGCCGTCTCGCGCGGAGACGGGTTCGCACGCACGCAGCGCGTCGGACCCGACGGTGCGTTCGCGTTCGATCACTTGATGCCCGGACGCTGGATGGTCTCGCGGCGCCGCGAGGAGTTGAACCCGCTGGCTTCGTCGATGTCATGGCTCTCAGACAAGCCCGTCGAGGTTCCGTGGAATTGCGAGGTGAGCGAGGGCCGGAAGACGCGCTTCGATCTCGGAGCCGATGCGTCGTCGATGTGCACGTTGCGCGGCAAGCTCAGATTTCAGGGCGCGCCGTCGGGCACATGGAATGCGCTGCTCGCGAACGAACCCGGCTCACCCAAGCCCGTGTTGCTCGACGCGAGCGGGTCCTTCGAACTCGAACGCGCGGAGGCTGGATCCGCGCAGTTGTTGCTGACCGCGGTCGACGGGCCGTTCGAGGGCACGAGGATCCTCGCGCCGATCACGCTCGCGGCTGGAGAGACCAAGTGGAGCGAAGACATCCTCGCCGCGACGCTCGCTCTCCACGGCGCCGGATCGGGTTCGACCGTGCCGCTCGCATTCGTCGTGGTGCGGGACGACCAAACGCTCATCGTGCGTCCGCTTCCGGGGCAAGGCGACGTCGAGATCGTCGTTCCGTCGGGGCAAGGGCGTGTGGTGAGGATGGACCCCACCACGATGAAGGGAGTTGATACGCGATCGTGGTCGGGGGGTCTCGAGGTCAAGGTCGAGCCCGACGAGATCGCCAGCGTCGAGCGACCTTGAGCAGCTCGAGTCCTTGCGCTCCGATTGAGACTTGCGACGGATACCCTAAGAAGGGCGCCCAAGTTCGCGACCCTTCGCGTCGCGCGGAAACCGGAGCTGCAACATGATCACCATGCGCAAGAGCCGCGATCGCGGACATGCTGACCACGGCTGGCTGGACACGTACCACTCGTTCTCGTTCGCCGACTACCACGACGCCGACCACATGGGGTTCCGACACCTGCGCGTGATCAACGAGGATCGCGTCGCGGCGGGCAAGGGGTTCGGTCAGCATGGTCACCGCGACATGGAGATCCTGACGTGGGTGCTCGAGGGCGAGCTGAAGCACGAGGACTCGATGGGCAACGGCGATGTGATCAAGCCCGGTGAATTGCAGTACATGTCGGCGGGCAAGGGCGTCCTGCACAGCGAGTTCAATGCGTCGCAGACGCAGCCCGTGCACTTGCTCCAGATCTGGATACTGCCGCAGACGGCCGGTGTGGCGCCGAGGTACGGACAGAAGAGCTTCGCGAAGGAGCTGACTGCCGGTGGCCTCGTCACGGTCGCATCGCCGGACGGAGCGGATGGCTCGCTCGCGATCCGGCAGGACGCGCGGTTGATGGTCGCACGCACCGAGAAGGACGAGACGTTTGCCTATCCGCTGGGCGAGAAGCGCTTCGCGTACCTGCAGGTCGCGCGTGGTCGCCTGCGCGTGAACAACACGGACCTTCAGCAGGGTGACGGCGTGGAGATCGAGAAGGAGGCCGAGCTCGCGATTCTCGCCGTGAAGGGCTCGGAGTTCCTGCTGTTCGATCTGTCCTGAGCCGCACCGAGTCGCGTTGGTTGGGCGGCAGTTTCGCCATGGAGAACATCCGCGCAATCAAGTTGGAGCCGTCGCGAGCCTAGCTTCGGGTTGGCATGCTCGCCGCATGATCCAGCGTCGATGGGTGCGGATGGCGATCGGTGCGTTGCTCGTGCTGGCCGGCATGGGCGGAGTCGCCAGCCTCGGTTGGCAGCTCTTTTCACGGCATCGCGAACCGATGGGCCCAATGTGGATCATCGGCGCGGTGCTCGCGGCCAGCGCGATCGTCTTGTACCTCGGCGTGCACCTGATCTTTGGCTCCCCTGCGAATCGGACGGAAGCGGATCGTTGGCATACGGAGTCGATCGACTGAGGGTGATCAATGCGGATCGGCGAACCTCGCTCTACTTGGAGCTGTCGACGCTGGAGACCCTTCCATCTGTGAAGTGGAAGAGAACCGAACTGCTGCCCTGAGCGTAAATCCACCATGCGCCGGCGTCCTCGTGCCCGGCTGCGTCCGGCGTTCCAAACCGATCCATCACCTGTTGATAGGTCCACAAGAGATAGGTCTTGCTGTTGATCTCATTCTCCTGGCTCAGAACGACTTGGAACACCTTGGGATCGACCGTCGCTGGAGCCACCAAGGGAACACGATCGCCACCCGCGTGACTCGCGGCACTGTGCAACGTGTCCGCGGCCTCGATCAGCCGTGCAGTCACTTTGCGCATCTCGGAGATCGTGTCGGGAGCCACGGACCGTGTGTCGGCCAGACTGGACGAAGAGGCTGGGCTCGATGTCAGCGCGAGTTGCTCGCGTGTGCGCGCAAGTTCGGCACGCATGGAGTCGATCGCATCGACGAGAGCCTTCGAGTCGGTGCTCGTCGCGCTGATCAGCGGTCGATTGTCGGTTCCTGAACGCGCGAACGATCCGCCGATGACGGTTCCGACCGCGACGGAGATCAGGATCGTGATGGGGAACAACAGGTCGCGTGCGCGATCGGACGCCATGCATGCCTCCCGGTGAGAGACTACTTTTCGTGTTCTGTGTGCGCTCGATCGCGACCAGGGTCACGTGAGCCCAATGCCGGAGTGGATCTCTGAAGAAGGCGCTGCGAAGAGGATTTCCGATCGCGGCGAGTGAGTCAGTCCGGCAAGGTCGGGGAAGCGTAGGGTGCCAGGCACCTGTCGCCGGGAATACCGGCAACAGGTGCCAGGCACCCTACGCTTTCATCGCTTCGACGCGCTTCTGGAACATCGCGAAGCGTTGTTTGCCGACGGCGCTCTCCGTCGCGACCCACTCGGCATTCGTGAACGCGGTCGGCGACATCTCCTTGCGGAGGCGCTCGAGGTGGGGCGAAATCTTCGCGAAGAGGAACAAGCCCTCGGCGTTGCTCTCGACGAAGTAGTCGGCGTGCACGATGCCGTGTCGCGCCATGCTGTACACCATCTCCCAGTAGCTCCCCACCTGCCGCCACGCGGCGTTGAGCGGATGCGTCGGCTGCGTGATCGCTTGCACGTCTTCGTAGCTGCGCGGGATCCAGCTCATGAGCGCCGAACGCGCTTGCCGCATGATCGGATCGCGGCGCAGGTCGTAGAGCTTGATGACGATCTCGGCGTCGTGGTGGTCGGGCTTCTCTTTGGACATCGGCTCCTCCGGGGCGGAAGAGTCTGACACGGTTCAACTGCGCTTGCGAGTGCGACGCGCAGCGGACTCGCGCGATGTCTCGCCGGCGGACTTGCGCGCGGTGCCACTGCCGGACTTGCGGGACTTGCGGGCCGTGCCCTTGACGGACTTGCTGGACTTGCGCGCGATCTTCTTGAGGTCCTTGCCGACTTGGGTCGCGGACCTGGCGCGCGGGGAAGCCTTCTTCTCGCGAGTAGACCCCGCGTCTGCTTTGCGTGACAAAGCAGCCGAGGTTCCACTTGGCGCCGAAGCAAGTCCGCCGTCGAAACGTTTCACGAGCGTCTTCGGCGCGATCGCGCGCCAGCTCTCGAGGATCCAGGGCTTCAGCACGTCGGTGGGGACACGCTCGGACCCTTCGAACTTGCACGTGACCCAACCGCGCTTGCCGAGACCGTATCCGGTCGGCTCCGCGAACGATTTGTCCAGCGCCGTCGCGTTCGACTGCGGCAGCTTGAGCGACACGTTCAACCCCGCGGCGTGCGCGTACATGAACACGAAGACCTTGCCCTTCACCTTGAACGCGCTCTCGCCCCAGGGAAATTCCTCGGTCGCTTCGGGAAACGTGAGCGCGAACGCGCGCAACTCGGCAGCGGCGGCCTGAGCGGGAGAGTTCTTCATGGCGTGGGCTTCGTGATGTCGGGAAGGAGCTCGCGTTCGGGTGCGATCATCTCCTCGATCGTCTGGCGCGGGCGCACGAGACGCGCAACGCCGCGATCGACGAGCACCTCGGCTGCGAGCGGCTGCGTGTTGTAGTTGCTCGACATCGACGCGCCGTACGCACCGGTGTCGTGGATGCACAGGAGGTCACCGATCTTCGTCGTCGGCAAGGGTTGCGGAGCAAGTGTTCCGTCCGCCGCGCGAGTGAACACGTCCGCCGATTCGCACAGCGGTCCGGCGACGACCTTGTCGCTCGTGCGCGCGTTCTTGTCGGCACCAACGAGCGAGATCTGGTGGTACGCGCCGTACAACGCGGGCCGCAGCAAGTTGTGAAAGCCCGCGTCGACGAGCACGTACTCGTACTTGCCGCTCGTCTTCGTGCCGCGCACTTCGGTCAGCAGACAACCCGACTCGGCGACGAGGTAGCGGCCCGGCTCGACCTCCAACCGCAAATCGCGGCCGATTTCGCGCGCAATCCGATCGCGCGTGCCGAGCCACGTGTCGCGGAAGCGCGCGACGTCGAACACGGGCTCGTCGTCGCGGTAGGGGATGGGCAATCCGCCGCCGGCCGAGATCATCTCGAGATCGCGCGCAGCGGCACCGGCGAGACCGAACATTGCGTCGCACACGCGCGTCAGGTTCTCGAAGTCGCTGCCCGATCCGATGTGCACGTGCAGACCAGTGACGCGCAAGTCGAAACGACGTGCGCGCTCGAGCGACTGCGCCAGATGATCGTGCCAGATGCCGTGCTTGCTCGCCTCGCCGCCCGTGTTGACCTTCGGCCCGTGTCCATGTCCGAAACCCGGGTTGACGCGCAGCGTGATCGCGCGCCCCGGAAAGCGCTCGCCGTACTGCTCGATCATCGACGGCGAGCCGAGGTTGACCCCGACCTGATGGCGCTCGATCCACATCAGCGCGGATTGGTCGAAGAGATCCGCTGTGAACACGATGTCTTGCGGCGCGAAACCGGCTGCAAGCGCGCGCGCGATCTCACCTGCGGAAACGGCGTCGACGCAGGCACCGCTGCGCTTCACGACCTGCAGCAGCGCGAGGCTCGAGTTGGCCTTCATCGCGTAGCGGACCGCGTCGAAACCAGTCAGGCTCGCAGCGCGCGTTTCGATGATGCGCGCGTCGTACACCCACAAGGGTGTCCCGTGCTCACGCGCAAGCTTGGTCAACAATGCGTCGTCGAGGATGCGGCGCTTCATCGCAGGATCTGCAGCCCGAGGAGACCGTGCAGGGATTGGACTTGTTCCACCGTGTGATCCGCGCGCACCGCGATGCGGAAGTACCCACCCAGGCTGTCCGGGTAGCACACCCAGGGCACGAGCAGGCCCGCTTCGAGCAGCATCTGCTGGACCGATTCCAACTCATTCGAACGAAGCGGTGTGAACGTGAACACGGGAAAGGGCACCTTGGTCACAGGTCGGTTCAACACCGTGAAGAGCTCGCGCAGCGGTCCAGCCAGACGCACGAGTCGCTCGCGTCGCTCAGGCTCCGAGTCCACGATGCGCAACGCTTCACTCGCGGCGCGCGCCAACGCCGGCGGGATCGGCGTCGAGCCCACGTACGCGTGCGAGCGCTCGCGTGTTCGCCCGATCACCTCGCGCGAACCGGCGACGAAACCGCCGAAGCACCCGAGCGCCTTCGACAAGGTTCCGGTGATCACGATGCGCGAATCCAAGAGGCCGGCCAGTTCGACACTGCCGCGCCCGCGCTCACCCAGCACGCCGATGCCGTGGCTGTCGTCGACGAGCATCAAACCGTCACGCGGCAACAGCTCGAGCAACTCGCGCAGCGGCGCGAGCGTGTGCAGCACCGGAAAGATCCCATCGGTCGCGATCGCGAACGGCGAGCCCGTCCTCTCGCGTGCGAGTGTTGCCGCGGTGGCGACGTCGCCGAGCGGATAGTCCGCCGTGTTCCGACCCGTCGCCGCGAGCGCATCGCGCATGCTCACGTGGCTCTCGTGGTCGATCAGCACCGTCTCCATCGTCTCGGGCAACCCCTGCGCCGCGATCAAGTTCGACAAGTATCCGTCCGCCGTCAGCAGCGCGGCCTCGGTGCCCAGGAACCGTGCAAGCTCGCGCTCCAACTCATCGTGCGCGACCGTATTGCCCGTCGTCTCGCGCGAGGCACCCGAAGACACGCCGAACTCTTTCACACCCTGCTCGAGCGCCGCAATCACGCGCGGATGGTGTGCCAACCCGAGATAATCGCACCCCGCGAACACGACGAGCTCTCGTCCGTCGACCCACGCGGTCGTCGACGTGCTGGCGGCAATCGGCAGCCGGCCCACTTCGCTTACTTCCTTGCAGGCGGCGTGCAGCCGACGAGCGGAATCGTGGCCATCGTGTGCAAACCCGGCGCGCTCGCACGCAACGGCCCGATCGTGTTCAGCGTGATCGCCGACGTCGCGATGTCGCCCTGCACACCACCGCGCCAAACGATGTCGAGCGCCGGCACGCCCGTCACGATCACCCTGTCATGCGGATCCTCGAGACCCAGCGAAGCCTGGAAACGCAGATCGACAACGACCTTCTTGCCGTCGTACCCGCGCGCTTCTTGACGCACGCCGCAGATGCCGCGCTTCTTCACCAGACCCAGCGCACTCTTGATCTCGCGCGTCGCCCTCACCGGCTCGAGGTCCTCTTCCCAACGATCGACCTTCAACCCCAACTGCTCTGCGATGAAGTGCAGCGACTCGCCCAAACCGACGTGGCGCAGCACTCCGGACTTCACCCTTGCCTTGAACTCCGCGTCGCTCAACCCGACGCCGATCTTCTTCTGGAACGGAGTCCGCCGCGACGACGCGTCTTGATACCGATGCACTTCAACGCGCGTCACCGACTTCGAGATCGCCGTCGCGCCGACGGGGAACGCGTCCATCAGGAACCCGGGATTGACACCCGTCCCCAGCAACCGCCCCCCATGCTTTTTCGCCAACCCATCCAGCTCGCGCGCCAACTTCGCATGCCGCAGATACGGCCACGACAACTCCTCGCACGTGCTCACCACCGTCACGCCGCGCCGCAACAACTCCCTGAACGTCGGCGCGCACGTCACCAAGCTCGAGCTCGTCGTGACGATCGCGCAGTCGACCTTCTTGAAGTCGACACCCTCAAACCCACCCGCAACGCGCACCTTCGACTTCGAAGTCGGCACGACCTCCTCGAGCCTCTTGCCGGCGATTCCGGCCGCAACATCGACCGCCGCGATCACCTTGCCGAGCCCACGCTCATACAAGTCGCCGACGATCTTGACGCCCAAAGGTCCCAATCCAACGTGCAGAATCCGCAGCATGAGGGCGAACAGGATAGCTGCGACAGACCCACGCAGCTAACGCGCGCTGCCCCGTGCTCAGCACTCTTCGCAGCGCCACCCGCAACTTCTCATCTGCAGAAGTGCCAAAGCACCCCGTTTCCCTCGAGCCGACCGGCGCGAGCCGACCGGTAATCCGGGCGACTCGCGTCGGCCGGAACCGCGCCGTAGGCGCGGAACATCTCGCCGCGATCGTGGAGCCTCCGCGATCGCCCCAGCCTCACACCGCACCCCTGAAAAAACGGCGCTGGCACCGCACTTCCGCGCCTCACCTCTTCTTGCAGTACTCCACCCACTTCGCCTCGAGCTCCTTCAAGTCCACTCCATACACCGCCCTGATCGCCCGCTCGATCGCTTCTATGTCGTTGTCGGGAGTCATCCCAACCGCATGCACATACTCCTGGAACTTAGGCGCGCTCCACTTGCTCTCGCGCAAAAACTCCACGAACAGCGCCGCCTGCGTGTAGCTGTTCTCGGCCACGTCCTCTCCCGACACATCCTCCTTCGCGGAGTACAACAAGCTCTTCGTCTTCATCATGTCGGTGATCGACACGCTCCGCCCCTTCTTCACCTTCGAGGCCACGACATTCCTGTCGTTCTTCTTCGTGCAGATGTACTCGGCGACACCCTCCTGGAACCACGAGCCACCGCCCTCCAGCGCCAGTCTATTGGCGAAGATCTGGTGCGTGGCCTCGTGGATGTGCACCGGGTCGTTCGCAGCCTCGAAGTACGTCGCGTAGTAATCCTTCCACGCGTGCCCCTTCGACTTCGCGGCTTCATCGGAGCTGATCCCCGCGAGCTTTGCGTAGTACTCGATGTACTCGTCGCGCGTGCGAAACAAGAACACGGGCATCAGCTTTTCACCGACGACCTCGTCGAATGGGTACATCTTCTTGATCGCGGTGTAGCACTCCTCCATCGCCTTGCCGAACGACTTTCCACCGCTGCTGTCGGTCAGGATGATGTAGTGCGCCGTGCGCAACGGCGGCTCGAACTTCTTGACCGCAGAAGGCGGCGAGTACTTCTCCCAGCGCGACTTGGCCTCGTCATCCGTCCACTTCGCATCGCGCACCGCACCGGCGTACACGATTCCCTTCTCGAGCCACTGCAGGATCGCCTTCGCCTGCGCGTCGCCCGGAACCGGCGTCGCCGTCACCTCGATCGAATAGCCCGCGTCCTTCAACAACCCGCCCAGCACGTACCTGGTGCCGATGACCTTGGTGTCCTTGCGGATCGGACCGCTCGCGATCTGTGCGTACGGTGCATAGCCGTAAGCGCCGATGACGAGCTTCTTCGTATCCCACTGGAAGCTCGCATCACCGCCCTCCTTCTGCTCGCGCAAGTTGTCGAGCACGAGCGTGACGACGTCGGTCGCTTCGCCGAAACCGAAGTCCGTCTCGGGCAGGACGAACAGTGCCACCTCGACCTCGACCGAGCCGATCTTTCCGATCCACGACCCCTGGATCTGATCGCCCTTCTCGCCTTCATCGAAAGCCACTTTGTCGAGCGGAGGGTCCTGGATGGTCAGTCCGAGCGAGGGGAACACGTGCGACTTGCTCGGATCCTGCGCACGAGCAACGAGGGAGAGCAGGCCGGCCAAGGACGCGAGCGTGAGCAGAGCGGTTTTCATGGGCCGGCATTTTAGCGCGCACGCCCCCAGGCACGATCGCGCCCGGCTCCCGCAGTGTGCAAACTGCGTGAACCGGGCGCGGAGAGCGTCAAATCACCGATCACTTCTTCGGCGTGAGCTCCGCCAGCAGTTCGTCGACGGCCTTGTCCATGCCCTCGCCGCGAACGTCCTTGTAGCGGATCACGCCCTTGGCATCGACCACGAAGATCGACGGCCAACTGTTGATGTTCCACTTCGTCGCGAGCGGGCCCGACGTCGATCCGTCGATCGCTTGGCGCCAAGTGAGCTCGCGATCTTTCAGGATCTTCTTCACCTTGTCGGCGTCACCGTCGCTGTTGATGCCGATGAGGGCGAAGGGCTGCGATTGGAGTCGCTTCACGAGCGACTTTTCGTGCGGCAGCATCGCAACGCAAGGGCCTCACCAGTTGCCCCAGAAGTCGATGACCACCACCTTGCCGCGGTAGTCGGAGAGCTTGAACTTCACACCGTTCTCGTCGGTGACCTCGAAGTCGGGCGGGGTCTTCCCAACCTGTAGGTTGTCGAGCTCGAACAGTTGCCCCGCTGCGACCGCGGCGTACTCCTCATCGCGCGACGAGGTGATGCCGGCGTAGTTCTTCTGCACCTTCTCGAGCAGGGCGCGCCCTTCGGCGACGCGCTCGGGCTTGGCGTTCTTCTCGGACATGAGCTGCTTGCCCAACGTGAGCATCGCGGAGGCTTGCACGCTCTTCTCGGGCGACTTGTCGAGCATCCGCCGCAAGAGTTCTTCGGACTTGGCCGGCTTGAACGCATTCCCGACCATTTCGGGAACGTCGGCGAGCAGAGGCGATGTGATGTGGTCCTCGACCAGCACCTTCACGGCCTTCGCGACTTGGTTCGTGCTGCGCATCCCGCTCGCGATCCTCGCGTACTGGATCCAGGCTTGCGCTGCGGTGGCGGTGCCCTTGGCTTCAGTGCCGACGGCTTCGAGCTCGTCGAGGAACGCGTCACCCGGACGCTTCTCGGCGAGGGCCTCGTACTCCTCTTGCGACTTGGCTTTGGTGGCCAGGTCCTGCCACTCCTCCATCGCCTTTTGGTAGCGAGCGTTGATGTCGTCGAGTTTCTTCTGCGCCGGCGACACGTCCTTGGTCGGAGTGCTCGCGGGAGCAGCAGCGGGTTTGGGACTCTGGGCGAACCCGAACGCAGCACACACACCCATCGCCAACACGGCGATCGGCACGCGGCAGGATCGGAACAAGTTCTTCATCGGTGACTCCTGGGTTGCCGGCGGCTCGAGCACAGCGACGGCGTGCAGAGCTGGTCCGGTTGCAGGAGTCAGCATACGCCACTTCCTCGAGCCGCACGCAGAACTGCGAGAGAGTTGACGTACCAAGCGTGCAAGTCAGGCTGGTGGCATGAAGACACTCACCCCCCTGCTCGCGTGCACTCTCCTCATCACGGTCGGTTGCGCCTCGATGAAGGGCGCGGACGAAAGCGGTCCCAAGGGCAAGCTCGTGATCGTCGGCGGTGGTGGAACAACGGACGAGATCATCGCTCGCGCGCTGCAGCTCGCCGGGGGCAAGGACGCGCACATGCTGGTCGTTCCGCAAGCTGCGGAGGACGACAAGAAGTCCGGTGCCGACTCGAAGCAGTTCTGGGCGGAGAGGGGGGCGACGCACATCGACATCCTCGATCCGACCGACGAGAAGGCGGCGCTCGCGCTCGTGGCTCAAGCCGACTTCATATGGATGGGAGGCGGCGATCAGGTGCGGCTCATGGAACACCTTGCGAAGACCGCGATTCCCGCTGCGATGCGCAAGCGGTACCAGGACGGCGCCGTCGTCGGCGGAACGAGCGCCGGTGCTGCCGTGATCTCGAGCGTCATGCTGATCGGCGGCGACAAGGCCGACCTCACGTCGGTGCGTTCGGGCGGAACGGAGACGACGGACGGGCTTGGTTTCTGGCCGCAAGCGATCGTCGATCAGCACTTCGTCAAGCGTCAGCGCTTCACGCGCCTGCTCGCGTGCGTGCTCGACCATCCCGAACTCGTCGGCGTTGGCATCGACGAGAAGACCGCGGTGATCGTCGACGGCAGCAGGTGCGAGGTGATCGGCGACAGCACAGTGCTCGTGCTCGATGCACGCACGGCGCTGAAGCGCACCGCCAAAAACGGCGCGGCGATAGAGGGCACAGTGCAAGAAGGTTCCGCGGAGAAGGACGCAATGCCGAACGACCCGACGCAGAAAGTAGCGACGAAAACGGGCGAGACCCTCTCCGCGTCGGGCCTCAGCTTGAACGTGCTCCATCGCGGAGACACGTTCGAGATCAAGCCGATGCCGAAGTGAGCCCGAGAGCGGGCGGTCAGAGCTGAGAGCCTGACAGCCCGCGCATCACGGCAGCCGGAACAGTTCTAGCGTCGGCCCGATTGCGCGCGCTTGGACGATCCGCCACGCGCGCGGAAACAGCCCCGGCCAGCGATCCGGATCGAACGGAGGCATCGTCGTGTCGCGACCGTCGTCGTCAGCGAGCGGAGAGAATCGCGCCACGAGTTGTGCTTGCGTGCGCAACGTCGCGAGCTCCTCGCCGTGCGACGGCGGGTTTTTTCCGCAGCCGGAGAGCACCCATCGCGCGCCGTTGGCTTCGAAGTACGACAGGTCGGAGCTCGCATGTCTGCGCGGTGTCGACGTGCCGCTCGAGGGCTGGTTGAGGATCGAGTGCCGCGTTCCTTCGATCCAGCTCGGATCGAGACCCGCGAGGTATCGCGACCAGGACGTCGCCCAGGGCAAGGCCGCGTTCGCGCGCGTCGTGCGCTCGTCGGTGAAGAGCGGCACGTCGAACGGCGGAACCTCCAACACCGTCTCTTCAGGCGGCACATGCTGCGCGATGAAGGTCGCGGCTTCCTCGTACGTGTCGGGCCGGGCGCGCAACTCTGCCATGCGCCACGCCGGGACGAGCGGAACGATCAGCAGCAGGAGCGAAACGCCCGCGAACCGGCGCGGGATCGCGCTCGCCGCGACGCAGGCGATGTAGGGAACGAGCGGCAGCACGTAACGACCGGCGGTGTACGAGTAGAGCCCCGTCAGCGCGGCGTACGGAGCAACGCTCGCGAGCACGATCGCGAGGGGGCGCCATGCGCCGCTCTTCCAGATGCGCGCGAGCCCGAATGCGGCTCCGCATCCGAGACCGATCGCGCACAGCAGGACGAGCAGCGGATCGAGTCCCCACAGTTCGCTCACCATGCGCACTGCGCCTTTGCCGTCGAGCTTCGAGAGGTCGATCACCTGTCCGGTCATCGTGATCGACCACTTGCCCGGTTCGTGCCCTTCACGCGACGGGCGTCCGGGCCACAACCAGTACCAACCCACCGCGAGGATCGCGACCGCGACGCACGGTCCGATCCATGCGATCGTACGCGTTCGATTTCCGCGCTTCCCAAGCAAGTGCGCAGCCGCGAACGCCGGCAGGACCATCAGCCCGTTCTGCAACGCACCGAGTGCCGCTGCGCCGCTGATCCCGCACAGCGCATACGAACCGATCGTCGGCTTGCGCCAGGTTCGCAACGCCGCGAGCATCCCAAGCAGCACGAACGAGGTCACGATCGCGTGCGGCTTCTCCAAGGTGGAGAGGGATCCGTGCAGCAAGCTCGTTGCAATCAGCCCGGCTGCGAAAATCGATCGTGTTCGATCGAGGAACCAGCGCGCCAGCAGGTACGTGGCGGGCACCGCGAGCAACGAAATCAGTATCGACAGCAGCCGCATTTGCGCGAACATCAGCCCCGCGCACGTGAGATGCTCCTCCAACGAACGCGCCGCGGAGGGTTTCGCCTCGGGCAACATGGCGACGACGCGTGCGACGAAAAGTGAGTAGTACGACCAGTTCGGATCGCGCTCAGGATGCGGCGCTCCGGTTCGGATCAACTCGATCTGCTGCACGACCGGGCGTGCATCGGGCTGCGTGCCGTAGGGCAAGAGTGCGTCGTAGCCGCGAAACCTCAGATAGGCCGCGAGCACCACGAGGGCGCAGAGCACGATGCAAGCCGTCCGTCGGCTGATGCTCTCGTGAGCCGTGCGCGGTGCGGAGTTCGGAGCGAGCATGTTGCTCTCGGTCTGGAAGTGCCGAGCGTTCCCAGGATGTCCGATGGAGCTTGCAGCGCGAAGGGAGATCGGCAGGAATCCCGCCGCCGACGTGCTACCGATAGATCAACACCGTGGCTGCGATCGAGAATGCGTTGGCCCACGCGGAGCACAGCACTGCGGGCCAAAGACTGCGGCAGCGTTCGAATGCCAATGCGTACACGAAGCCGCTCCACGTGAGGCCGGCCAGGCTGGGCAACGAAAGGAAGTGCCCCATGCCGAACAGCGCTGCCGAGAAGAGCGCCGCTTGTCCCGGTCGATAGTGCCGGCGCAACGTCGCGTACAAGAGCCCGCGAAAGCCGAGCTCTTCGAAGAACGGTGACCACGCGCACGCGTCGATCGAGTTCGCGAGCACGAGCGGCTTGTGCTGCCAGATCGCGAACGACGTGAAGCCTTCCGACCAGTGCGTGCCGATCCCGCCGAGTCGGAACAAGTCGACGATCGCGCGCGAGCCGAGCTGATCGACGGCGATCAGCGCGAGGGTGAAGCCGATCCACCACAGCGGCCGAGGGAGCGACTCGAGTCCGAACATGGCGCTGAACGTGCGGCCGAACGGTGCGAGCAGCCGCTTGCGCACGAGCCACAACATCGGCAACGCCATCAGCAGCGCACCCCACGCCGTAACGATCTCGGCCCACGTGTTCCGACCGCTCTGATCGAGCCACAATGCAACCTGCCCGAGCACGAGAGCGATGGCGATCGCGCCGAACGCAGAGCGCACGACCACGCCGTATCCGTCGTGGAACGTCCACGTCGGCGGGATCTCCGCACTCGAGGTGATGCTCGGCGGCCGGTTGCGCGCGATCCACACCAGCAAGAGGGCGAACCCCGCGAGCAAAGGGACGATCTGCGCGAGAGCAATCAGCCTCAGTCGAGCGGCAACGTCGTCCCGCCGTTCGAGGATCGAACGCTCGAGGGATGCGCGTACATCGTCCGATCCCGTCGCCACGGCGAGACGGTGCTGGAGGTGCACGCCGATCCAGTCCTCGCCCGCGATCGACAAGTCGTACGCGGCGAGCGGTCGCACGTCGTCGGAGCGCACTCGCGACCACGCGCGCTTGACGGCGTCGACGAACGTGACGTGACCGTCGGCAATCAGGTTCTTCACGTCGCCCGACGCCTCTTCGATGCGGTCGACGTCGGCGAGCAGCACCATGCGTCGCGCGCGCAAACCGTCGAGCACAGCGGGATCGATGGTCGTTGGTCTCCCGCCGGATTCGAGCGGGGGATTGCCACCCGTTGCGAGGATCTCGGTGAATGCGTGGATCGCTTCCTCGCGCTTCGATGGACCCGCATCGACGAGCGCGCTGACGACCCTGTGCGACCAATCCGGCAGCGTGGTGATCGCATCCTCGAGCCACAGGTCGCGCTCGAACACGCGCTCGACGGTCTCGATGGGCTTTTCGAGCAAGAACGCCCGCGCGCTGTCGTTGCCCGACATCGACAGCGACGCCACCACGCCGATGAGTGCGAAGCCGAGCCCGAGCGTCAGGAGCTGCGAGAAACCCCGTCCGGTCTCGGGTGCTTTGGCGGGCACGCGCGGGGTCTTTCGATCGGTGTCATCGTCCGCCATGAAGTGCGGGACGATACCACGCAGGGTGGAGATCGTCGGGTGCTTCGCGGATGATGTCGCACGCGAATGGAAGACCTCGCCATCCTGCTCGCGCTGGGACTGTTGCTGCTCGTCGCGGTCGCGCTCGTGCTCGGCATCGTGGCGTATGTGCGCATCAGGTCGCTCGAGCGCAGCGTGCGGGATCTCGGCCGGCAGATGTCGATGCTGCAAGCTCAGGCGAAGCGGGCATCGGAGTCGGCTCGGTCGGAGGACAAGGAGGCATCGCCTTCCGTCGATGCGGCGCGGGCGCAACCGACGCCGACTGCGCCCTTCGCACCGACCACGCCGCAGACATCGCAGGCGCCGCTGAAAATGCCTGCGTCGGCCACGGCAGATGGAACCGCGAGACCGACAGAAGCAATCGCGGCGCCGATGGCGGCGTCCATCGCGAGATCGCCGGACGCAGTCGTTTCACCACCGACAGCTCCGGCGCCGACCTACGCGTCGACAGGTTCGAGCGATTCGCCGCGTGAAGCTCACAGATCCGCCGCGGGTTCGGCCTCGTCCGATGCGAGTTCGTCTGCGCCGACGCCGCCCGAGCGCGCAGCCACCACGACCGGTGTCGACTTCGAGCGCTGGCTCGGCGTGCGCGGTTTTGCAGTCTTGGGCGGAATCGTCCTCGCCATCGCGGGCTTTCTTTTCCTGCAGTACACGATCGAGCACCAGGTGATCACGCCGCAGATGCGCGTGATCATCAGCGCCTGCGTCGGCGTCGTGTGCTTCCTCGCGGAAATTCCGCTGCGTCAACGCGGCTACGACATCGTCGCGAGCTCGCTCACCGGAGCGGGAGCGGTGCTCTTGTACGCGTCATCGTGGGCCGCGCACGTCCTGTACGGCATGATCGGTTTCCCGACAGCGTTCGCGGCGATGGTCGGCGTCACCGTGGCGTGCGGATGGCTCGCACAGCGGCATGCATCGCACGTGATCGCCGTGCTCGGTCTCGTCGGCGGCTTTGCGACGCCGCTCGCGTTGTCGAGCCATTCCGACCGGCCCATTTCGTTGTTCGGATACGTGCTCCTGCTCGACTTCGGGTTCTTGTTCGTGGCGCAGAAGCGGCGTTGGCCCTCGGTCGGACTGCTTGCGCTGATCGGCACGTTCGTCATCCAGTCACTCTGGATCGGCGCGCACATGACGCACGAGCGCCTCACGTTCGCGCTCGTGATGCTCGGCGTGTTCGCGTTCGCCTTCGTGCTCGTCGCGGCGCAGGTCAGCGGGCCCGAGCGACGTCGATGGATCGTCAGCCAGGCGGGAGCGCTGCTGGTGCCGTTCGTGTTCGCGGCGTGGTTCGCACAGGACCGCGACTTGGGGCCCAGCTTGTGGCCGCTCGCTTGTTTCGCCGGCGTGCTCGCCATCGCAGCGGGGTGGGTCGCGCGCCGCGGCGACATGCCCTGGTTGCCGTTCGGGAGCGCCGTCGGCGCGGTCTCGTTGGTCCTCACATGGGCCGTTTCGCGCGATTTCAGGCTCGATTTTGCGCATCAGGAAGAGCTGTTCGGTTGCGCGCTGGGCCTCGCGATCCTGCACCTGATCGTGGCCGAGCTGGCCGTGCTGCGCCCCGTGAACGACGACGTGCGACATGGCGCGCGCAACGCCGTGGTGGCCGCCGCGATCGGATTTCAGCTCGTTGCGGTCGCCGCGTTGACCGGTCCGCAGGGGAACGGACCGTGGCCCTGGATCGGGCTGACCATGGCGCTGGCGTTGTGCGTGCTGCGCACCATCGCGCTCGGTGCACCCTCGGCCACCGCGATCGCATCGACGGCGTTGGCCGGGCTGACTGCTTGCGCCTGGAGCCGGGCGCACGTCGCAGTCGAGAACGTTCCCTACACGCTGGTGTGGTGCGGCGCGCTCGTGTCGTTCGGAGGCGTGGTCCTCTTGTCCGCATGGCTGCTGCGTCGACGCGTTCCAGCGGGGATCTTCTGGTCGGTGGCGGCGTTCGGCGTGCCCGCCATGTTCGCGACGAGCACGTTCGACGAGCCCGCGGGAGCGGTGATCGGCATGTCGGTCTCCGCCGTGCTCGTGCTCGGTGCGCAGATCGCGTTCGCGGCGACGGCTTCCCGCTCCAGCGCGCTCTACGTCTGCGCGGTGTTGGCCTCCTGGTCGGCGTGCATCACGGGAGGATTCGAAGCGATGCCGACCTTACGCGACGCGCACTTCGAACCGTTGATGACGCTCGCGCTGATCCACGTCGCCGTGTTCACGCTGTGGCCCATCGTGCGCACGTCGTACTGGGTCGGGCGCACGAATGCCTGGAGAACGGCAGCACTCGTGCCGCTCGTGTGGTTCCCGACCGTGCACGTCTTGTTCGTCGAACACTGGCCGGACGCACCGGTCTTCCTCGTGCCGCTCGCGTTCGAAGCGCTGGCCGTGTTCGCGGCACTGTGCCTGTGGTTCTTGCGCGCGGACGAAGACCGTGCGCAGCGCGCGGGGCGCATCATGTTCGCCTGCGTCGCCATCCTCTTCGCGGCGCTGGTCGTGCCGCTGCAGGTCGACCACGAGGTCGTCGGGGTCACGCTGGCGCTGTTCGCGTTCGGCGTCGCGCTGCTCGGCCGTCGCATCGAAGCTCGTGCGCTGACCTGGGCGTCCGTGATCGCGCTCGTGGTGTCGACGTTCCTGCTCGTCGTCATCCGCCCGTGGAGCTCGTTTCCGCGGTCCGACGTGCGCGTGTGGAACACGCTCGCGTACGCGTATGTGTTGCCCGCGCTCGCCGCCGGCCTGGCCGCGCGCTGCTTGCGCCAAAGCCAGGCGCAAGTCGTCGCGTCGGGCATCGCCGGCATCTGCGCCGTGCTGCTGGTGTTCGCGTGGATCAACCTCGAGATCGCGGATGCCTTCTCGAACATGCCCGACTTCACGTGGCGATTCGAACGCTTGCCGGCGCGCGACTTGGCGGCCTCGATCGCGTGGGCGATCTACGCGCTCGTGCTCTTGGGGCTCGGCGTCGGACGTGGACGCGGCGCGCTGCGCTGGGCGAGCCTCGTCTTGTTGATGCTGACCATCGGGAAAGTGTTCCTCTTCGACCTCGGAC
>JBBQNP010000054.1:0-28184 GCA_038330085.1 Planctomycetota bacterium | reverse complement strand
ATCGAAGTCGGCATCGCGTACGGCAAACCGGGCGGCGTCGGTCTCGACCTCACGGAGGAAGGCCGCATCGTCAAACGAGACAAGGCCGTGATCGCGACCGAGGAACTGGTCGGCAACGCCGATGAGCCGGTCCGCGTGTTGCGCTTCGCCAACCGCGTGCCGTTGCTCCACCAACAAGCCGCGTGCGCGATCACGAAGAGCGTGATCCAAACCGAGTGGAAGCGCTACGGCATGCAGCAACCGAGGGGCGCGCTCCCGATCGGACCGATGGCCGTGATGGTGCACATCGCGAGCGTCTGGGTCCCCTTCACATCGGAGTCCAAGGAAGCGATCGCGAGCTACGCCGAGATCACGAAGGAGATCAAGCTCGGCCTGCAGGAGTGCGGCCGACGCTTGGGCACGTACATCCGCAAGGGCAAGCGCCTGCGCGCCGAGTTCGACAAGCGCAGCTACATCGAGACGTACATCCCGCACATCGGGATCGCGCTGCAGGAGATCCTCGACCTCGACGATGCCGAGCGCGACGAGACGGTCAAGACGCTCGATGACGTGCTGCAGAAGAGCCGCAAGTTCTGACGTGCCTGGGAGGTACGGTGCGCCCGTAGCCGGTGTTCCCGGCGACCCGTGCCTGGTACCGCACGCCATTCCGCGCCGTCTTCCGTATTTCTACGCCGGCAAGGAGCGGGTCGGGCGAGCCATGCCGGGCACCCGTGGCCGGGAATACCGGCTACCGGCGCCAGGCGCCACCCGCTAAATGCACTCGATCCCGAAGCAGACCTTGCGAGAGGCTGTTAGATTCGTACACGGTGGATATCCGGACAGGCCCTGTTCGGGTAAGCAGGCTCACGTCCAAATAGGGCGGTCCAAAACCCGGCGCCATTCCATGGAGTATCTGATGTCCGGCGTCAGCTTCCAACGCAGTTCCAGGCTCATCCCGTCCGTCCCCCTCTTCGCGCTCGCTTGCGCGATCACGTCGGCCAGCGCATTCGCGCAGCTGTCGGCGTTCGGCATCACCGAGGTGCGCACGGTCGACGGTTCGAACAACAACGTCTCGCACCCTGACTGGGGCTCGGCGAACACCGAGCTGATGCGCAAGGCAGCCTGCGCCTACGACGACGGCATCGGCGCACCCGGAGGTGCGAACCGCCCTTCCGCACGCATGATCAGCAACGCAGTCGTGGCGCAGACGGGCTCGATCTTGAATGCGCAGATGGCGTCCGATTTCGTCTGGCAATGGGGACAGTTCGTCGACCACGACCTCGACCTGACCGGATCCGCGACGCCGGCGGAGCATTTCGACATCGTCGTGCCGATGGGCGACGTGTTCTTCGATCCGAGCTCGACCGGGCTCATGACGATCCCGCTCGACCGCTCGCACTACCAGATGTCCGGCGTACCGCTCCTGCGCCAGCAGATGAACGAGATCACGGCGTACATCGACGGCTCCAACGTGTACGGCGCGGACACGGCGCGCGCGCTCGAGCTGCGCACCCTCGACGGATCCGGCCGCTTGAAGACGAGCCCGGGCCAGTACTTGCCCTTCAACGTGCACGGCTTCCCGAACGCACCGACGTCGGCCGACCCCACGCTCTTTCTTGCCGGGGACGTGCGCTGCAACGAGCAGGTCGGGCTGACGGCGATGCACACGCTGTTCGTGCGCGAGCACAACTACTGGGCGCTGAGGTTCCGCGCCGCGATGCCGACCGCGACCGACGAGGACCTCTACCAGCTCGCGCGCATCATGGTCGTCGCCGAGATCCAGAAGATCACCTACAGCGAGTTCCTGCCGGCGCTATTCGGGCCCAACGCGCTGACTCCGTACGCCGGCTACAACGCGAGCGTGCTCCCGTCGATCGCCACCGAGTTCTCGACGGCGTCGTACCGTTTCGGCCACAGCATGCTTTCGCCGGTGCTGCAGCGCCTCGATGCGAACGGCAACGTGATCCCGGACGGGAACCTGCCGCTCTTGGCGTCGTTCTTCGCTCCCGGCCAGATCCTGAACCACGGCGGAATCGAGCCGCTCCTGCGCGGTCTCGCGCACCAGCAAGCGCAAGAGGTCGACTCGATGATCATCGACGACGTGCGCAACTTCCTGTTCGGGCCTCCGGGTGCCGGTGGTTTCGATCTCGCGTCGCTCAACATCCAGCGCGGTCGCGACCACGGTCTGCCGAGCTACAACGCGCTGCGCGTCGCGTACGGGCTGTCGGCGAAGACCTCGTTCGCACAGGTGAGCGCCGACCCGACCACGCAGTCGCGTCTGTCCGGCGTGTACGCGACCGTGGACGACATCGACGCGTGGGTCGGCGGGCTCGCCGAGGACCACTTGCCGGGCGCGATGGTGGGCGAGTTGGTGCACGCCGTGCTCGAGGACCAGTTCGAGCGCGTGCGCGACGGCGACCGCTTCTGGTACGAGATCTACCTGCCGCAGTCCCTGCGCTCCTTCGTGCAGACGCAAACGCTCGCGAAGGTGATCGAGCGCAACACGCGGATCCGCGGGCTGTCGTTCGACGCCTTCCACGCGCACTGATCCGATGACACCCGCCGATCCGCCCCGGTCACGGAGCGGATCGTGCGGCGGCCGGGCTCTCTGCACGAATCCGGCGCGCGCTTGGATTCCGGGGTAGTCTTCAGCGGGAACTTTCGTGGCTCCCGCGCGACCGCACGCGCGGGGGGCAGGACCTCGAAAATCCTTCCGGGCAGCCGGCACCGTCGATGCAGTCGTTCGTTTCGTATTTGATTCTCTCGGCCACAGTGCTGGCCGGTTTCGCACGCGCCGATCAGCCGCAGGGCAAGCCCCGCGCGCAGCATCGCGCTGCGCATGCGCAGGCACTTCCTCCGCCGGCACCGCTCGTCGGCGGCAGCGACTCGTGCGCGACGGCTGATCCGATCGCGGGCAGCGGCACATTCGCATTCGACAACACGACGGCGACGACCGGCGTCCAGGGACAGAACGAATCCGCGTGCAACCAGTTCGGATTCACCGCGGTGAAGGACGACGTGTGGTTCACGTGGACCGCGCCCTCGAGCGGCATCGCGCACGTCACGACGGTCAACCAGACGATCCTCGACACGAAGATCGCGGCGTATCCCTCGACGGGCGGATGTCCGGTCAGCGGCACGTCGCTCGCGTGCAACGACGACGACCTCGGCTCGGGCACGTTCGAGTCGACGATCGAGTTCGCGTGCACGGCGGGACAGGGGTATTTGCTGCAGATCGGCCTTTACCCGGGCCTGTTTCCCGCAGCGACACCCGGCACGGGCAACTTCGCCATCAACGTCATCTCGACCGTGGTGAACGACGACTGCACGAGCGCGACCGTGATCAGCGGCTTCGGATCCGGATCCCCGCACGCGTACGACACGACGGCGGCGACGACGGGTTCGCAGGGACAGAACGACCTTGCCTGCGAGCTCTTCGCGACGCGCGCGATCGAAGGCGACGTGTGGTTCCGCTGGACGTCGCCGGTCACGCAGTGGGTCAAGCTCTCGACGTGCGCGGGCGCGACGACCGACACGAAGGTCGCGGTCTACGCAGGCGCAGGTTGTCCGTCGATGGAGCCGCTCGTGTGCGACGACGATGCGTGCGGCATGTCCGGCGGTCCGTCCGAAGCGCGCTGGTTCGCGAGCGCGGGTGCGGTGTACACGCTGCAAATCGGCACGTTCCCCGGCACCGGCGGCGGACCTGGATTCTTCACGATCGAGGGCTTCACGCCCGCCGTCGGCGACGACTGCAGCGCGCCGATCCGAATCGCAGGTGCGGGCCCGCACGCGTTCGACGACGTGCAAGCGACGACCGGCAACCAAGGTCAGCTCGACGCGCTGTGCACTTCGCCGACCGATCCCAACCCGCGCATCACGTTCGACGTGTGGTTCCAGTGGACGGCGCCTTCGACGGGCACGGCGACGTGGAGCTTGTGCGGTGGCACCCCGCTCGACACGAAGATCGCGGCGTACGCGGGGACGAACTGTCCCTCGGGCTCGTCGCTGGCGTGCAACGACGATGGTTGCTCGGGCTCGGGCCCGTCGCAAGTCAGCTTCCCCGTCACGGCCGGACAACCGTACGTGCTGCAGCTCGGCCTGTGGCCGGGCGCGACGACCGGCGCGGGCACGTTCACGATCACGGTCGGCACCCGAACGGGTACGGGCTACTGTTTCGGTGACGGAACGAGCTCGACGTGTCCGTGCTCGCCGAGCCCCGTTGCCTCGGGCGCAACGGGCAACGGCTGCGCGAACTCGGTGTACGCGGGCGGCGCGAACCTGTGGATCGAAGGCAATCCGTCGGTGAGCGCGGACACGCTCGTCCTACGCGGCAGCGGCATGCCGGAATCGAGCTGCCTCTACTTCCAGGGCACGACGCGCGTGAACAGCGGGATGGGCGGGATCTTCGGCGACGGCCTGCGCTGCGCCGGCGGATCGGTCACGCGCTTGCGCACGAAGGTGAACGTGTTCGGCTCGAGCTTCTACCCCGGTCCCGGCGATCCCAGCGTCTCGGTGCGCGGCCTCGTTCCCTTCGGTGGCGGCGTGCGCACATACCAGGCTTGGTATCGCAACGCGGCGGCATTCTGCAGCACGGCGACGTTCAACTTGACGAACGCGGTCGAGGTTGCGTGGACACCGTGATGTCGTTGCGTTAGAAGCGGCCTCCCCCGCTCTAGTTTTTCGCAAGCTGGGTCTCCGCACGGGAGACCCTCGTAGTGCGGATCTCCGCAGTGGGCCCAAGGACCGCACCATGGCCGAGCGCCGCAAAAAAGACCCCAAACCGGACACGCAGCCGGCGCCCAAGAAGATCAAGAAGGCGCCGCGCAAGCTCGAAGCGCTCGACCAGAAGACGCTGACCTTGATCGAGTCGACCGCGACGCGCGTGCGCGCGAACATCCTCGCGCGCGTGCTGCCCGAGCTGAAGTTCCCGACGCGCTCGCTCGGTAACGTCAAGTACGACAAGCAGGTGGGCTACTTCGAGCTCGGCCGCGGGCGCAAGGCGCGCGCGCTGTCGGTGAACACGGTCAAGAGCTTCGCGCAGACGCTGCGCTTGATGGCGATTGCGAAGGAGATGGTGGAGAACGACGACTTCGCGACCAAGCGGGAGGCGTACTACGTCTCGAAGAACTGGGGCGATGCCAAGTTCAACGAGCAGCCCGAGTCGGACACGGTGCTCGACGACATCGAGGCGCTCGCGTCGCTCGAGGGCTTGTCGCGCGAGCAGTTGCGCTTCTACCCCGAGGAACACGGCGGTTCGGTCGCGGGCAACCTCGTGGTGATCGACCGCGACGCCGAGACGGGCAACGCGCTGCGCATCGACTGCACGAGCTTCGGGTCGGGGAGCTACTCGATCCCCCACTCGGTCGAGCACTTGAAGTTCGAGACCGAGGCGAAGTTCATCCTGGCGATCGAGACGGGCGGCATGTTCCAGCGCCTGAACAACCACAAGTACTGGAAGACCGCGCAGTGCATCCTGGTCGAGACCGCCGGCGTGCCGACGCGCGCGACGCGGCGTTTCGTGCGGCGGCTCGCGGACGCGCAGAAGATCCCGGTGTACGCCTTCGTCGACTGCGATCCGTACGGCATCGCCAACATCTACCGCACGTTGAAGGTCGGCTCGGGCAATGCGGCGCACATCAACCGCTTTTTCTGCGTGCCGCAGGCGCAGTACCTGGGCGTCACGCCGCAGGACATCATCGACTTCAAGCTGCAGGACGCCACGCACAAGCTGCAGGACGTCGACATCAAGCGCGCCAAGGACGCGTTGAAGAACGATCCCTTCTTCGCCGCGCACAAGCCGTGGGTGAAAGCGATCGAGCAGATGCTGCAGTCCGGCGTGCGCGCCGAGCAGCAAGCGCTCGCGAAGTGGGGCCTGAACTTCGTGATCGAGGAGTACTTGCCGCGCAAGCTCAAGGAGAAGAAGTTCCTGCCGTGAGCAGGACTCCGGCGAGTATTCTCCTTGTCCACCGCCATGTCCGACACGACTCACCGCACGATCATCCCGAAGGTTGACTGGAATGGGCGCGCTGCGGACATGCGCAGCCGTCTGGTGACTTGGGACTGGCACTGGAAGTTGCCCCGCGGCAAGACGGAACTCGTCTTGGACTTTTCGCGCGTGGCCTTCATGGAGCCGTGGGCGCTGTGCATGTTCGCGGCCTACTGCCTCAAGATGCGCAGCCAAGGGATCCCAGTTCGAGTGCAATTGGATCCCGCCAATCCATCGAACGTGTACTTCGGAGACATGGGGCTGGCCGACATCGGTTCGACCGGGCTGTCCGTCTCCGCGACGAGTCAGTGGTCTCAATCGCATCAGAACACCGGACTGCACGTCATCCGCTCGTTCAAGGACATCGATGCCTTCCGAAAGAGTGCCGGCTTGCTGACGCTCGAGCACTGCCAGGAAGCTGCAGATGCCCTCAAGTATGCGATGACTGAGCTCGCACGGAACGTTCTGCAGCACTCAGGATCACCGATCGGTGGCGTTGCGATTGCGCAGCACTTCCCCGACGACCGTCGAATTCAAGTCGCGATGTGTGATCTGGGACAGGGAGTCCGCGCATCGATGCAGCGACGCTACCCGGAGCTGCGCACGGACATGGAAGGGCTACGGCTCGCCATTCTTCCACATGCTTCGGGAGCAGCCCCTGCGGGTCCGTACGGTGACGGGAACGAGAATGCCGGTCTCGGCCTCTTCTACTCGCGCGAAATCGCGTGGCGCTCAGGTGGATCTTTCTGGATTGCTTCGGGGACCGCGCTGCTGGGCATCCGTGGTGACATTCCCACCCGGACGAGTCGCGAGCCTGTCGAACCGGATCGCGTCTATCGAACAATCGAAAGCTGGCCTGGAACCGTCGTGACGATGGACTTCCCCGTCGACGGAGTTCCCGACTTCGCGTCGATCCTCAGAATATGTGGTTCTTTGGCCGATGAGGCTCGGCGAATATCAGGACCGGCTGGCCTGGACTTCCTAGGAGCCTCCGCGGACGTCGAGAAGATGTTCACGGTTCGGGTTGCCGACTTCGACGAGAACAATGAAGTCGCAGTGCGCATCCGGGACGAGGAATTGCGCCCGCGTATCGAGCGAGGCGAATGCGTAGCGATCGACTTCGACGGAGTTCGGTCGCCTACGCAGTCCTTCGTACACGCATTGCTTTCCGAAGCGTTCAAGATCCCGGGGAGCCTCGTTCGTCTCTCGTTCTTGCATTGCACACCGTCGACGAGAGAAGTGATCAAAGCGGTCGCGGCCTACGCGTCGTATCGCCAGATCGTTTGACAAGGGCGCGGGGGCACCCAACGCGCCACACGATACGGACCGTGTCCGGCCAGAAGCGCCGCGCCGCTTCCCAGATCAGACGGGCTGCAGCGGGTTGTTCTTGCCGGCTTCTTTCTCGGCCTTCTTCGTGGCTTTCTTCTGGGCCTTCTCACGGGACTTCATCGGCTCGTCCGACCCGAGCGACTCGTCCGACTCGATCGTCTCGGACTGATCCGTTTCGGCGGCAGCGGACTTCCTCTGCTTCTTGGCTGCGCGCAGTCCGTCCCGCGCGATGCCGATCTTCTCCTCGTGGATGAGGTCGTGCCCGGCGTACATCGTGATCATCGTGCGGATCGATTCTTCGCCGCGCTCGCCGTGCAGGCCGACGCGGTCGAGCGCGCTCTCAGGCAAGCGCGCGAGGAGCTGCATGTTGAGCTTGCGCGCCATCGCGAACGCTTCGAGCAGGTCCTTCGTCTTGACCTTCTCGATGCCGAGGTTCTGCACGAACAGGTCCTGGTCGTAGCCCGGGAGCGGCGGGCGATCCTGCGCGGCGACGAAGCGGATGCGTGAGCCCATGATCACTTCGCCGTCGGCGAGGTGCGCGACGACTTCCTTGATCGACCACTTGTCGGCGGAGGGACGGCGCGCGAGCTGCTTCTCGCTCAAGCCCTTCAGCAACTTCTTCAAGCGCTTCGGCGCCTTGCGCTGCGTCTCGAACGGGTCCGCGCCGCCGAGGGCTTCGATGTAGCGGGCCGGGACGACGGAACGAGTGGGAACGCTGGAACGTGCGGTGGTTTCGGACATGGCGCGGATTTGTCAGAAGAAGGACGTGGGTGGGATCGCCCACAGGATACCGGGCTCGCGCTTGGCGGGGATAAAGAGCGCAATGTCGGTGTCAAAAACCTGCGGAAGTGAGCCGCCGTACGTTTCAGCGCGTGAAGCGGTCGATCGTGCGGTCGATCGCGCGCGCGCACACCTTGCAGAAGCTCGTCGGGTTGCGCGTGAACATGATGCAGTCGATCTCGGGGCGATAGAGCCCTTTGGCTTCGTACATCGCGCCTTCGAACGCGCCGACCTTGCCGAAGAACTTCTCGGCGTGCAGGAGCTTCTCGCTCGTCACCTTCACCTCGCGCATCAGCGCTTCCGACGCTGTCTCACTGGCTTTCTCGTCGATCAGCTTCTTGCGCTTCTGCTGGTACGCGAGGTCCATCTCGTCGTAGGCCTTCTGTCCCCACACGGTCGGGATCGGCGTCGCGGCGTCGACGAGATCCCGCCATTTGATCTGCGCTGCATCGAGCAGTGCTGTCACGTTCGGCTCCCACGGCTCGACGCCCTTCGGGTTGAACTGCTCGTACGCGACCTGCGAGGTGTAGTACTCGTCGGCGAGCCCCGCGAACGCGTGGCCGAACTCGTGCACGAACACGTAGGGCGCGGGCTCCGTGTCGGCCGCGACCGTCGCCCACAGGTTGTAGATCCCGCCGCCGCCGTACTTGCGCTCGTTGACCAGGATGATGAGAGCGTCGTACGGCGCCTGCGCCGCGATCTCGCGCAAGCGCGCGTCCTCGAAGGTGAGCACGTAGCGGTCGCTGTCGAACGCGTTGAACGAGCAGCCCAGCGCCGAATCGCGGAAGACGCCCTTGCGCGGGTTGCTGATGCCGCCGTCCATCGAGGGCACGAGCAGCGCGCGCACGTTGAAGTCTTTTCTGCGCGATTTGTAGGGCTCCGTCGCGAACATCACGTCGGTCAAACGCGCGACGTCGACCTCGAACTTGTCGCGCTCGAGCGCGCGGTAGCCCTCGGCGAGCACGAGCAGGTCGACCTTCGTCGCCGGCGGACCGCTCTCGAACACCGGCACGACGTCCCCGCGCGGCGTGATCGGCGCGCGATCGACGAACCGCGACGTCGGATCGATCGCGGTCGTGAAGAGCGCGTGGAACTTGCCGTCGTTGCCGCGCTTGGACAAGCGCAACGTGACGCTCGCGCGCGGCTCGGGGAAGCGCTGCGATTCCTGGAACGCGCCGAAGCGCTCCTTCGCGTCGCCCGTCGTCTCCCATTCGCCGTAGATGCTCGAGAAACCGCGCGACCAGAGCGCGTGCTCGCCCTTCGGGTCGAGCACTTCGAACAGGTACTTGCCGGTGTTCGTGTCGTCGACGAGCTGCGTGCGGCTCCCGGGCCACTCGCCCTCGAGCCGCAGCTTCTGGTAGGCGACGTGCTCCTCGGTCGCGGTGCCGGTGTGCACGTAGTCGAAGCGCAGCGTGGCGCCCGTGAACTGCACGTCGAAATCCGCGGCCGAAACGGGACCTGCGGCGAGAACGGCGAGGAACAGGCTGGCGACGATCATGCGTGCGACGCTACCCCCGCCGGAAGACGGCTGCAATGCGCGAATGGAACGGCGAGGCATGGCTAAAATGCACTCCCCATGGCCGTGGCCCTTCCCGTCCCGACCTGCCCCAACTGCGGAGCGCGCAACCAGAACGACGCACGGGCGTGCGCGTGGTGCGGCGTCGGAATCCAGGCTGCGATCGCACCCGTGATCCGATCCGAACCGGCGCCGTCTCGATCGCAGCGGTTTCGCGCGCTTGAAGCGCATCCCGCGTTCCCCGAATTGCTCGCTCACCGTCCATCCACGGAAGGCCTGACGCGCGTCGGCTTGTTCGAGGCCTTCGGCAGCATGATCGGCGTCGGCCTGGTCGTGATGATCACGCTCTACTTCCTCTCGATCAATCCGGTGATGGCGCTGTTCCCCGCAGCGATGGGGGTGTTCCTCTTCGTGCGCATGCTCAGGAGCTTCGACCGGGCGTCGTCGACCAAGAGAGACGGCATGTTGGCGGTCCCGGTGGTCGTTCTCGAGCGGCGCGAGGTTGCGCCTCGGGACGATTCCTCCGATGCGACACGGTGGCGCGCGTTGCTCGAGCGTGACGACGGCACGCGACGCGAGTTCAAGGTCCCCGATTCCGTCGCGCGATCCATCGCGACCGGCGACATCGGCGTGGCCTACGTCGCAGCCGGTTATCTCGCCGGCTTCCGCCGCGTCGACGTGTGACGCGTGCGCGTCAGCTTTTCGGCGCGGTCGCGGCAGGACGCGGAACGGATGGCACGAGGAAGAAGCGTCCGACCTCGACCTCGAAGCGCGTGCCGTCGGGCCGCTCGAACGTGTAGCTGCCTTCCATCGTGCCCCAGCGCGTCTTCAACGGGCAGCTCGACGTGTACTCGAAGGTCTTGGTCGGCGCGATGCGCGGCTGCTTGCCGACGACGCCTTCGCCCTTCACTTCCTCGCGACGGTTGTCGGCGTCGAGGATGATCCAGTGACGCTCGAGCAAGCGCGCTTCCTGGAGGCCTTCATTCACGATGCGGATGCGATAGGCGAAGAGGTAGCGCTTGCTGTCGGGATCCGATTCGTCCGGCAGGAAACGCGCGACCGCTTGCACGCGGATGCCGTTCGTCGTCGTGTCGGAACTGGGTGAGCTTTGCACGGGACTCTCGCTGCGCCTGAGCGCAGGTCTGTCGATGAAGGTTACGACGTGGATCCGCGCCGGCGCAAGTCGTCTCTTCGATCGATCGCGTGCACATGGGCCTCGAGACGGTCACGGCGTGATGGATCTCGATTCCAGCGGTGAATCGCCGATAACGAGCCCGAGAGTGGGTCGGATCGCAGCCGAGGCGCATCCGCGAGGGTCGTGGCGTAGACTTCGTGCACGACATGAGCACATCTGAAGAAACGCACATCGTCGCCGAAGGTGCGATCGATCACCTGCGCGACCTGCAGCGCGTGTTGCGCGGTCAGGGCATCGAGGCGCAGATCACTTCGCCTCCCAAGGCGCAGTGCAGTTCCTGAGGGACGAAGTTGTGGCTCGCGGTCGCGGGCCCGGATGCGCGCGCGGCGCAGGCGTTCCTGGACGAGAGCTATCTCGCGCTGATCGACGAGAGCGCGAGACGCTCGGCGACGATGGTGATCGACGTGACGTCGGCGCGGAGGACGTGCCCGGCGTGCTTCGCGGAGTACGACGCGGGGCCGATCAAGTGCCCGGAGTGCGGGCTGCGCATCGGGGCATAGCGGGCGGTGCTTGGCGCCGCGAGCCGCTCCATGCCGCATGAGTTGCCCGGTTGAGTTGGAGCGGAGTGAGCGGCCGTTGCCGGGCCTGCCACACATGCGCGCCGCTATTGCTGGAGCGCGTGGCTACACGCGCAGCCTGTACTGCTGGAGCGGGTTGCTACACGCGCAGCCTGTACTGCTGGAGCGCGTGGCTACACGCGCTCTTTGTACTCGCCCGTCTCCGTGTTGATGCGCACGCGATCACCGATGTTGATCACCATGCCGACCTTCACCGTCATCCCGTTGTCGAGCACCGCTTCCTTCAGCCCGTTGAGAACGCCCTTGATCGGCGGCGTCGTCTCGGCGACCGTCGCGATCACCGACTGAGGAGGCTCGACGGTCAAGAGCTTGCCGTCGATCAATAGGCCCCTGTAGTTGTCGGCCTTCCACTTCAGCACGTCTTCGACCGCGGCTGCGGCGCAACGGTATTCCTCGCCGGCCGGCGTGTAGAACACCTCGTCGTTGCCGTCGCGGTAGCTGTAGCCCATGTCGATGGTCTGCGAATCGACGACGTCGTACTTGTCGTCGGGCTGAGCCGTGGTCTCGGACACGCGCCCGTCCTGGATGTCCTTGAACTTCATCTGGACGCGGCTGCGCCGGTCGCTCTTCCACAGGTTCCAGTACGTCACGCTGCAGATCCGGCCCTGGATGTTGACCAGGGTGCCTTTTCTGAGCTCGTTCGCATGCGCCATCGTCGTCTCCGCGTCTTCTCGTGAGGTCCGGACTGCCTCGTCTTTTTCGAATGGGGGCAACCAAGGTACAAGGCATCTTGCGGGGCCGGAAGCGCGAGCACCGCAAAGATCATTGAGCACCAATCTGAACCGGCACGGGCGCGGACGGTTTGCACCGGGAACGGCGCTCGCGGGCCTTTTCATCGTCTTCGTCGCGTTCGTCCTCGCGCGCGCGTGCTCGAATCCCCCCACCGCGCTGGGCGCCGATGCCCCGCCCGAGTCGTTTTCAGGCACGCGTGCGCTCGAGCGCCTGCGCACGATCGAAGGCGAGGGACATCCGCATCCGGTCGGATCGGCGGAAGCGGCGCGCGTGCGCGCGTTCCTCATCGCGGAGCTCGAGCGCCTGGGCTGGAAGGTCGAAGTGCAGTCGCGCCTCGCGATCGGTCGCAACGGAATGATCGCGATCGTGCGCAACGTGATTGCGACCCTGCCCGGCAAGCAGAGCGGCAAGTGCGTGATGCTCGCCGCGCACTACGACTCGGTCTCGGCGGGACCCGGCACGTCGGACGATGGGGCCGGCACGGCGTCGATCCTCGAGATCGCGCGCGCACTGCGCTCAGGCGACGCGCACGTCTTCGAGAATGAAATCGTGCTCTTGTTCGACGAAGGCGAAGAAGCGGGCCTGATCGGCGCCGCGGCGTTCGTCGACGCACATCCCCTCGCCTCGCGGATCGGCGCCGTCGTCAACTTCGAAGCGCGCGGAACGTGCGGTCCGGCGCACATGTTCGAGACGAGCGAGGACAACGCCTGGTTGCTCGCGCACTACGCGCGCGTCGTGCCGCATCCCTCGGCGGTGTCGGTCGCGTACGAGCTCTACAAGCGCATGCCCAACGACACGGACCTCTCCGTGTTCAAGCTGCGCGGCATGAGCGGGCTCAACTTCGCGTTCATCGGCGGCGTGCAGCGTTACCACACGCCGCTCGACGACGTTGCGCACCTCGATCCACGCAGCTTGCAGCAGATGGGCGAGAGCGGTCTGGCGCTCGCGCGCTCGCTGGGTGACGCGGACCTCGAGCACCACGGAGCGGGCAACGCGATGTACTGCGACGTGCTCGGGCTCTTCGTGTTGCGCTGGCCGGAAAGCTGGTGCGTGTGGTTGTCGATCGCGTCCTTGATCGTGCTCGCCGTGCGCGCGCGGAGTGCACGCGCGAAGCCGCTCGTCGTCGGACTGCTGGCTGCAGTCGCGACTCTCGTGGCTGCGACGTTGTTCGCGCACGCCGTCGCGTACATGCTCGCCGCACGCAACGGCATCGACGCACCGTGGAGCGCCCACCCGTGGGCGGAGCGCGTCGCCGTCCTGCTCGGCTCGCTGGCCGCCGGACTCGGCGCCGGTCGCTACGTCCTGCGGCGCGGATCCCGCGTCGCCGAAGCACGCGCAGCGGCACACCTCTTCGTCGCAGGTCTCGCGCTGCTCGCGGCCATCTGCGTGCCGAGCGCGAGCTACCTGGTGCTCATCCCGGCGCTCGTCGCTGCGATCGCCGCGGTGAGGGTGATCTGGCTGCGTCCGCGCAAGTCCGCGTTCCTGCCGCGACGCAGACGGCCGGGTGGGATTGCGCTGTTGTGCACGCTCGCGGCATCGGCGCTGCTCACGGCACCGCTGCTCATCGGCCTCGAAGAAGGGTTTGGATTCCGCATCGGTGCTGCGCTCGGCGCACCGGTCGCCATTGTCGCGCTGCTGCTCGCGCCCGCGTTCCTGCACGGCGGATCGCGCGCGATCTGGACTCTGTTCGCGGCTTCGTGCGCGGCGTTCGTCGTCGCGCTGTTCGTGCCGGCGTACGACGCCGACTCGCCGAGCATGTTGAACCTGGCGCGCGTGACCGACGCGCGCGCGCACACGGCGCAGTGGTGCGCGCTGCCGTACGGGGCACCACTCCCCGATTCTGTCTCGAAGGCCGGCGGGTTCACGCAGCGCCGCGAAGCTCCGATCCCCTGGTGGCCGCGATTCAGCTCGGCATTCGTCGCACCGGCCGAACCGTCGCAGGCAGCGCCGCCGCGGCTCGACGTCCTGCGCGAGGCGACCGAGGGGACGAAGCGCATCGTCGCCGCGCACCTGTCTTCTCCGCGCGGTGCGCTGCGTCTCGCGCTACGAGTTCCGGAACGGGGCCGCTTGAGCGCCGTCACCTGGAAGGATCAGCGGCTCGACGTCGGCATCGAGCACGGCGTCGTCCCCTTCACCGGGATCGGAGCGGAAGGCCTGGAGCTCGAGTTCGAGATCGACGGTGCGGCACCGGTCGACGTGGACCTGATCGACGCGACGCCGTTGACCGCGGAGGCTGCACGCCCGTTGCTCGACTCGCGCCCCGGGAACTCGGTTCCGCGCAGCGAAGGCGACACGGACGTGATCGCCGAGCGCGTGCGGTTGTGATCGCTTCGCTGCCGGCTCACGGCGCTCGCGGCTGAATTCGTCCGCTCGTGCAGGAAGAAAAGGGTGCGAGCGTTCGCGCACTCGAGTGTGTCGGTGAGTGCGTGCGCGACCGCTCTCTCAGTTTGCCAGCCATCGACGAAAAGCGCGCACGAGCCCGATCTCATTCCGGTGCGAACGCGAAAACTCAGCGTTTTTCAGCGCGAGATCGTGTTCCCAATCGAGCCTCGAAATGCGCGACGGTCGCGCGAATCCAATCGGTAACACTTTGCGAACGTGCCGATAGGGCGCCGTGCAGACAACGGTGAAGCGAGCGCGAGGCACTTTGTCCGCACACGCTGCCGCTGGACCACGCGCCGCTTCTTCGTGCGGTGCATCGAATGAAAACGAGGGAGCACCATGACGTCCTGGAATCCTGTGAGGCTCGTGACCAAGGCCGCGCGCAACTCGCCGTGGATCGTGATGGCGGTCGCGCTCCACCTGATCCTGCTCGCGGCAGCGACGATCTTCTACACGAGCCAACACTCGACGAGCGTCGTCGATTCGAACCCGACGATCACGGTCGGCCGGCCCAGGGTTCTCGACGAGACCCTCATCGAGCCTCCGCCGGTGATCGATCGCAAGCCGCTCGACGACATCAAGCCGCTGCAGCTGAGCGAGGATCCGGATTCGTGGGTGTTGAGCGACGCGGTCCCGACGCCGCAGGAAGCGGGCGATCCGACGGCGGACAACACGTTTCCTCCGGGCATCACGAATGCAGGCACGGCCATCGGTGTCGGGATCACCGGGCAGACCGGGGGCAACCCACACTCCAAATTCACTCGTGGTCGCGACAAGGTTCCCGGAACCGGCGGACCGGGGGGACCGAACAAGCAGACCGAGGACGTCGTGCTCAACGGAATGCGCTGGCTGGCGCGCCACCAGAACGAGGACGGCTCGTGGGGTGCTGTGTCGTTGAAGTCGCGCTGCCAGCCAGAACACAGCTGCTCCCAAGCGCAGAAGAGCTACGTGTCGAGCTACGACGAAGGGCTGACCGGGCTCGCGCTCTTGACGTTCCTCGGTGCGGGTTACGGGCACGACTCGGAGGCGTTCTTCAAGGACCCAGCACGCGGCAACAAGGTCGTGCGCGTCGGGCCGATCGTGACGGCGGGGTTGAAGTGGCTCGTCAAGCACGAGAACAGCGACGGCTCGTTCGGCCAGGATCGCGCGTTCGTCTACAACCAGGCGCTGGCGACGATGGCGTTGTGCGAGGCGTACGGGTTGACTCAGAACCGCTACTGGAAAGAGCCGGCACAGAAGGCCGTCGATTACTTGCAGGGCGCGCAGCGTCCCAACCCGAGCGGTCAGGGGATGTGGGGCTGGCGGTATGCGTCAAGACAGGACATCGAGCGCGCTCACGGCGGGGACACGCTGGATTCGGCGTACCAAAAGGAGCTGTACGACGCGGACACGAGCGTGACGGGCTGGGCCGTGATGGCGCTGAAGTCGGCGAAGTTGTCAGGGTTGGAGGTCAAGGACGCGTCGCTCGAAGGCGGGCTCGCGTTCGTGAAGTGGGTTTCGACCCAGGACGGTCAGGCCGGCTATCTGGACGCGAAGACGGCGGGTGCGAAGGTCCAGGGACCGGATGATCAATTCGACTATCACGCGTCGGGGATGTCCGCGCTCGCGATGTGCGTGCGCGCGTTCACCGCGCACGATGCGGACGATCCGTTCTTGGAGATGGCCGCGAAGAGGCTCGTGGCAGACCTGCCGCGTGTGAGCAAGGACGGCTTGTCGGTCGACTACTACTACTGGTACTACGGCTCGCTGGCGTTGAACCAGTTCGATGGTCCGCAGAGCCCGCGTCGCAGTGGCAAGTACTGGGGTCCTTGGAACAAGGCGATGGTGACGGCGATCACCGAGGGCCAGCAGAAGAGCACGGCGGACTGCGGTCATGGTGGCTGGCTTGTGCCGGATCGCTGGTGCCACTCGGGCGGACCGATCTACGCGACGGCCATCAACGTGCTGACCATGGAGGTGTACTACCGGTATCCGAATGCGTTCTCGGCGGATAGGGAGAGGGGGGGCGCGAGGGCCGCGGGCCAAGGCGCGCCGCAAGCGGTCAAATAGCCTCCTGGCTTGGAGCTGCTCGCGAGTTGCGAGGCCCGCGGCCCGAGCCGCTCGCGCGCAGCGCGAGCCGGAGCGCGCAGCGCGACCAGCAGTAGAGGGGACGTCCGACCCTGACCACCCGTCGAACGGACCTTCCCACCCTGCACGAACATCCCGCTCCAAGCACCTCACTGACTGCGGGTCAGACAGACAAACGGCTGCCAAATCCGCCAACCCCTCCCCCCGCCCCGGGTGTCATGTTCCCCGATTTTGGCCGCCCGCCCAGCGCGCACCCCGATGCGGACCACCGCAGAGGGGTGCGCGCTTGTCCGGCCGTCAAAATGCGGTAACATCCCGCGCCCTCCCCGATAGTCACCCTCCGCGTTCACCCGTCGGCGAAGGGACCTGGCAGTCCTCTCCCTCATCTCTCCCTCATCTCTCCTTCTCCCTCTCCTCTTCTCTCCTTCTCTCTCCCCTCCCTTCCGCTTCCGACGATCCTTCGAAACGCCCAGTTGGCGGATCCACGCCCGAGAACACACATGAGCGACGTCGAAACAAGGGGTTTCAATCCGGTCCAGTTCCTCCGCAACGCGATGCGGAACTCGCCCTGGGTCGTGATGGCCGTAGCCCTGCACCTGATCATCGGGGCGTTCGCGCTGATCTTCTACGCCAACAAGCAGCCGCCCCAAAAGATCGAGGACGTCGCGACCATCTCGATGGCGCAGCACAAGGTCGAGGACGAAGTGGTCATCCCGCCCGAGATCATCGACCGCAAGGCCATCCCGAAGAACGAAGAGGCCGAGCTCGTCCCCTACGACCTCGACGTCTACACCCCGAGCACCGAGCAGGAAGACCTGCACATGGAGCACGGTGACCCGAACGCAGCCGACAACGCTCCCCCCGGTGCGACCGGCGGCACTGCGATCGGCGTCGGCAACAGCGGTCACGCCGGATCCGGACGCCCCTCCCCCTTCTCCTCGCGCAAGCTCGGCGGCGGCGGCGGCAAGGGTCGCGGCGGCGCCACCCAGGGCACCGACAAGGCCGTGCTCGACGGTCTGCGCTGGCTCTGCCGTCACCAGAACGAGGACGGCTCGTGGAGCCCGACGACCCTCAACGATCGTTGCCCGTGCGACGATCCGATGTACAACCCCAAGCAGGCCTACAACAAGAACTACGACGAGGGCCTGACGGGGATGGCGCTCCTGTGCTTCCTCGGCGCCGGCTTCAGCCACGAGTCGAAGCAGGACATCGTCGATACGGCGATGGGCAAGCGCTACAAAGTCGGCACTGTTGTCAAAAATGGACTGCAGTGGCTCGTCAAGCGCCAGAGCGCCGAAGGCTCGTTCGGCACCGGCAACCCGTTCATGTACAACGAAGCCCTCGCGGGCATGGCGGTGGCCGAGGCGTACGGTCTGACGCAGAACCGCTTCTGGAAGGAACCCGCCCAGAAGTCGATGAACTTCATCATGGGCGCGCAGCGCCCGAACCCGGCGGGCCAAGGTCTGTGGGGCTGGCGCTACGCCTCGCGCCAAGAGATCGAGTCGGGCAACCGCGGCGGTTCGATGGACGCCGCGACGATGAAGGAGCTCTTCGACTCGGACACGTCGGTCACCGGCTGGTGCATCATGGCGCTCAAGTCCGGTCGCCTCTCGGGCCTCGACATCAAGGACGAGAACATGGCCGGCGGCGCCGCCTTCGCGCGCTTCGTCACCGCCGATAACGGCATGGTCGGATACCTCGACGCCAAGACCGCCGGCGCCACCGTCCAGGGCAAGAACGACCACTACATCTACCACCCCTCGACGATGTCCTCGCTGGGCATGTGCATCCGGATCTTCTCGGAGCACAACCCCGAGGATCCGTTCCTCGATCTCGCCTCCAAGCAAGTCGTCAAGGACCTCCCGACCGTCTCCAAGGACGGCCTCTCGATCGACTACTACTACTGGTACTACGGTTCGCTCGCGCTGAACCAGGTCGACGGACCGGACGCGCCCAAGAAGACGAACAAGTACTGGGGCCCGTGGAACAAGGCCATGGTCGACGCGGTGCTGCAGCTCCAGGATCACAAGGAGCGCGCCTGCACCAACGGCGGTTGGATGACCCCCGACCGCTGGGCGTATGACGGCGGCCCGATCTACACCACCGCGCTCAACGTCCTGACCCTCGAAGTCTACTACCGCTACGAGAACGCCTTCGGCGGCTCGAAGCGCAACTGACGCGTTCCGCCGCCCCGCGTCGCGTCCTTCTCGTCACCCCATCCCGTCCCTCGCGGCTCGGAGAGCCCTGCATGCACGTCCGTTGGATCGCAGCTTCTGTCTTCGTCGCCATGTCGAGCACCGCTCTGGCCCAGTCGCCGGCGGTGCTGGGCAAGGACGACCCGGCGTTCGCCGCGGCCCTCCGTCGGTTCGGCTACTACGACCTCGCCTCGCGCCTGCTCGAGACGATCGAGAAGGCCGGGTCGCTGGACCCGGATCAGGCGATCAACGCGAAGGCGCTGCACCTCGACCTGCGCCTCGACCTCGCGCAGCGCGAGCCGGATGCGGCGAAGCGCATCGAGCTCTTGAAGGGCATCCTCACCGAGAAGGAGAGCCTGGTCGAGCAATACAAGGGACGTCCTGTCGCCGACGAGGCGCGCAACTCGCTCCCCGACGTCTACCGCGTGATGGGCGACGCGGTCACCGCGGCGATCAGCCGCGAAACCGACCCGGCGAAGGTCGCTGACCTGCAGAAGACCGGATCCGAGATGTACACGCGCGCGGAGGACAGCCTGCGCACGCGCATCCAGCAGTTGAACGAGGGCGGCAACCCCGATTCACCCGAGGTGCAGAACCAGCTGCTCGCGGCGCGCTACAACCTTCCGCGCACGCAGTACTTCCACGCGCTGCTGTACAACAAGGAAGAGTTCCGCCGCAAAGACCTGCTCAACCAGGCGATCAAGGGCTTCCAGGAGTTCGGCCTCGACTTCGGCGACGACCTGCATGCCTACGAAGGTCAGGTGCTCGAAGGCCTCTGCCACAAAGAACTCGGCGAGCTCGACGTGGCCAAGTCCGCGTTCAGCGACGCGTTCCACTTCCCTGCGAAGTACATGGACAAGGACACGAAGGGTAACTACCCGCTGTCCAAGGACATGGCGGACACCGTGTCCGAAGCCTGCCTGCAGTGGATGAACCTGCTCATCGAGCAGAAGGATGGCGCGGGCGCGGTCGCGCTGGCGAAGGAGTACATGGACACGACGCCCGGCGCCCTCGAGGCGCGCCGCGGGCTCGCGATCCTCGCGGCGATGGGCGACGCGTACCTCGCGCTCGACGACACCAAGGCCGCCAACGACGTCGCCGACAAGCTGGTCGAAGCCGACAAGGGCGGTTTCTACGGTGCCAAGGGTCGCGAAATCCAGGGCCGCACGATGGGCGGCGGCAAGGTCGATCCGAACCGCGCGCTCGCGATCGCGAAGTCCGATGCGGACCGCGGCGACGACAAGCAGGCGTTCCAACATGCGCAGATGGCGCTGAACGCGCTGCGGGGCAAGCCCGACGAAGCCAAGCTCGCGCCCGACATCTACCTCTTCATCGGCGGCCTCTACGCGCGCCGCAACTTCGACCATGAGGCGGCGCTGGCGTTCGACACGGGAGCGGACAAGTACCCCAACTCGGACCAGGCTCCCGAGCTCGTCTACCAGACGATCGTTCGCTACCAGATCATCAACAAGGACATCAAGGGCACCTACTACAAGAAGCGCATCGACGAGCGGATGAAGCTGCTCGCGCAGAAGTACCCGAACTCCGATCGCGCGCAAGGCTCGATCACGCTCGAGGCCGACGGTGCCTACCAGGAGGGCAGGTACCTCGACGCCGCGGGCCAGTACCTCAAGGTCCTGCCGAGCTCGCGCGCCTACCTCGAAGCCCAGGCCAAGGCCGGCGAGTGCTACCTGCAGTACGCCATCTCCATCTCCAAGGACAAGGCGACCGAAGCGAAGAGCTTCTACGACCAGGCCGAGACCGTCCTGAAGAAGGTGCTCACCGACTGCGACAAGCGCTTGAAGGAGATCATCGATCCCGGCGAGCAGTCGCGACTGCAGGGCACGGGGTTGCGCGCGGCGATGCGCTTGTGCGAGCTCTACTTGCGCACCAATCGGCCGGAGCTCGTGCAGCCGCAGCTCGAAGGCGTCGAGGACAAGTACGGCGCCAGCGGCGATCCGCTCAGCTACATCTGGAGCTTCCGCATCCAGGCGCTGGAGAAGCTCGACAAGATCGACGACGCGGTCAAGAGCCTCGAGGGCCTGGTCAAGAAGGACCCGCAGTCGAAGGCGATCCCGATCGCGTCCGGCATCGTGGCGCGCGCGCTCGACGACAAGGGTCAGGCACAGCGCAAGGCGGGCAAGACGGCCGAGGCCGCCGCGACGTTGAAGCGCGCCGCGCAGTACTACTCGATGGCGGGTCGCGCGATGCTCGCGGGCGGCGAGGCCAACGTCAAAGACGTCGAGGACATCGCCAACCGGCTCTTCGTGCTCGCGCTCGACACCAACGAGGTCCCGGCTGACACGAGCACGTTCATTGGCTGGGACACCAAGAAGACGAAGGACACCGAGCTCTACCAGATCGCAGCCGACCTGTTCGAGTCGGCGTTGAAGCGCTCGCCCAACTACAAGAGCCGCGCGACCCTGGGCAAGATCTACGGCTTCCTCGGCAAGTGGGACAAGGCCAAGTCGACCTTCGCCGAGCTCTTCGACAGCGAGACCCTGCTCGACGCGGCGAAGAAGAAGATCAACATCTCCGTGGCGCAATCGAAGAAGGAGCTGGTGCCCGCGTTGTTCGAATGGGCCGTCGCCGAGAACAAGGTCGGCCTCGCGCAGAACGACACCGACAGCTTCCGCCACGCGCAGCTGGTCTTCGACACGCTCAAGGGCCGCGGCGTCTACTCGCCGGGCGAGTGGTGGTGGTGGCACGCGCAGTACTACGCGGTCCGCAACCTGACGGACATGGGCAACTACACCGCTGCCAAGTTCGAGCTCAACCAACTCCAGCGCCAGAACGACGACATGGGCGCCAAGTTCGGCCTCGCTCCGGCGTTCGAGGCGCTCAAGAAGGAGCTGGAAAGCAAGTGACCCCGCTCACGTCGGCGCGCGGGATTCCGAGGCTGCCCTTTCGGGCCAACGCCCTCGAGTGCGCAGGTTCGATCCGCTTCCGATTTGCCCAAGCGGGCCCCTCCTCTGCATCATTCGCACCCCCTGCACCCGCCTGACCCGCACCACCGACCCCGCGATCGTTCGCTCTGCACCTGATCACGCTGCAACCCTTCAAGCTGCGACCTCTGAACCCAGACCGCTGAAACCAAGACTGTCGAACCCAAGGCCGAGATGCTCATGACGATGGACTGCCAAACGATGATCCGCCCGACCCGCGCGCTGCGCTGCTCGCTGTCGACACGGCTCGCGACGACGCTGCTCGCTGCGACCGCGCTCGTCGTGTCGGCGGCGAACGTGTCCGCGATCTCCCAGGACAAGCCGGACAACAAGGACTCGCTCACGCTGAAGGCCGGCACGACCGAGTCCGGCAAGATCAAGAGCGAGGACTACGGCGGCCTCGTCCTCGAGTCGAAGGGCGACAAGACGATCGTGTGGGCCGACATCGTGCCCGGCAGCATCCACTACACGAACGCCTCGGCGTACGAGTCCGCGAAGGACGCGTTCGACGGCGGCAAGCTCGACGACGCGCTCAAGGGCTTCGAGGACATGAAGGCCGACAAGGCCGTGCGCGCCGTGCTCAAGCAGCACGCGCTGTACTACATCGGGTTCATCCAGCAGCGCCAAGGTCACGTCGACGAAGCGCTCACCGCGTACAAGGACTTGATCACCGCGTTCCCGAAGTCGCGCTACCTGTACGACGTGGGCGAGAACATGGTCGCCATCTACCGGACCAAGAAGGACAGCGCCAACGCGACCAAGGCGCTCGACGATCTCTCGACCAACGCGCTCACCGCGGGTGCCGATCCGGGGTTCAGCTCGGCGATCAACGTGCTCAAGGGCAGCGTGCTCGAAGACCAGAAGAAGTACGCCGAGGCGCAAGCGGCCTACGCCGTCGCCGAGAAGGCACCGGGGGTCACACCGCAGGTCGTCCAGCAAGCGATCCTCGGTCAGGCGCGCTGCGCCGTGGCGCTCAACGACAAGACCAAGGCCGAGGGCCTCTTCCGCAAGGTGACCACCACCGACTCCTCCGCCCCGATCATGGCCGGCGCGTGGAACGGGCTCGGCGACCTCCTGCTCGAGGAGGGCCGCAAGGGAGCCGCCGGCAAGGCCGACGCGGACAAGATCACCGACGCTCTGTACTGTTATCTGCGCGGGGTGGTTCAGTACGTCCCCCTGCCCGGTGAATCGAGCGCCGAGTACGAGCGCGCGATGTTCTACTCCGCCAAGTGCTTCGACTTCCTCGGTCAGCTTGCCCCCGCGACGGCGAAGGCCGCGTACACGACGAACATGAACCAGCGCATGGAGCAACTGCGCAAGCTGTACCCGAACTCGGAGTACCTCGAGAAAAAGTGACCCCCCCCGGTGCCCGCGGGCGCCGCCTCTCCCTCATCCCAAAGCTGTATCCCCATCAAGAAAGTCTCATCGTTCACATGATCACCCCCCGCAGAAGAGTCCTCCTCCTGGCAGCGATGAGCTTCGTCGTCTTCGCCGGAGTCGGCATGGCGCAGGAGCTCGAAGGCTCGAACAAGTCGGCGATGGAGCTCTTCCAAGCGACGGGCCTCGTCGGCTGGATGATGGTCATCGTTTCGATGACCGGCACCGCGCTCGTGATCGAGCACCTGGTCAACATCCGCCGCGAGAAGCTCGCACCGACTCCGCTCGCACAGGACCTCCAGGCCCTGATCGAGGAAGAGCAGTACGACGAAGCCGTGGAGCTGTGCGACCAGGAAGGCGGTTACCTGTCGAACCTCGTCGGTGCAGCACTTCGTCTGCGTCACGCCGGCTACCAGGAGATGATCAACTCGCTCGAGGCCGCGGCCAACGAGGAGACGTTCAAGATGCAGACGAAGATCAGCTACTTGTCGCTGATCGGCAACATCGGGCCTTTGCTCGGTCTGCTCGGCACGGTGACGGGCATGATCACGGCCTTCCAGAAGATCGAGCGCTTGAAGGCGCCGACTCCGAAGGACCTCGCGTCGGGCGTGTACGAGTCGCTCGTGAACACGACGATGGGCCTCTTCATCGGCATCACGTTCCTGACCTGCTACTTCCTCTACAAGAACAAGGTCACGAAGATGTGCTTGTCGATCAACCTGCAGGCGGTCGACCTGCTGAAGAGCATGGTCGCCAAGGAATTCGGACACCGTCCGAAGTAGCACGAAGGCTCCGGGGTACTACCCGGAGCGATGCCGGTCTGGCTCCGGGGTGATACCCGGAGCGGGGCGGGTCTGGCTCCGGGGTGACACCCGGAGCGCGGTCCCCCGCTCACACAGAGCGCGATTTCAGCGGGAACGCACGCAGCAGGAACGGACAGAAGGATCCACGACGATGTCGAAGCACTCCAAGCCGCAACTCAAGGAAGACATCTCACCCAACGTGGTGCCGATGATCGACATCATGTTCCTGCTCCTGCTCTTCTTCATGCTGGGGGCCGACATGTCCCAGCGCGAGTCGGTCGAGGTGAAGTTGCCGCTCGCCGACCAGGTCAAGGAGGAGAACGAGAAGATCAAGCCGGACCCCGAGACCACGGTCAACATCTACCCCGATCCGGGCGTCAACGAGGAAGTGTTCAAGAACGCCGCCACGTGCCGTGACGCCAAGTTCTGGCTGATCGGCATCCGCGGGGTGGTCTTCACGATCGACACGCTCAAGACCCAGCTCAAGATCGAGGCCGAAGAGTTCCCCGAGCCCGTCGCCGACGCGCAGGCGGGCAGGATCCTCTCGGCGAAGAAAGTGCTGATCCGCGCCGGGCAGTTCGCTCCGTTCGGCTTGGTGCAGAAGGTGATCGAGACCGCCGGCTCCGTCGGCATGTACAAGGTCGAAGTGGCGGGCAACAAGCCGCCGGCGACGAGCAAGTCCAAGTAGTTCTGTCCGGCGAGACCGACGCGAACCGATCGAGCTCCGACACATCCCTCTCCTACGATCATCGAGCAGAACGGCTCGAACCGAGTCGAGAACCCCCGAAAGGAACGAACATGGCCGGTGGCGGCGAAGCGGAAGACAACCCAGTCAACATCAACGTCGTGCCGATGGTCGACGTCATCTTCTGTCTGTGCGTGTTCTTCATGTGCTCCTTCAAGTTCAAGCAACTCGAAGGACGCTTCCAGTCGTGGTTGCCCAAGGACCTGGGCAACGGACAGGTGACGCCCGATCAGCCGATCGAGATGCGCGTCGCCATGTACTGGGACGAGACGAAGGGCGAGGTGATGCGCCAGTACGGCAACCGCTTCGTGAAGGACGACACAGAGCTCGAGAGCTTGATCAGCGGCGCGCACAAGGACTTCGTCGCGCAGAACCACCCTTCGGCTCCCGTGATCGTCGACGCCGACGCGCGCGTGCCGTGGGGCGAGGTGATGAACGTCGTCAACATCGCGAAGAAGCTGCAGATCGAGAACATCCAGTTCGCGCTCGGTGCCAACGCTCCGGGCACGAAGTGACGCGAGCTCGCGGCGCGTGAGTCGGATCCGCGCGCGCGGATCCGCGCGAGTGCGGGCCTGCCTGCGCGGCCGCGGCGAACGGGGTCGCGCGCATCCGAGCCCACAGCGCACCTCTGCGGCGCGTTCGGGTCGCGCTCGTCGACATGCCCCGACCGATCCCGCTCCGACGCCCTTCCGATGAGCGCATCCCGGGCTTCGAGCTCGGCGCGGTGAATCAGGAGCTTCCCATTCAGACCTTGCGACCCAGGCTGTCGGATCCCCTCTTTCAGCCCATCCAGCGCGAGGTTTTTCGGTCGCTCACCGCCCCTCGGGTACTACAACGCTGGTCGCCATGAACACATCCAACGACCGAGAGCCGCGGCAACCCTTCCAAGGCGAGGAGTTCCAGTCCCCGCCCTTCTACCAGACCGCGGAGTTCCGCCGTGGCATTGTGCTCATCGCGCTGCTCGCCGTGTTCGGGCTCGGTGCCTGGTACTTCATGACGCAGCACGCCGCTTCGGTGGCGGAGGTCGAGCGCGCCAAGGCGAACGAAGCGGCGGCGCAGGCGATCGTGCCCACGCACCCGCTCACGGACGAGGAGAAGGCCGCAAGACGCACGGACCAGCTCTCGAAGCTCGAGGGCACGCTGTCCGACATCGAGAACGGTCGGTCGCTCACGCTCCAGACGGCCGGCTTCGACCGCCTGCTCGATCTGATGCACCGCTTCACGCCCGAGGAGATCGCACAACGCTCCAAGGTCGACTTCGACTGGAGCCTCGTGATGCGCGAGCCCGACGCGTGGCGCGGTGAGTTCCTGCGCGTGCGCGGCGTCTTGCGCACGCTCGTGGCGATCAAGCTCGAGCGCCCGGTGCAGGGTCACACCGACTTCTGGCGCGCCATCCTGACCGACCAGGAGAACTTCTTCTTCGTCGACATGCTCGAGCGCCCGACGGGCGTCGCGGAGGGCGATGCGGTCGACGTCGACGCCGCCATGTACCGCACGGTCCTGTCCGTGGCCCGGGACGACAAGAAGCACGAGGACCCGCTCCTGGTGGCCAAGGACATGCGCCGGGTGCCCGCCGCCGTGGATACCGGGTTCGCGGCCTTCCTCAAGGAACACACCCTCCCGATCTTCGCAGCCTTGGCTTTTCTCGTCTTCGGGGTCGTGCTGCTATTCTCCACGGTTCGCCAAGGCAAGAAGCACGATCGCCGCGCTCACGCGACCGCGGGCTCCTTCCAGGAGCTCTTCGACAAGAAGCTGCGCGAAGAGGGTAAAGCTCCTCCTCCGCACGCATGAAGCCCCCCCCAGGACAAGCTCGGAACACTCGATGGCCACTGACAGAAGCAACTCCGACAAGAACAACGCCGACAACAAAGAGGCCTCCTCGGGCAAGTCGCCCGGCGAGAGCTCGAGCATGCCTGGCGGAAGCTCCAGCATGAAGGAACGGCTCCTCGCGCAACGTCGCGCAGCCGCGGAAGCAGAGTCGGCCGGTGCACCGCCGGTTCCGGCTGCTCGTCCCGCGACGACGAGCAGTGCGACCGCGCGCGCTCAAGCCGCGGCAGCCGCAGCTCGCTCGGCGCCGGCGCCCAAGGCCGAAGCTCCCAAGCCCGCCGCGAGCGCGCCCAGCGCAGCATCGCGCCGTCCGGTTCCGCTCTCCGCTGCGCGCGAGGAAGAACGCGCGTCACGCCGCGACCGCAAGGGCGCGAGCGCGGAGGTGATGAAGGAAGTCGAGATGCTCCGCAAGAGCCAAGACAAGTGGATCATGTACGGCTGGATCGTGGCCGTCGCGATGATGCTGATCGCGGGATCCGTCTACTTCGTCGTCCACAACAAGAAGGCCAAAGAAGTAGCTGAGCAGGTCGCGCGCAAGGAGAAGATCACCGGCTTCATGAAGGAGGTGCTGGCGCTCGACGAGCACAAGACCGCCGACAACGCCAAGATCATCGATCTGCTCAACTCGAGCGACGACTGGAAGGTCGAGGACTACGGCTCGTACCCGCAGCTCAGCGCCAAGCGCGGTGCGGCCCAGCGCGAGCGCGATCGACTCAAGGAACAGGGCGAACTCTTGGACGGTATCGCCGACCTCGAAGCCACGTGCGGCAACGCTTCGTCGAAGAGCTCGGACGAGTTGAACAAGTCGCGTCGCCGGGCCGTGGACTACGAAGTTCGGGGCGCTGAGCTCGACCAGGCGGTCAAGCTGCGGCTCACCAAGGCGCACGGCTGTATCGACAAGGCATACGTCGGCAAGCTCCACGAGGAAGCCAAGGCGCTCATCGCCAAGGGTCCGGCCGAGGCGCGCAATGCGCTCTCCGCGATCCAGAAGGCCGAAGACGAAATCGTGCGCGCGCTCGACGACGCGACCAAGAACCGCAAGGACGTCGAGACGATCACCTACTATTCCGACCAACTCAAGTCGATCATCCCCGAAGGCGACGCGCTCGTCGCGCAGCTCTTCACGCCCGACGTGATCGAGCGCACGCCGTGGACTGACGTCTTGGCGGGCGAGCAGAAGGACAAGTGGCAGCACCCGGCCTTCAAGGGTTGGCAGATCAAGGACGGCGTCCTCACCGGCGTCGGCCCGGATCTCGACTCCAAGCAAACCGCGATCATGAGCATCGGCGACCAGGAGCAGTGGCGCGACTACGTGTGCGACATCGAGTTCACCCTGGTCAAGGGCGAAGCCACGTTCCACTACCGCCTCGGTGGCGCGGTCAACAACACGACCTTGAGCCTGAACGTCTCGACGGGAGGGGGCGCGCCCTTCAAGGCCGGAGCGGCCAACCAGATGACTTCGACCGTGTTGGGGAGCTCGTGGAAGGTGGTCTTCGCCGATCCCGATCACCCGGCTCACGAAGAGCAGGAAGTTCCGTGGACGATCCGTCGCAAGGGCGGCATCGCGATCAGCGTCCCGCCGGGCTCGGAGATCAAGATCACGAAGATGAAGGTCAAAGTCCTGCGCTGACGCGGGGGCGGACGGAGGCAGCCTCCGGGGTCGACACCCGCCCCCGCACAACACCCCCCACCCAAGGTTGCCGGGGGGGGGGGGGGGCCGGGGGGGGCCCCGGGGGCGGCGACCCATA
>JBBQNP010000053.1:0-28507 GCA_038330085.1 Planctomycetota bacterium | reverse complement strand
GGTCGCACGAAGATCTACGAGTCGATGGTCAAAGGCTTGAACATCCTCGAGCCCGGAACCCCCGTGTCGTTCGAAGTGCTGACGAACGAAATCAAGGGTCTGGGTCTCAACATGGAACTGCACAAGAAGGCGTCGACGCTCTGACGGGCTGACGGAGACAAACAACCATGGCAGAGCCGATCTACAACCGCGTCAACGACTACGGCAGCGTCACCATCGCCCTTGCGAGCCCGGAGGACATTCGCTCCTGGTCGTATGGCGAAGTGAAGAAGCCCGAGACGATCAACTACCGCACGTACAGGCCGGAGCGAGACGGCTTGTTCTGTGAGCGCATCTTCGGTCCGGAGAAGGACTGGGAGTGCTTCTGCGGCAAGTACAAGGGCATCAAGCACAAGGGCATCGTGTGCGACAAGTGCGGTGTCATGATCACGCACAGCAGAGTGCGCCGGAAGCGGATGGGCCACATCAACCTGGCTGCGCCGGTTGCGCACATCTGGTTCTTCAAGGCGATGCCGTCGCGTCTGGGCAACTTGCTCGGCGTGAAGGTCTCGAACCTCGAGCGCGTCATCTACTTCCAGGACTACATCGTCATCGATCCGGGTGATACCCCGCTCGAAGAGCACCAGTTGCTCACGGAAGAAGAGTTCCGCCAGTCGCGCGCGAAGTACGGCACCGAGTTCGACGCCGACATGGGCGCCGAAGCGGTCAAGAAGATGCTGCGCCGCCTCGACCTGCAGAAGCTGTCGGAAGAGCTGCGCGAAGAGTTGATCTCCACGCGCTCGAAGCAGCGTATGAAGGACATCATCAAGCGCCTGCGCACCGTCGAGATGCTGCGCGACTCGGGCCAGAACGCCGAGTTCATGGTGCTCGACGTGATCCCGGTCATCCCGCCGGACCTGCGCCCGCTCGTGCTGCTCGACTCGGGCAACTTCGCGACGAGCGACCTCAACGACCTCTACCGCCGCTTGATCAACCGCAACAACCGGTTGAAGAAGCTGCTCGACCTCAACGCGCCCGAAGTCATCATCCGCAACGAGAAGCGGATGCTGCAGCAGTCGGTTGACGCGCTGTTCGACAACGGCCGCTGCCGTCGACCGGTGCTCGGCTCGTCGAACCGCCCGCTCAAGTCCTTGACCGACATGATCAAGGGCAAGCAGGGTCGCTTCCGCGAGAACTTGCTCGGCAAGCGCGTCGACTACTCGGCGCGTTCGGTCATCGTCGTCGGTCCTGAGCTGCGACTCCACCAGTGCGGCCTGCCCAAGAAGGTCGCGCTCGAACTCTTCCAGCCGTTCATCATCCGCCGCCTCAAGGAGCTCGGTCTCGCCGACACGATCAAGTCGGCGAAGCGCATGCTCGAGCGTCGCGACGAAGAAGTGTGGGACATCCTCGAGGAGGTCATCCGCGACCACCCGGTGCTGCTCAACCGCGCACCGACGCTGCACCGCATGGGTATCCAGGCGTTCGAGCCGGTGCTCATCGAAGGCAACGCCATCCGACTCCACCCGTTGGTTTGCGGCGGTTTCAACGCCGACTTCGACGGTGACCAGATGGCAGTCCACCTGCCGCTCAGCTACGAGGCGCAGATCGAAGCGTCGACGCTGATGCTCGCGAGCAACAACATCTTCTCGCCGGCCAACGGCGCGCCGATCATCTCGCCGTCGCAGGACATGGTCCTCGGCCTGTACTACCTGACGAAGTCGCCGCAGGGCGCGCACGCCAAGATCAAGCGCTACGCCTCGCTCGCGGAGCTGTTCGTCGCGTACGGACACGGCGACACGCGCACGCACCGCCCGGTGCAGGTGCGCATGGAGCCGCGCCGGCTCGTCAAGCAGTCGCAAGCCACCAACCCGATCCCCGTCGGCGACGACGGCAAGGTCGCGGAAGGCGACAAGCGCATCTATCTGATCTCCACGATCGGCCGCGCGATCTTCAACGACGTGCTCCCGCCGGGCATGCCGTTCTACAACTACGAGCTCAACAAGAAGGGCGTGCAGGAGCTGATCTCCGACTGCCACCGACTGTTGGGACGTGACGCGACGCTCAAGCTCCTCGACGACCTCAAGGACCTCGGGTTCAAGGCCGCGACGCGCGCGGGCATGTCGTTCGCGAAGGACGACATCCGCATCCCGCCCGGCAAGGGCCGGATCCTCGCGGAGACGCAGAAGGAAATCGACAAGATCGAGAAGGCCTTCCAGAAGGGCGTCATCACCGAGGGCGAGCGCTACCTCAAGATCGTCGACCTGTGGACGCACGCGCGCGAAAAGGTCGGCGAGGACCTGATGCGCGTCTTGCACGACGACTTCAACGACGAGACGGGTTACGTCAACCCGATCTATTGCATGGTCACGTCGGGCGCACGAGGCTCGATCGACCAGGTCCGCCAGCTCGGCGGGATGCGCGGTCTGATGGCCAAGCCTTCGGGCAAGATCATCGAGACGCCGATCAAGGCCAACTTCCGCGAAGGCTTGAAGGTCCTCGAATACTTCTCGTCGACGCACGGCGCGCGCAAGGGTCTGGCCGACACGGCGCTCAAGACGGCTGACGCCGGCTACCTGACGCGCAAGCTGACGGACGTCGCGCAAAACGTCGTGATCACGATGGAAGACTGCGGCACGCCGAACGGCGTGACGAAGGCCGTCGTGTACAAGGGCGAGAAGATCGCCGTCAACTTGGCCAAGGGCATCCGCGGCCGAGTCGCTCGCGACACGATCGTAGACGTCATCAACGACGAAGTGATCGTGCGCGAGAACGAGATGATCACGGAGGAGATCGCGCAGCGCATCGAGGCTCTCGGCTACGAGAAGATCCGCGTGCGCAGCCCGCTCTCGTGCGAAGCCTCGCTCGGCGTGTGCTCACGCTGCTACGGCATGGACCTCTCGCGCTCGACGATGGGCGAGCGCGGTCTGGCTGTCGGCATCATCGCCGCGCAGTCGATCGGCGAGCCCGGTACGCAGCTCACGATGCGTACGTTCCACATCGGCGGTACTGCATCTCGCTCGGTCGAAGAGTCCGAGCGCAAGGTGAAGCGCGAAGGCAAGGTCGTCTTCACGAACCTCAAGGTCGTGACGAATTCGGCCGGCCAGAGCGTCGTCCTCAACCGCAACGGCGAAGTCGCGTTGAACGATGCACGCGATCGTGAGATCGACCGCTACGCCATCCCGACCGGCGCCGAGATGCTCGTCAAGGACGGACAGGGCGTGAAGCCCGGCGACATCCTCTGCCGCTGGGATCCGCACAACGTCCCGATCCTTTCGGAGTTCGGCGGTCGCATCGAGTACGAGGACCTCATCGAAGGCAAGACGATGAAGGTCGAACGCGACGCGCGTCGCGGCACCGTGCGCAAGCAGGTGATCGAGCACAAGGGCGACCTCCACCCGCAGCTCGTCCTCAAGGACAAGAGCGGTCAGGCGTTGTCGCTGTACCCGATCCCGGAACGTGCGTACGTCGAAGTCGAAGACGGCCAGAAGATCGAACCTGGACACCTGCTCGCCAAGACCGCTCGCGAAGCGGCGGGCACGCAGGACATCACGGGCGGTCTGCCGCGCGTGACCGAGCTCTTCGAAGCCCGCCGTCCCAAGGACCCGGCCGTCATGTCCGAGATCGACGGTGTCGTCGAACTCGGCGAGAAGAAGCGCGGCAAGCGCACGATCATCATCCGCGCCGTTGGCACGAAGGGCGAAGTGATCCAGGAACAGGATCACGCCGTCCCGCAAGGCAAGCACTTGCGCGTCCACAAGGGCGACGAAGTGCGCGCCGGCGAGCCGCTTGTCGACGGGCCGCTCGACCCGCACGACATCCTGCGCATCCGCGGCGAGGAAGACGTGCTCGGTTATCTCCTGCGCGAGATCCAGAACGTCTATCGCAGCCAGTCGGTGACGATCGACGACAAGCACATCGAGATCATCCTGGCGCAGATGACGCGCAAGGTTCAGGTCCGCGATCCGGGCAACTCGGAGTTCCTGCCGGGTGCCGTCATCGACAAGTTCCGCTTCCGTCGCGAGAACGACAAGCTGCGCAAGGACCGCAAGAAGCCGGCGAACGGCGAGACGCTCCTGCTCGGCATCACGAAGGCCTCGTTGTCTTCGGAGTCGTTCATCTCCGCGGCGAGCTTCCAGGAGACGACGAAGGTCCTGACCGAGGCGGCGATAGCCGGCCGGCGCGACTACCTCGTCGGCTTGAAGGAGAACGTCATCCTCGGACACATGGTTCCGACGGGGACGGGCTTCCGCGACCACTACCGAACCCGGGTCAAGAAGAACATCGACTTCGGCGACCTCGGCAGCGGTGCGGCGTTCGGTCTCTCGGCCAGCGCGCCGGGTGCCGACGACATGGAGGCCTTGCTCACGGGCACGGCTCCGCTCGAGAGCCCGGCGATGATGCTGGCCGCGACCGGCTCGGAGGGCATGCCCTCCGCCGGGTTGACCGCGACCGCGACGCGCGGCGCCACGACCACCACCGCCGCCGCGATCGAAGCGGACGACGACGACGACGAGGTCGAGGACGAAGCATAAAGCCAGTCTGGTGGGGGGTCTGGGGGCACAACCTTGACCTCCCGCCGGTCGTCCCTAGAATCTCCTGCCCCTCACGGTGCCCGATCCGGGTTTCGTGCTCGGGTGCCTGGCTGGTTTCTCGCGCGATCCATCGCGCTCGGAACGCTGACCTCGACGACACACCCAGCTCCCATCGAATCACGCCCTTCAAAAGCTCACGCGACAGTCAGCATGCCGACGATAAACCAACTGGTCCGCAAGGGCCGCCGCAAGCTGCCGAACCGGAGCAAGTCGCCGGTTCTCGACAAGTGCCCGCAGAAGCGCGGCGTGTGTCTGGTCGTGAAGACGCAGACGCCGAAGAAGCCGAACTCGGCCTTGCGCAAGGTGGCGCGCGTGCGCCTCTCGAACGGCAAGGAGATCACCGCCTACATCCCGGGCGAGGGTCACAACCTGCAAGAGCACTCGGTCGTGCTGATCCGCGGCGGTCGCGTGCGCGACCTCCCGGGTGTGCGCTACCACATCCTGCGCGGCACGCTCGACGCATCGGGCGTCGACGGCCGGAACAAGAGCCGTTCGAAGTACGGCACCAAGCGCCCGAAGAAGTAGTGGCGGAAGTGATCGAGAAGCGATCGATTCGATCCACCAGCTCAACGACCAACTCCTGACCTCGTCCCGCTAGCCCGAGCCCCTCCGAACTCCCGAGCACTCCGAACTCATGCCGCGCAACTACAAGTCCACTGCCGTGCTGCTGCGACCGGACCCCAAGTTCCAGTCGATGCTCGCCACGAAGATCATCAACAAGCTGATGCTGAGCGGTAAGCGCTCGCTCGCTCAAGCGATCTTCTACGAAGCCCTCGATCTCGCGCACAAGCGCCTGCCCGACATCACCGACCAAGCCGAGATCTTCAACAAGGCGGTCGACAACGTCCGCCCGATGGTCGAGGTGCGCAGCAAGCGCGTCGGCGGAGCGAACTACCAAGTGCCGCGCGACGTGCGCCGCAACCGGCAGCAGTCGCTCGCGATTCGCTGGATCGTCGACAACGCCCGCAAGAAGAAGGGCAAGCCGATGGCCAAGCGCCTGGCCGAAGAACTCGCGGATGCGTGCCAGGGAACTGGCGCGTCGGTCCAGTGGAAGGAAAACGTCCACAAGATGGCCGAAGCCAACAAGGCTTATTCGCACTACGCAAACTGATCTGCGTCCAACGCTGATCAGCGAGAGCCCGGCTCACTGCCGGGCTCTTGCGTTTCCAACGTGGATCGCGCGCAGTGTTGCGCTCATGTCTCTCGACGTCCTGATCCTGCGCGACCCGCGCGAGTCGGTGAAGAAGTGCTCGCTGACGCCGCTGCACGGAATGGAGGGCGTGCAGTTCGTCGGCTACGAGCCCGGTCGCCGTGTCGACGCAGGCAAGCGCGTGCTCCTGCACCCCGACGGTGCCGAGATCACGAACGCCGATCGCGGCAAGCCGCTGTTGTTGATCGATTGCGCATGGCGTCGCCTGCCGCAATTGCTCGCGACGGTCGACGGCGATCTCGAGCACCGTCGCTTGCCGTCGCTCGTCACGGCCTATCCGCGCAAGAGCAAGTTGTTCGAGGACCCCGAACAGGGGCTGGCCTCGATCGAGGCGCTCTACGCCGCGCTTGCTCTGCTCGGCGAGATCCGTCCGGATCTGCTCGCCGCCTATCGGTGGAAAGACGACTTCTTGCGCCAGAACACCTCGCTGCCCGTTTGATCGGGCAGACAATTCATCCGCCTACGTGCCGAACGAGACACGCGGCACCTCGCGCGCTGCGGGATCCTTCAGCTCGAAGAACGTGCCTTTCTCGAAGCCGAAGATCGAAGCGACCATCCCGGACGGGAAGCTCTCGCACTTCACGTTGAGGTCGCGCACGTTGCCGTTGTAGAAGCGCAGCGCACCCTGGATGCGGTCCTCGGTGTTGGCCAGTTCGCCCTGCAAGGCCTGGAAGTTCGCCGATGCCTTGAGCTCGGGATATGCCTCGAAGCGCGCGCGTAATCCGCTCAAGGCGTTCTGCAACTCGCCCTCGACGCTCACTTGCTCTGCGCTGATCGCACCCGGACGAACGTGCTCCGCTTGCTCGCGCAGCTGCACGAGACGCTGCAGCAGCTCGCGCTCGTGCGACATGTAGCCCTTCACCGTCTCGACCAGGTTGGGGATGAGGTCGTGACGCCGCTTCAGCTCCGTGTCGATGGTCGATGACGACTCGAGCACGCGCGCGCGCGCACCGACGAGGGCGTTGTAGAGCGCGACGATCACGAGCACGAACAGGAGTGCGAGAACACCGAGGCCGATGAGAAGGGGCATGGAGTCATCTACCTTTCGAAGTCTTCGAGGATCTTGCGGCTCGACGCCGCGGCATTGCCGGCTTCCAGCACTGCCGGCCGGCCGGTCCGCGCGCGCTCGGAGTTGACGAGCGGGCGGGGAAGTTGGGTCAGGAACGCCGAGACGAACGCAGCCATTGCAGCGTAGCTCTGGGCGTTCGAGCGACCCGACCTGTGGACGAACAGCTCACGCCCGCGCGTTTCGATCTGCGGCGCGGCGAGCGAGCACAGGTAGCGCATCATCGGCCCGTCGATCAGGTCGTACGCCTGGCGGCGGTCGGACGCGCTGACGTAGTAGCGCTTCGAGAACTGCACGTCCTCGAAGTCGATGTCGTCGAAACCGATCGCGCCCGCGATCTTGTCGCTCCAGCTCTCCGGCCGGATGAGCACGCGACCCAGGTCGATGTCGGGCTCGACGCGCGCGCACACGAAGTGGTAGTGGTGCGTCGTCGGCGCGGTCAGGACGAAGACTCGTGCAGGACCCAATTGCCGATCTGACGCGGCTCGGCAGTGTCGAATTGCCGCCGCACGACCGATTCGATCCCCGGCTCGTACTCGAGCCACATCATCTCCACGCTCCAACCAGGGAAGCCGCCGATCTGGAGCCGCCAGCCGAGAGGGGACGAAGGCTCGCGATCATAGTGAGCCAGTTGGAACGTCCTCGTGAACCGAATGGGGACTTCAGCCAGATAACTCGGCACGAGACTCTCGAGCCGATCGGGCGGCGCACGGCGGTCCGCTTGGTAGCGACGAATCGCGTCGACAAGGGGCTGCGCGTTCCGGACCGCGCGCTCGGGCGTGTCGAGCGCGAGCTCTACGGCGTAGGCACCGCCCGCAAGGATCAGGAGCCCGATGCTCCAGCCCAATGTGCGTGCATCCGAACGGATCGAGCGGGCGTGCGCGAAGCCGATAGAACTCAATATCAAGAGCAAGCCACCCGCGAACGCGCTCACGCCGGTGATCCACCACTCTCCGGGCATTCGCGGCCAGCACATCAGGCCCTCCAAGGCCCGCGCGACGAAAACCGCCGCGATCGGGATCGAGAGGACGAGTGCGATCCATCCGAACCATGCGCCGCGCCCGCGTCGGCGAATCCCAGTGGAACGTTCGTCGGCCCGCTCCATGTGGACCAGCCTAGCAGTCGGGTACCTTCCCTGCATGGACCTCGCGCGTCTGCGCAACATCGGCATCGCGGCCCACATCGATGCGGGCAAGACGACCGTGTCGGAGCGCATCCTGTTCGACGCCGGCGTCGAGCACCGCTTCGGCGAAGTCGACGAAGGCACGACCGTGCTCGACTGGATGCCCGAAGAGCGTGAGCGTGGCATCACCATCACAGCGGCGGCGACGCGCGTGCCTTGGCGCGATCACGCGATCAACCTGATCGACACGCCGGGACACGTCGACTTCACGATCGAGGTCGAGCGCTCGATGCGCGTGCTCGATGGCGCGATCCTCGTCGTCGACGCGGTGATGGGCGTGCAAGCGCAGTCGGAGACGGTGTGGCGACAGATGCAACGTCACAACGTCCCCGCGATCGCGTTCGTGAACAAGCTCGACCGGCCGGGTGCCGACTACCTCGCGACCGTCGCGAACATCGGAAAACGACTGCACGTGCGCTCGATCGCGGTCCAGTTCCCGATCTTCGAAGCCGTGGGCCAGGGACAGGGCCGCACGCTCAAAGGCATCGTCGATCTGCTCGACCAGCGCACGTGGCGCTTCGAGGCCAAGTCGAGGACTGCGCGTGTTTTGGCCGAGCCACTTCCGGAAGAGATACGCGACGACATCGGAATCCTGCGCGCTGACCTGCTCGAAGCGCTGTCGGAGCAGGACGACGTCGTGCTGCAGGCGCTGCTCGACGGACGCGATGTCGAGCGCGACGTGCTCGTGGCGGCGCTGCGCAAGCGCGTTCTCGAGCGCACCCTCCTGCCCGCGCTGTGCGGCGTCGCGCTCAAGAACGCGGGCATCCAGCCGCTGCTCGACGCGGTCGTCGACTGGTTGCCCTCGCCGCTCGACATGCCGCCGGTCACCGGAATCGATCCCGAGAGCGAAGCTGCTTTGCAACGCAAAGTAAGCGTGGAAGAACCGTTCGCAGCGCTCGCTTTCAAGCTGCAGGTGCTGCCGCACGGCGACCTGACGTTCGTGCGCATCTATTCGGGCAGCATCGAATCGGGGGCGCAGGTGTGGAACCCGCGCACGAAGAAGCTCGAGCGCATCGCGCGCATCTTGAGGATGCACGCGAACCACGGCGAAGGGCTCGAGCGTGCTTCCGCCGGCGACATCGTCGCGTTCACGGGCCTGAAGCAGACCGCGACGGGTGACACTTTGTGCGAGCGCGACGCACCGATCGTGCTCGAACGCCTCGAGTTCCCCGAGCCCGTGATCTCGCTCGTGATCGAGCCCGCGGATTCGGGCGATCGTGAGAAGCTCACGCAAGCGCTCGCACGTCTCACCCACGAGGACCCGAGCTTCGACGTCAAGGAGGACGCCGACACGGGGCAGTGGCTGATCTCCGGGATGGGGGAGTTGCACCTCGAAGTCCTGAAGCACCGCCTCGAGACCGAATTCCGCGTCAAACCGGCGACCGGCAAACCGCGTGTGGCCTACCGCGAAGCCGTCGTGCGCGGCGGCATCGGGGCCTCGCGCGTCGAGCGCGCAACCGGCACCAAGGAGATCTTCGGCGCGGTAGAACTCGAGGTCCTGGCCGACCCGACCACCGAGAAGCCGACGGTCGAATGGCTGGCTTCGTGCCCCGTGCCGAACGCTTTTCGACGCGCTGTGGCCGAGGCCTTGTTGCTCGACGCTCACAACGGACCGCGTTTCGGGTTCACCTTGGTGCACGCACGCCTGCGGGTGACGGGGGGCGCGAGTGATCCGCGTAGGGATGCCGAAATGGGCTTCGTTCAGGCGGCTTCGCAGGCGTTGCGCGCGGCGCTCGAGCCGAGCGAGATCGCGCTGCTCGAGCCCTGGATGCGCTTCGAAATCCAGACGCCCAACGAGTTCGCGAGCGGGATCCTGGCCGACCTCAACTCACGCAAGGCCGAGGTCCTGGACATGAGCTCGGAGGGGAGCCTGCGCACGATGACGGGCACAGTTGCGCTTTCGAAGATGTTCGGCTACTCGACGGCGATTCGCTCGCTTTCGCAGGGGAGAGCGGGGTTCTCGATGTCTCCCAGCGGACATCGGCGGGTGCCCGAAGAGGAACTCGAGGCGCGCGGTCTGGTCTGGCACTGAGGTGCCTGGCGCCTGTAGCCGGTATTCCCGGCGACCGGTGCCTGGCACCGCCGCCCGCTCCGCTCTGAGATGCACGCTCTGGTCTACCCGCCTCCATCCCCGTTCCGTCGAGCGGGATGGCGCGCGGTGCCAGGCACCGGTCGCCGGGAATACCGGCTACCGGCGCCAGGCACCACGCGACGGATGGTGGGGCCCACGCGGCAAATGCTCGCGTTCCAGTGGCAGATCGCCTCGCCCACGCAGAGGTTCTGCTGCGTGTGTATTCCGGATCGTTGACGCGCCCTTCACCCACTGCTATCGTTCTCGGCCCTTTCCTCCCCGGAGCGCTCACGCGCATCGGGGCGGGATGTCACGCATCCGTCTTTCCCCCCACCCCTCGAACCACCGACGATTCGCCACCCGATGAAGGACAAGATCCAAATCCGCATGGAGGCCTACGACCACGAAGCCCTCGATCAATCGGGGCTCGAGATCGTGGAAACCGCCAAGCGCACGGGTGCCCGCGTCGCCGGACCGATCCCGCTGCCGACGCGCATCGAACGCTACACCGTGTTGCGCTCGCCGTTCATCGACAAGAAGTCGCGCGAGCAGTTCGAGATCCGCACCCACAAACGACTCATCTACATCTCGGAGCCGACGTCGCAGACGGTCGACGCTCTGAGCAGCCTCAACATGCCTGCGGGCGTGGACATCCGCATCAAGGCCTGATTCCGCTTCGAACGCGATTCTCTCGAACGACAGTCTCGAACGACACGGACCCCAGGCCCTGAGCGCGCGAACCCCGAGCAATCGGCATCGCGCGTGGGAACGCACTCCGATCGGAGTGCGGCACGTTCTGCAGCTCTTTTTCAGCCCCGAAGGAAGGTGAACCCCAATACGCGCACCGGCGATGCCGGTGCTCGGGGAACACCGCGCATCCGACACGAAGCGCTTGCTGCGAAGCAGGCGCCGACGCCGGATGCAGCCGAGTGGCCAGGCGTTGGATTGTCTCCGCTGTGGAGACGTTCCCTGGTCGAACCGGCAAAGACAGGAGTTCGAGCGATCATGACGCTGATCCTAGGACGTAAGCGCGGCATGACTCAGCTTTTCGCTGAGGACGGCACGGTCACGGGAGTGACCGTCGTCGAAGTCGGTCCGTGCGTTGTGACGGACGTGCGCACGCAGGAGTTGAACGGCTATGACGCCGTTCAGCTCGGCTTTGGCGACACCACCGACAAGCGCACACCCAAGCCGCAGCTCGGGCAATTCAAGAAGGCCGGTGTCGCACCCAAGCGCTACTTGCGCGAGGAGCGACTCAAGGCCGCGGCGAGCGCCAAGGTCGGCGACGTCGTCAAGTGCACCGCATTCCAGGTCGGCGATCTCGTCGACGTGGTCGGCACGATGAAGGGCCGCGGTTTCGCCGGCACCATCAAGCGCCACGGCTTCAGCCGCGGTCCCGAGACGCACGGCTGTATGAACGTGCGCGACCCGGGCTCGATGGCCAGCAAGCGCATCGGCAAGGTCATCAAGGGCAAGCGACTGGGCGGCCACTACGGCGCCTCGCGCGAGACCTCGAAGAACCTGATCGTCATGCAGGTCGACGGCGCGCGAAACCTGCTCTACCTCAAGGGCGCCGTCGCCGGCCCGAACAACGGCTACGTCCAGGTCCAGTCGGCCAAGACGGGTGTCAAGAAGGTCGCCCCGGCTCCGGTCGGCAAGGCTGCGAAGGCCGGCAAGCCCGGTAAGCACTGATCATGAAGGTCGCAAGCTATACGGGCGGTAAGAAAGCCCACGTCGAATACGACGCCGAGCCCTTTGGTGGGAAGGTCATGCACCGTCTCCTCAAGGACGCGGTCGTCATGTACCAGGCCAACAAGCGCCTCGGCACCGCCAAGACGAAGACGCGCGCCGAAGTCCACGGCTCCCACGCCAAGCCGTGGAAGCAGAAGCACACCGGTCGTGCGCGCGCAGGCGACAAGAAGTCGCCGATCTGGCGCAAGGGTGGAACGGTCTTCGGGCCGGTTCCGCGCGATCACGGCTGGCAGATGCCCGCGCAGATGCGTCGGGTCGCGCTGCGCTCGGCGATCGCCGGCAAGATCAAGGACGAAGAGCTCGTCGTCGCCGAGATGCCGTCGGTCAGCGCGCCCTCGTCGAAGGCCGCGCGCAAGATGCTCGCCGATCTCGGCGCTCCCAAGCGTGCGCTGCTCGTGATCAATGAGCCCAGCGTCGCGCTGTGGAAGTCGTTCCGCAACTTCCAGAACATCAACGTGCGCACGGCGGCCGAGCTCAACGCACTCGACGTCGTCTCGGGTGGCTTGATCGTGGCCGAGAGGGCCGCGCTCGACTCCTTGGCAGAGCGGGTCGGCAGCGGAGCCGAGCACCGTGCGAGCAAGTCGCAGCGCAAGGAGACCAAGGCCGCGCACGAGTCCGACACGGACGCGGAGACGAAGCCTTCGAAGAAGGTGGCCCGTGGCAAGGTCGCGAAGGCGGCCAGCGCGAAGGCACTTGGCAAAGAGAAGGCGCCGAAGGCCGCGCGCAAGGCTGGAGCGACGAAGACGGAAAGCAAGTCCACGAAGCAGGCGAAGCCCAAGCAAGGTGACGCATGACCAGCCTCGATCGCCTGTACCACATCATTCAAGCGCCGGTCCTCACCGAGAAGGGCACCGACGACCAGAACAAGCGCAACGCCTACACCTTCCGCGTGCCGATCGACGCCAACAAGGTCGAGATCCGGGGTGCTGTCGAGCGCCTCTTCGAGGTCAAGGTGCTGAGCGTGAACACGCTGCGCGTCATGCCCAAGGTCAAGCGTCGCGGATACGTCGCTGGACACACGCCCGCCTGGAAGAAGGCGATGGTCGTGTTGAAGCATGGGGACACTATCGAACTGCTCTGAGCGCGAGCGGCGCGGCTCTCTGAGCGGCGCGGCTCGCCGCTCCAACATAATTCTGACCGCCAAACCGAACGCACAAACGCACTCTCCGATCCTCTGACACGCTGACACGCCCCCGACCACCGATCCCGCTCCCACACTCCCATGGCCATCAAGAGCTACAGACCCACATCGCCCGGTCGCCGCTTCGGCACGGTGCTCGACTACAGCGAGATCACCAAGTCGACGCCCGAGCGCAGCCTGATCGAAGGCAAGCACCGCACCGGCGGGCGCAACAACCACGGTCACCTCACGCGGCGTCACCGCGGGGGCGGCAACAAGCGCAACTACCGCTTGATCGACTTCCTGCGCGACAAGGACGGCGTCCCGGCCAAGGTCGACTCGATCCAGTACGACCCGAACCGCACCGCGAACATCGCGCTCCTGCACTACGCGGACGGCGAGAAGCGCTACATCATCGCGCCGCTGGGCCTCGTGCCCGGCTCGACCGTGCGCTCGGGCACGGGCTCCGATCCGCTCGTCGGCAACTCGATGACGCTGTCGGAGATCCCGGTCGGCCTCGAGATCCACAACATCGAAATGCGCCCGGGCAAGGGCGGCCAACTGTGCCGCTCGGCCGGCTCGGTCGCGCAGCTCACCGCGCGCGAAGGCGACTACGCGATCGTGCAACTCGCTTCGGGCGAGTTGCGTCGCATCCACATCACCTGCCGCGCGACGATCGGTCGCATCGGCAACACCGACCACCAGAACGTCAAGCTCGGCAAGGCCGGTCGCAAGCGTCACATGGGTCACCGACCGGTCGTGCGCGGTACCGCGATGAACCCGGTCGACCACCCCATGGGCGGCGGCGAAGGTCGCACCGCGGGCGGACGCCATCCGTGTTCACCGTCGGCCGTGCTCGCCAAGGGCGGCAAGACACGCCGCAAGAACCACCCGACCAACAAGTTCATCATGCGTCGCCGCAAGCCCGGCCCGCACCAAACCTGAGCGGGGACTGACTTCACATGGGACGTAGCGTCAAGAAAGGACCCTTCATCGACGAGCACCTTTGGAAAAAGGTGAACGCCGAGATCAAGAAGGGCACGAAGAACCCGATCAAGACCTGGTCGAGGCGCAGCACCATTCCGCCTGATTTCATCGGGCACACGTTCATGGTGCACAACGGCAAGACGCACCTGAAGGTGTACGTCACGGAAGACATGGTCGGTCACAAGCTCGGCGAGTTCGCCGTGACCCGCGTGTTCCGTGGCCACACCAACAAGAAAGAAATGTCGAAGCCCGGAGAATCGCCGTGAGCGCCCGCACAAAAACAGCCGCTCCCGAACACGTGGAGTTCATCGCGAAGCACCGCTTCGCGCGCCTGACCTCGCGCAAGGCCGGACGCATCGCCGACCTGATCCGCGGGCGCGGCGTCAACGAGGCGATCGAGATCCTGCAGTTCACGCCGAACCGTGGTGCAGCTTTCTACCTGAAGGTCGTGCGCTCGGCCGTCGCGAACGCGAGCCTCGACGAGGCCGTGAACGTCAACCGTCTCATCATCAGCGAAGCGCGCGCCGACGTCGGCCCGCTGCTCAACGACCGCATGCGCTTCCGACCGGGTCCGCAAGGCCGCGCGATGCCGTTCGCCAAGCGCCTTTCGCACCTGACGATCAAGGTGCGCGAGCTCGCGGAAGAGTCGCCTGAGGGCGGCGGTCGCAAGCGTCGCGCGAAGAGCGGCGCCAAGGCGGACGAAACCGCGATCGCGCAACAAGCCGAGCAGAAGCGCAAGGGTCAGGGCCCGACGAAAAAGAACCAAGGCGGCGAATCAGCCTCGCCGCGCAAGGGGAAGAGCAAGCAAGCCTGAGGGCTTCATCCACCATGGGACAAAAGATCCATCCGACCGGCTTTCGCCTGGGCACCATCGAGCCCTGGCGTTCGCGCTGGTATGCCACGAAGAAGGACTTCGCTCGCCTGCTCCTGCAGGACAGCAAGATCCGTAAGCACGTGCAGAAGGAATTCGGCTCGGCCGGGATTCCGCGCATCGAGATCGAGCGCACGAGCGACGCGGTCAACGTCATCATCTACACCGCTCGTCCCGGCGTCCTCGTCGGACGCAAGGGTGTGCGCGTCGAGGAGCTCAAGAAGGACCTCCAGAAGATCACGGGCACGACGTGCCACCTGACGCTGCACGAGGTCAAGCGCCCCGAGCTCGAGAGCAAGCTCGTCGCCGAAGTGGTTGCCGAAGCGCTCGAGAAGCGCATGGCGTTCCGCCGCGCGACCAAGCGCGCGATGCAGACGACGCTGCAAGCCGGCGCGAAGGGCGTGAAGATCGAGCTCAACGGGCGTCTGGGCGGCGCGGAAATGGCGCGCCAGAGCAAGGAGCGCGAAGGCCGCGTGCCGCTCTCGACGTTGCAAGCGCACGTCGACTACGGAACCGCGACAGCGTTCACGACCTACGGCGCGATCGGCGTCAAGGTCTGGATCTACAAGGGCGACATCGAGCGCGGCAAGTTCATCGACTTCAAGGCGCAGGGCGCCGGTCCGGCTCCGCGCGGCGGCGGTGGTGGCGGCGATCGTCCGCGCTTCAACCGTGGTGGTCCGCGCGGTGATCGCGGTGACCGTGGCGGTGATCGCGGCGGTTCGCAGGGAAACAGGGAGTCCTGACATGGCACTGATGCCGAAGCGGACGAAGTTCCGCAAGGTCCACCGCGGCCGCATGAAGGGCAACGCCACGCGCGGCAACCGCGTCGCGTTCGGCGACTACGGTCTGCAGTCGATGGACTATTGCTGGCTTTCGGGCCGGCAGATCGAAGCCGGTCGCGTCGCCGCAGGTCGCGCGACGGGCGGCACCGCGCGCGTGTGGATCCGCGTGTTCCCGCACAAGCCCGTCTCGAGCAAGCCCGCCGAAGTGCGCATGGGATCGGGCAAGGGTGAAGTCGAGTTCTGGGCGGCGGAGATCAAGCCCGGCACCGTCCTCTACGAAATTGGCGGCGTGACGGAAGAGAAGGCGAAAATGGCCTTCAAGCGCGTCGCTCACAAGATGCCCATCAAGGTCAAGATGATCCGCCGTCTGCCGACGACGTGATCCGAACGACCCAGCCAAGACACACGATCAAGCCCCTGCACCAGACATGAAGACCAACGAGATCCGCGGCAAGACCGATCACGAGCTCGGCTACGAGCTCGAGAAGGCCAAGAAGGAGCTCTTCGAGATGCGCTTCAAGTCGAAGACGCAGAGCTTGTCGAACCCTTCGCGCATCGCCGTGCTGCGCCGTGAAATCGCCCGCATCAACACCATCGTTCACGAACGCAAGACCGGCGTTCGCGGCCAGCAGCCGAGCTAGAGAACATGACCGCCAAAGGAACCACCACTACCGCTGAGAGCGGAACAGGCGCTGAGAGCGGAACGAACGTCGACCGTAGCGTCCGCCGCGCCCTCGAGGGCAAGGTGACCAGCAACGCGATGGCGAAGACCATCACCGTTGAGGTCGAGCGCACCTACAAGCACGCCAAGTACGGCAAGTTCGTCCGCAAGGCGAAGAAGTACCACGCTCACGACGAGTCGGGCGAAGCACGCAAGGGCGACCGCGTCGAGATCATGGCCTGCCGGCCGATCTCGAAGACGAAGCGCTGGCGCCTCGTGCGCATCCTCGAGAAGTCGCGCCTGGTCGAAGCCGTCGAGTTCGACGTCGAAGGTCAGGTCGCGGCGGCCCCGGGCCAGGTTGCCTCGATCCAGGGTGCCTCGAAGCAAGGTGCATCCAAGCAGAGCGCCTCGAAGCAAAGTGGGGGTGACGCATGATCCAGATGCAAACGTTCCTCGACGTCGCCGACAACACCGGCGCGAAGCTCGTGCAGTGCATCAAGGTCCTCGGCGGCACGCACCGCCGTACGGCCGGACTGGGCGACGTCATCGTCGTCTCGGTCAAGAAGGCGCTGCCCGGTTCCGAGCTGAAGGCCGGATCCGTGGCGAAGGGCGTGATCGTGCGCGTCAGGAAGAACACGCGCCGCGCCGACGGCTCCTACGTGCGCTTCGACCAGAACGCGCTCGTGTTCGTCGACGCCGACAACAACCCCAAAGGCACACGCATCTTCGGCGCCGTCGCGCGCGAGCTGCGCGACCGCAACTTCATGAAGATCATCTCGCTCGCACAGGAAGTGGTCTGATGAAGATCAAGAAGGGCGACAACGTCATCGTCATCGCCGGCAACGACCGCGGCAAGACGGGCGCGATCAGGGAAGTCAATCGTGAGAAGGGCCGGGTCGTCGTCGAAGGCGTGAACATGCGCTGGAAGCACAGGAAGCCCAACCAACAGAACCCCAAGGGCGAGCGCGTCCAACTCGAGGTTGCGATCCACGCGAGCAACGTGATGTTGCTCGACGAGAAGACCGGCAAGGGTGTGCGCCGACGCGCCGATGCCGCGCCGAAGAAGAGCGCCGCGAAGAAGAAGAAGGGCTGAGAGATGGCAACCGACAAGGACAAGGACAAGGACGCCGCCAAGGACGTCAAGGGCAACCAGGAGAAGCAGGCTTCTGCGTCCAAGGCGAAGCAAGAAGGCGAGGCCAAGAAGATCGCCAAGGCCAAAGCCAAGGAGCAGAAGGAAAAGAAGGACGATGAACCGGCAGCACCTGTGCCGACCACGCCCGCACGCCTCAAGGAGAAGTACGACAGCGAAGTGAAGCCGCGCCTCAAGGAGCGCTTCAAGATCACGAACGACATGGCCGTCCCGCGCCTCACGAAGATCGTGATCAACATGGGCGTGAACGGCGCCGTCGAGAACAAGAGCCGCGTCGACACCGCGGTGAGGGAACTCGCGACGATCACCGGCCAGCGCCCGACGGTGCGGCTCGCCAAGAAGGCCATTTCGGGCTTCAAGCTGCGCGAGAAGATGCCGATCGCGTGCGCGGTGACGCTGCGCGAGCGGCGCATGTGGGAGTTCGCCGACCGACTCATTTCCGTCGTCCTCCCGCGTATCCGCGACTTCCGCGGCGTGAAGGACAAGCTCGACGGCCGCGGCAACTACACGATGGGCCTGTCCGAGCAGAGCGTCTTCCCCGAGGTCGACTTCGACAAGATCGAGTTCACGCAGGGCATGGACATCACGTTCGTGACGACCGCGCAGAATGACGAGCAAGGCTACGCGCTGCTCAAGGAGCTCGGCATGCCCTTCCAGGTCCGCGAGCAGAAGATCGCGAAGACCAAGGCCGGCTGATCCGCTCACCCAGCCGACGAACAACGCCACCCAATCCACCGGAACGAGAACGAACGAGACCCACACCCGCCCATGGCCAAGACCACGTGGATCATCAAGTCCCAGCGCAAGCCGAAGTTCAAGGTGCGCGGCTACACGCGCTGCACGATCTGCGGGCGCGCGCGGGCCGTCTACAAGAAGTTCGGCATCTGCCGCATCTGCCTGCGCAGCATGGCGCACAAGGGCGAGATCCCGGGCATGCGCAAGGCGTCGTGGTGATCAGGAGCTTTCAATCATGATGACCGATCCGATCGCAGACATGATGACGCGCATCCGCAACGCGAACACGATCCACGCCAAGACGGTGACGATGCCTGCGTCGCTGTTGAAGCTCGGCATCGCGCACATCCTCCAGGAGGAGGGGTTCATCTCGAACGTCACCGTCGAACCCGGCCAGCCCGCGAGCCAACTCGTGCTGTCGCTCAAGTACGGCGAACAGGGCGAGACCGTGATCCAGAAGATCGAGCGCATCAGCAAGCCTGGCAAGCGCGTCTATGCGAAGGCCACCGAGCTGAAGCCCGTGCTGCGCGGTTTGGGCATCCACATCCTCTCGACCCCCAAGGGCATCCGCTCGGACCGCCGGGCGCGCGCGGAAAACCTCGGCGGCGAAGTCCTCTGCCGCGTCTACTGAGCCGTCGCGAAGCCTGAGTCTGACCCTCACTGCACGCAGCACCACCCTTTCGCATACGCAGCACAACCCTTCCGCATACGCAGCACAACTGAGCCGAACCATGTCCCGCATCGGAAAACAGCCCGTCACCCTGCCCTCAGGCGTGACGGTCACCAAGGACCAGAGCCGCAACGTCACGGTCAAAGGACCGAAGGGCGAGCTCAAGCTCGAACTGCGCCCCGAGATCGACATCGACGTCGCGTCCGGCTCTGCGCAGGTCAAGGTCGTCGGCAACCCGGAAGTGCGCACCACGCGCGCCTATTACGGCATGACGCGCGCGCTCCTCGCGAACATGGTCGCGGGCGTGACGAAGGGCTTCGAGCGCAAGCTCGAGATCCAGGGCGTCGGCTGGAACGCGGCCGCTGCCGGCACGAAGATCACGCTCAACGTCGGCTACAACAAGCCGGTGGTGATCGACGTGCCCAAGGGCATCACCGTCGTGACGCCCGATCCGACCAACATCACCATCACCGGCGCGGACAAGCAGGCCGTCGGCCACCTCGCCGCCACGATCCGCAAGCGCCGTCCGCCCGAGCCCTACAAGGGCAAAGGCATCCGATACAAAGACGAAGTCGTCCGCCGCAAGGCCGGCAAGAGCTTCGGAAGCTGATCTTCGCGATCCGCCGTCACGCAACGTCAGAGCCTCGATTCCCAAAGCACTCCTCGATCCGGTAACGCCCCATGAGAAGCACGTTCATCAAGCAGAAACGCCGCGCACGTCGCGCGCTGTCCGTGCGTTCGCACATTCGCACGACGTCGAGCTTGCCGCGTCTGTCGGTGTCGCGCTCGAGCAAGCACATCGCCGCGCAGATCATCGACGACATGAAGGGCAAGACGCTCGCGCACGCGACGAGCACCGCCAAGTCGATGGGGGACGCGCTCAAGGGCAAGACCAAGACCGATCGTGCCAAGGTCATCGGCGCGGAGATCGCGCGCAAGGCCAAGGAACAGGGCATCGTGGCCGTGGTGTTCGACCGCGGCTCCACGCGCTACCACGGTCGCGTCAAGGCGCTGGCCGACGCGGCGCGCGAAGGCGGCCTCAAGTTCTGATCTCCTGCATGCTGCTCGAGCTGATCACCGAATCGCCGCTCACGAAACACGACCTCGACGACATCCGTTTTCATTCCTCCCCGATCCCACTAGCCACGCACACGAACGAGACATCATGAAGCCCCGCATCCGATTCCTCGACGGCATGGAAATCGAGGAGGTCAACGACATCACGGAATCGCTCGTGAAGGTCAACCGCTCCGCCGCTGTGGTGAAGGGCGGTCGCCGTTTCTCGTTCTCCGCGCTGTCGGTATCGGGCAACAAGTCCGGCATCGTCGGCTACGGCTTCGGCAAGGCGCGCCAAGTTCCCGGCGCGATCGAGAAGGCCGCGCGCGACGGGCGCAAGCACCTGATGCGCGTGCCGCTCACGCGCACGAACACGATCCCCCACGAAGTCCAGGGCATGTACTGCAGCGCGATGGTGCGCATGCTTCCCGCTTCGCCCGGCACGGGCATCATCGCCTGCCCGTCGGTGCGCGCGGTGTGCGAGATGGCGGGCGTCAAGGACATCCTGACCAAGTCGTACGGCTCGACGAACCCGATCAACCTGGTCAAGGCGACGCTGCACGCGTTGTCGCTCCTGCGCACCGCGGAACACGTCGCCCACTTGCGTGGCGTGCAACTCTGAGTGCCTGAACAAGACCGCGCCTGACCCAGAACATCGCGCAACAAGGAACACATGGACCTCAAATCAGTCACGAAGCTCGGGATCCGCTACCCCGACCGCCGCCGCATCGGCCGCGGCGTCGGCAGCGGTCTGGGCAAGACGTCCGGTCGCGGTCACAAGGGCTGGGGCCAGCGCTCGGGCACGAGCCGCCGTCCCGGTTACGAAGGCGGTCAGATGCCGATCTACCGCCGCGTGCCCAAGCGCGGTTTCACGAACGCGCGCTTCCGCACCGACTACACGACGGTCAACGTCGAAGCGCTTTCAGCGTTCGACGACGGCGCGACGGTGGATCTCGACACCGTGCTCGCGCGCGGTCTGACGAGCCGCGAATCGCCGCTCTTCAAGGTGCTCGGCAACGGCAAGCTCGAGAAGAAGCTCACCGTGCGCGCTCAGAAGTTCACCAAGTCGGCCGTGGAGAAGATCCAGGCCGCCGGCGGCACCGTCGTCGTGATCGACTCGCAGGGACGCGAAGTCCCGGCCGAACCGGCAGCGACGACTTGATCGCCGCCGTCCAGAACCTGCAATGAACTCCTTCGTCCAACTCCTCAAGGTTCCGCAGACGCGGCAGAGCATCGTCAACACGCTGCTCCTGCTGCTCGCGTACCGTTTCGGGTTCCAGGTCCCGATCCCGGGGATGAGCCCCGAGTTCCTGCTGTCGCAAAAGGACCAGGGCTCGCTGTTCGGACTGATGAGCGCGTTCTCGGGCGGCGCGATCGGCGAGACGACGATCTTCTCGCTCGGGATCATGCCCTACATCTCGGCGTCGATCATTTTCTCGATGCTGACGAAGGTGTCTCCCGCGATCGAAGCCATCCAGAAGGAAGGTGCCGCGGGCCAGAAGAAGATCAACCAGTGGACGCGTCTGGCCGTCGTGCCGATCGCGATCATCCAGGGCTTGTTCATCTTCACCGGCGTGTTCCTGAAGAACACGAACATGATTCAGCCGGACATGCGGGACCACACGTTCCTGCTGGGGCTGATCGTGGTGGTGTCGCTCCTCGCGGGTGCGCTGTTCGTGATGTGGATCGGCGAGCTCATCACCGAGTTCGGCGTGGGCAACGGCGCGTCGCTGATCATCATGGCCGGCATCGTGGCGCGCATCCCGGTCGCGATGCACCGCTTGTCGACGGGCGACGGCTCGGAGTTCTGGCAGACGCTCCTGTTCCTCTCGGGCATCTGGATCGTGACCGTGCTGGTCGTCGTGTTCATCCACAAGGGCACCCGCCGCATCCCGATCCAGTACGCGCGACTCGTCCGCGGGCCGCAGGGTCAGATGGCGACGAACCGCCACTTCCTGCCGCTCAAGGTCAACATGGCGGGCGTCATGCCGATCGTGTTCGCGTCGGTGATCTTCATCGTGCCGGCGCTGATCTTCCAGTGGCTCAACTGGTCGGACATCAAGGACATCTTCAGCACCCCGACGGGTTTCGTGCACGTCGTCCTGTATGTCTCGCTGGTGTTCTTCTTCTGCTTCTTCTGGAACCGCTTGATGTTCCAGCCCGCGGAGATCGCCGATAACCTGCGCGAGCACGGTTCGTTCATCCCCGGCATCCGTCCGGGTCAGAAGACGGCCGAATTCCTCTCGAGCGTGCTGACGCGCATCACGCTCGCCGGCGCGGCGTTCCTCGCGTTGATCGCGATCGCACCCGCGTTCGTGACCAAGAGCTCTTCGCTGCCGCAGGACATGCGCTACTTCCTGGGCGGCACTTCGGTGCTGATCGTCGTCGGTGTCGCGCTCGACCTCGTCGACCGCCTCAACGCACAGCTCGTGATGCGCAACTACGACGGCTTCATGAAGCAGTCCGGCGCCGGATGGACTCGCGGCGGCAGGAGCGAGGCCAAGTGAGCGCGCGCGTGATCATCCTGCTCGGTCCGCCGGGAGGCGGAAAGGGCACTCAGGCGACCCGGCTCTCCAAGGAGCTGGGTCTGCCGCACGTTTCGACGGGCGACATCCTGCGCGAGAACCGCACGCAGGGAACAGAGCTCGGCAAGCGCGCACAGACGTTCATGGATTCCGGCAAGCTCGTGCCCGATGACCTCGTGCTCGACATGTTGTTCGAGCGCGTGTCGCGTCCCGATGCGAAGCAGGGTTATCTGTTGGATGGTTTCCCGCGCACGATCCCGCAAGCCGAAGCACTCGATGCGCGTCTCGCTGCATCCGGTGCCTCCGTGTGCGCGATCCACTTGAAGGTCCCCGAGAACGTTCTCGTCGAGCGCCTCACCGGTCGGCGCACGTGCCCCAAGTGCGGCAACATCCACCACGTCAAGAACTCAGCCCCACGCGTCGAGGGTCGCTGCGACAAGTGCAGCACCGAACTCGTGCAGCGCACGGACGATTCCTTGGACGTCGTCAAGAAGCGCATGACCACGTACCGCGATCAGACCCTCCCGCTCGAAGCGCACTACAAGCTCGCCGGCGTGCTGCAGGACATCGACGGCAACCGCAATCCGGACCTGGTCTTCGCGGACCTCAAAAAAGCCACGACGGGGCTGGAGTGTCGCTGATGGCCAAAGAGGAACCGATCACCGTGGAGGCGCTCGTGACCGAAGCGCTGCCGAACGCGCGCTTCCGTGCGAAGCTCGAGTCGGGCCACGAAATCCTGGCTCACGTGAGCGGGAAGATGCGCATGCACTACATCCGCATCCTGCCCGGCGACAAGATCACGGTCGAGATGTCGCCCTACGACCTGACCAAGGGTCGCATCATCTGCCGCGGCGAGCGGCGAAAGCGAGACGATTGATGAAAGTACGAAGCAGCGTTCGCCGCATGTGCGTGAACTGCAAGATCATTCGACGTCGTGGCACCGTGCGGGTCATCTGCTCGGAGCCGCGCCACAAGCAGCGTCAGGGTCGCTGATCGGCTTGCCGGTCAGAACCACGCACACAAGCACACAGCACTAAGAGACGAAGACGGAGCCAACCAGCAATGCCGCGTGTCATCGGAGTCGACATCCCCCCCAACAAGCGCCTCGAGATCGCGCTGACCTACATCTACGGTGTGGGCAAGACGACCTCGCTCAAGGTGTGCGATCACCTCAAGCTCGACCGCGGAATGCGCTCGCGCGATCTGACGGAAGAACAGGTCGCCAACCTCGCCAACTACCTGCAGAAGGAGTACGCGGTCGAGGGCACGCTCCGCCGCCAGGTCGCAGCCGCCATCGGCCGTCTGCGCGACATCGGTTGCTACCGCGGGATGCGCCACCGGCGCGGCCTGCCGGTGCGCGGCCAGCGCACGCGCACCAACGCGCGCACGCGCAAGGGTCCGCGCAAGACGGTCGCTGGGAAGAAGTCCGTGAAGGGGATGAAGTAACGTGGGCAAAGCCGTCAAGAAGAAGATCAAGAAGATCAGCTCGAAGGGCGTCGTTCACGTCAAGGCGAGCTTCAACAACACGCTCGTCACGATCACGTCGACGAACGGCGAAGTCGTCGCGACCGGCTCGGCCGGTCAGGTCGGCTTCAAGGGCACGCGCAAGAGCACGCCGTTCGGTGCGCAGCGCGCTGCAGAAAAAGCGGCAGCGAGCGCGATGCGTCTCGGTGTGCGCGAAGTCGAAGTCCGCGTGAAGGGCGCCGGCTCGGGCCGCGAGTCCGCCGTGCGCGCGCTCGCGAATTCCGGTCTGCGCGTCGTGTCGATCGAGGACGTGACACCGCTCCCGCACAATGGTTGCCGCGCTCGCAAGCGTCGTCGCGTCTAGGGCTGCACTAGGCCGTCATAGAACAAGCCCAAAGAGAACCAGATCATGTCGAGAATCACCGATACCAAGTGCAAGCTCTGCCGCCGCGAGGGCATGAAGCTCTTCCTCAAGGGTCAGCGCTGCTTCACCGAGAAGTGCGCCGTCTCACGCCGTGACTATCCGCCCGGAGTGCACGCTCAGAAGCGCGCCAAGGTGACGGAGTACGGCGTCCGTCTGCGCGAGAAGCAAAAGCTCAAGCGCATCTACGGCGTGGGGGAGAAGCAGTTCAAGCTCTACTTCCACGAGGCCGAGCGCTTGAAGGGCAACACGGGTGAGAACCTGATGGTCCTGCTCGAGCGTCGTCTCGACAACGTCGTCGTGTCGAGCGGCTTGGCGCTGTCGCGCAACCACGCGCGCCAGATGATCAACCACGGGCACTTCCGCGTGAACAACCGCAAGGTCGACGTGTGCTCGTTCCAGATGCGACCGGGCGACGTGGTCGCGCCGGGTACCGCCGAGAACACGCGCAAGATGGTTTCGGAAGCGGTGGAAGTGAACAAGAGCCAGCCGGTCCCCGGTTGGATCGAAGTCACGCCCGACACGCTCTCGAGCCGCATGGTCAGCGTCCCGCGTAGGGAAGACGTGCCGCACCCCATTCAGGAACAGCTCATTATCGAGCTGTGCTCCAAGTAAGGCATCGCGTACTCGCGCTGCCTGACTTGGACAACAGCTCGATGATGAGCTGTTCCGGAGCGCGAAGCGCGACCAGCTTGATTGCGCCCGCTCCGCGTTCCCGGTGACCTCCGCCCACCCTGTCCTATCCTCCTCACCCCTCCGCCCCCTCCCTCACTGACCACGCCTCGAACTGCAGATTGAGACCGCCGCCTCCCGTCCGAGACACCGGGAGCTGCTGCCTCGAAACGGTTCTTGGCGTTGACCGCTGCCTCCCGACCCTCTTGGCCCTGTCTCATCCAAGGACTGACTCATCCATGCGTATCCGCTGGCGTAACTTCGAGCTGCCGAGCAAGGTGCAGCCCGACCCCGACACCCTCACCTCCACCTACGGCCGCTTCCTGATCGAGCCCTTCGAACGCGGCTTCGGTCACACGATCGGCAACGGTCTCCGTCGCGTCCTGCTCTCCTCGATCGAGGGCACCGCGCTCGCCTCCGTGAAGATCGAAGGCGCGAACCACGAGTTCGACGCGCTCGAAGGCGTCTACGAGGACGTCACCGACCTGATCCTCAACTTGAAGCGCCTGCGCATCCAGTACGAAGGCCAGGGCGACCTCAAGTGCCGCATCCAAAAGACCGGCAAAGGCGTGATCACCGGCGCCGACGTCATCTGCGACGGCGACGCGCGCATCGCGAACCCCGAGATGCACATCGCGACCGTGACGATGGACCGTCCGCTCTCGATCGAGATGGTCATCAAGAAGGGCCGCGGCTACGTACCCGCCGAAGACAACACCTCCGAGTACCAGCCGCTCGGAACGATCCCGACCGACTCGATCTTCTCGCCGGTGCACCGCGTGCGCTACTCGATCGAAGCGACGCGCGTGGGCAAGCTCACGAACTATGACCGCCTCATCCTCGAGATCTGGTCCGACGGCACCGTCACCCCCGAGCTCGCGCTCGTCGAAGCGGCCAAGATCTACCGCAAGCACCTCAACCCCTTCGTGCTCTACGACCAGAGCCGCGACGAGCACCCGGTGATCGAGGATCCGACGACGTCGGAGTTCAACCAGAAGAACCGCGAGACGTCGGAGCTGAACAAGCTGCTCTCGAGCCCGATCAGCGAACTCGAGCTGTCGGTGCGCGCGCGCAACTGCCTCGACGGCGCGAACCTGCAGACGCTGCGGGACCTCGTGCGCCTCTCCGAGAACGAGGTCATGAACCTCAAGAACCTGGGCAAGACCAGCCTGACCGAGATCAAGAACAAGCTCGCGGAGCGCGGGCTTGGACTGGGCATGGCCTAGACGGCCATGCCGCGGCGGCGCCGCGGCGGCGCGACTCGCCGCCGCCAGCCTGATCAGAGCCCGCTCCCTGCTGATACACTGACCCTCCCTCGACCGACACTTGATCGACCGAATCACAGAGATCCTCCGATGAGACACCGTTGTGCCGGAAACCGGCTGGGACGTACCACCAGCCACCGCATCGCCATGATGAAGAACATGGCGAACTCCCTGATCCTGCACGAACGCATCGTGACGACGCCCGCGAAGGCCAAGGTCGTGAAGCCGTTCGTCGAGAAGCTGATCACCATCTCGAAGGTCGACAACCAGGCCACGCGCCGGCAGGTCTTCGCTGCTCTGCGTGACAAGGTGACGAGCAGCAAGCTCTTCGACACGATCGGGCCGCGCTTCGCATCGCGACCGGGCGGCTATTGCCGCATCCTGCACCTCTCGAAGCCGCGCCTGGGCGACAACGGCCAACGCGTGATCTTCGAGCTGGTCGAGCGCACGCCGAAGGAAGAGACCGCCGAAGCCGCGACCTGATCTCCTTCCCATCCTCCAAAGCGCCGCGTCCCGGATCGTTCCGGGGCGCGGCGCTGTCGTTTCCGCCGGCCCCGAACCGCGAGGACCTCGCTTGAAACGGCACGGATCGAAGCACGCGTCGACATTCAATGCGTCGACATTCGACGCGGGGTCATTCGATGCGGGCGTTCGAGGCCGCATCGCCGCGCCGGCCGGATGCGTATACGATTCTGGAAGCTCGCGTCGGCGCTGCACGTGCGCGCCGTGGGCGACATCCAGAACACGATGAGCCACCGGCAGTGAGCACCGAAGCGGGATCACCTCCCTCGGCCCGGCAGGCGTTGCGCGAGTGGCGCCACACGATCCCCGGCCGACGATGCGTGCAAGCCTGGCGGTTCGCGACCGAGCCTGTGGAGTGGTTCCGACGCCGGAGCGCCGCTCGAATCGCCCTGCGTGACGCAGCAGCGCTGCACGTCGTCGATCCCCGCACCGGCTACGCCCAGTTCGCTCCCGGGGAACTCGAGGGGACCGACGCGTTGCTCGCCGCGTGCGAACGCGAACTCGATCGTGCGCGCGATCACCTCGAGCCTGCGCGCTCGAGGCGACCCGACAAGCCGCGGCTCGTGGCGGACCTCGTCTCGGATCCGCTGCTGCAGCGCGACCCGACGCTCGTGCGCTTCGTTTTGCAGAATCGATTGCTGCTGCCGTCGATCCGGTACTTGCACACCGTGCCGTACCTGGCGCGCATCTCGATCGCGATCTCGTTCCACCTGCCGGATGCGACCGAGCCCGTGTACTTCCAGCGCTTCCACGTCGACAACGACGACTACTGCCAGCTCAAGTTGTATCTCAACGTGCGCACGACGAGCGTCGAGGAGGGGCCGCTCACGTTCCTGCCCGCCGAAACGAGCGCGCGTGTTCTCGCGGCGTTGCGAAGCGCGGGCCGGCCCGTGCGCAGGACGACGACGTTCACCGACGAAGAGGTCTTTCGGCACTGCGACCCCACCGAGCTCGTGCGCGTCACCGGCGAGCCGGGCAGTGCGGCGCTGATCGACCTGTCGCGTTGCTTGCACTTCGGCAGCCGGGTGCACGCGGGCCGCGAGCGCGTCGTGTTCGGGGCGACGATCCTTCGTTACCACAGGCTGCACGAAAACCCTTCGAACCACATCGACGCGGGCTTGGTCCGTGGAGACGTGCTGCGCGAGATGGCCCTGCGCGGACCGCGCAAGTACGCGAGCGGACACTTCTATCCCGAGGTCGTTCCCGAACCGACCACGTCCGGGGCGCTGGACGGCTGATGAGCAGGTCGACATCCGGGAAGTCGAGCTGGTTGAAGCAGAACCAGCACGCGCCGTGGATCCGTCCGGCGCTGGATGCCGCGCAGTTCGCGTACGAGATCGCGCGCAGCCTGGCCGGTCGCGCCGACGTGCCGGCGGTCGCAGGCGGCTGGCCCGTGAGGCGCGTGCCGTTCCCTTCTCCGAAGCCATTCTCGCGTCACGAGCGCGCTGAGATCCGCCGCCTGATGCGCCACCAGGCAGCGACGTTCGACGGCGGAAAGGTCGCGCGCTTCGAGCGCGAGCTCGCCGATCGTCTCGGCAGCCGACACGCGATCGCGACGTCGTCTGGAACCGGCGCGCTGCACGCGTCGATGTCGGCGCTCGGACTCGTGCCCGGCGACGAAGTGATCGTGCCCGTGCTCACGTACGTCTCGACCGCGCTCGCGGTCGTGTATCAGGGAGCCACGCCGATCTTCGCCGACGTCCATCCGACGACGTGGAACATCGATCCTGAGTGCATCGAGGCGCTCGTCACG
>JBBQNP010000052.1:0-28630 GCA_038330085.1 Planctomycetota bacterium | reverse complement strand
GTCGTGGTTCTTGAAGATGCAGACGCCGGCGGGCGGAATCGCTTCGCCCTTCATCTTGTACTGGTGGAATTGCCGGTAGAAGACCTGCACTTGCTCCATCGCGCGCGCGGCGGTCTTGAGCACGCGGTAGCCGGCGTCGGTTTTCAATCGATAGTGCTCGGTCTCGAGCGTCCAAGCATCTTTCCAATCGCTGTGCAGCGGATCGTTGACCGCAACCCATTCGGGCGTCACGCCGGCGAGCGGATCCGCGCCGCCGGATTCGTCCGCGACCGCGAGCTCGTTGCCGCCCTCTTTCAGGATGCGCGCGAGACCGGCAGCGAGATCGGGGTGATCGGGGTCGGTCGCTTGCGCTTCGAGCAGCATCGCGCGCGCCGAGTGCCAGGCCACATGGTCCATCTGTTCGTTGGCGAGCTTGAGCAGCTTGCCGACGTATTCGCGCTTCAAGGCGAGGGCCCGCCGCTGCAGCGGGTCGGCTTCGACGGTGAAGGCGAGAAGCTCGCGCTGTGCATCGACGAGCGCCGGTGGTTTCTCCTTCAGCCAGCGCCACAGGTCGAGGAAGCGCACGGCCCAATCGAGCGCGTCGTCCTTGCGGTCGAGCCGCTTGTCGAGGCGCGAGAGCTCGACGAGCGCCGGCATGTGCCGCGGCTCACGCTCGAGCACGCGTAAGAACGCGGCGCGCGCTTCGTCGTTCTTGCCGGCCTTCTCGGCGGCGACGGCGGTGTCGAACCAGCGCTGGACGAACTCGCTCGAGTCGGCGGTCTTGGACGGGGTGTCGGCCGAGCCCAGTGTCCGCGCGGGTCCCGCGAGCAGCGCCGCGGCGAAGAGCGCACCGACACCTAGGATCAGTGCGGCTCTGGGTTGGCGCCGGATGGGACGTGAGAAGACGTGCATGGGCTGAAATCGTCGCTTCGATCGCGTCCGCACGCAACACAGCAACCGTGCACTGCGGGTTCGGTTTCGAGGAGGGTCGCGGGGGTGGTCCGGCTACGATGCGCGCTGCGCCGGATCACGTGCCGGCCACGTCATGTCCGATCCCCTCCGCATCCACTACCACCGAGACTTCGACGGCATGGTCGCGGCGGCTGTGTTGGCGGTGATCCTGAAGGAGAAGCAGGGTGAGGCTCCGGTGTGGAGCAGCGTCAACTACGACCAGCGCAACAACTGGGGCGAGTTCGAAGCGGGGAAGCGGTTTGCGATCGTCGACTTCCACTTCCATCCCAGGGCCGAGTACTGGTTCGACCATCATCCCACGACGTTCTTGAGCGAGGAGTTGAGGGCGAAGTACAGGTTGTCGGAGAGATGGAACTGGGACGAGAAGTCGCCGTCGTGTCCGCCGTTGATCTTGCGGCATGCGGCAGAGCATTGGGGGTATGTGCCGCCGGAGCGGTTCGTCGAGATGGCGAAGTGGTCGGACATCATCGACGCGGCGAGGTATGTCAGTGTCGAGCAGGCGGTGTTCGGGGAAGAGCCGGCCTTGAGGATTGCGCGCGCGTTCACGGTCGCACCGACGGTGGATTGGGGCGATCAGTTGGTCGAGGCGATGACGAGCGGTGATTTGGAGGGGGTTGCGAATCGGCCGGATGTCGAGAAGGCGCACCAGCGTGCGTCGAGGAATCGCGACAAGGCGTTGGAGCAGTTCCCGCCGACGGTGCTGTCGAAGAAGGATGCGGTCGTGTTGTATGACGCGAGCAGCAATCAGATCCGGCGGGAGAGGTTCGCGGCGTTTTATCACCATCCGGAGATTCAATATTCGGTCGGGGTGATTCCGACGAGGTCGGGGTTCCATGTGTCGGCGGGAGAGAACCCTTGGAATCCGCCGAGTGCGACGGCGCATATCGGCGAGATCATGGAAGGGTACGGGGGTGGTGGGCACAGGGCGGTGGGTGGTGCGAATCCGCCTTCGCTTGGGGATGCGCGGAGGGTTGCGGCGGAGGTGGCGGAGGTGTTGAGGCGGTCGATCACGGCGTCGCGGTGATGCGGTGTCGTCGGGAGCGGGTTGGGCGCAACGCTGGAGGTGGAACGCCCAAGCAAGTTGTTCCGCGCCTACGGCGCGGTCGCGAACGGCGCGAGCAAGCGCGGAGTACCAAGCTTGGACGCGCCGTCCGCCTAGGTTGGGATCCGTGCCTGGCGCCGGTAGCCGGTATTCCCGGCGACCGGTGCCTGGCTCGGATCGCCCATCCCGCTCGATGCGATGCGGGTGGCCATGCATCGATCGAGGCTGCGTGGCGCGAAGTTGTGAGGCGTGAGACATGGGTCGTGAGGCGTGGATCGTGAATCAAAAGGTTGATGAGCAGATGGAGGGTGGAGTCGAAGCGGTGTCCGTGACGTTGTTGTCTCTCTCGAAGGAGGAGCTCGCCGACAAGGTCGTGCAGCTGGGCGGCAAGCCGTTCCACGCAAAGATCCTGCGGGAGAACGTGCTCGCCAAGGGCCTGCTCGACTACGGCTCGATGACTTCGCTGCCGAAGTTCCTACGCGACCACCTCGTCGAGTCGCTGCCGATTCTGGCTGGCAAGGAAGTGACGCGGAGTGTGGCGCGCGATCGGACGACGAAGTTGTTGTTGGAGTTTCCGCGAGCGAAGGGCAAGGACGCGACGGTCGAGACGGTGCACATGCCTTCGCTGTGGAAGGTCGGCGAAGCGAACGACGCGGCGGCGGATGAGGATGTGAAAGAGCCGGGCGCGACGTTGTGCGTCTCGACGCAGGTGGGTTGTCCGGTCGGTTGTCCTTTTTGTGCGAGCGGTCAGTTGGGGCTGGTGAGGAATCTGGAAGCGCACGAGATCTTGGAGCAGTACGTGCGCGGTGCGGCGATCGGTCCGTTGGCGCGCAGCGTGGTGATGGGGATGGGCGAGCCGCTGTTGAACTATGCGAACTTGAGCGTGGCTCTGGATGCCGTGCACGACGAGATGGGTTTGGGCACGCGGAAGGTGACGGTGTCGACGGTCGGTTTTCCGGAACGGTTGCGGAAGCTCGCGCCGCTGAAGCCGCGGTTCCAGTTGGCGATCTCGCTGCACACGCCCGATCAGGAACAGCGGGATGTGTTGGTGCCCGCGATGAAGGGTGTGGCGATCGAAGACGTGTTGGCTGCGGGCGACGACTGGTTCGAGAAGACGGGTAGGGAGATCACTTACGAGGTCGTGTTGTTGGGCGGAGAGAACGACAGCGAGGGACATGCAAGAAGGTTGGCGGAGATGTTGCGCGGAAGACGTTGCACGGTGAACTTGATCCCGTTCAACGCGGTGAGCGGGAGTCCGTACAGGAGAACGAACTCGGACGACGTCGAGCGTTTCAGGGCGACGCTGGAGAGGGCGCGGGTGGTCGCGACCGTGCGCTGGTCAAGAGGCCAGGAGAGCGACGCCGCGTGCGGGCAATTGCGCGTGCGCAAGCTTCGGCAATCGTAGCTGCAGGATCGAGCGTCTCTGCCGTGTGGGCGTGCAGTCCGTGACCGCAGACTTCGTCGTTGCTAGCCGCGACGTTGCCGCCGGCGGCAACGGGTCGAGGACGAACTCGATCGAAAGGACTTGCTCATGCTGCTTCCTCGGATGCTCTGCACTCCTGCACTCCTCACGTATTTGCGCACCGTCGCGCCCATCGTCGTTGGCGTCTTTCTGTCGCACGACGCGCTCGGACAAGTCTGTTTCGACGCCGAGACCGACCTGCCTGCCGCAGGCTTTGCGCACCAAGTGATCAGCGTGGATGTGGATGGTGACGGCGATCTGGACCTGGTTGCGGCCGAAGGAGGAGCAGTCTTCGAATACCTCAATCAGGGCAGCGGCACATTTGCCTTGCCCGTGGCGTTGTTCACTACGTCGCAGGTCGCCTCGGTCGCGGCGGCCGACATCGATGGCGACGGTGACCTCGATCTCGTCACGGCCAATTCGTACTTCAACGCCGTCGCGATCCTGCTCAACAACGGCAACGGAGCTTTCGGTGTTTCGTCACAGATCGCGGTAGGTGCGAATCCGGCGGCGGTGGCGATCGCCGATTTGAACGGCGACGGACGGGTGGACATCGTCGCTGCGAACAACATCTCGGGCACCCTCTCGGTGCTGATGAACCTCGGCAACGGATCGTTCGCGCCGCAGGTGCAGATTCCTGTCGGACTCCAACCGTCCGCGGTTTCGATCGCAGATTTCGACGGAGACGGCGACGCGGACGTTGTCGTCGCGAACAGGAACTCCGACAACGTCTCGGTGCTCCTGAACAACGGGAACGGCACCTTCGCACTGCCCGTCCAATACGCCGTCGGCTTGCTGCCACAAGGAGTGTTGAGCGCGGATCTCGATGGCGACGGCGACATCGACGTGGTGGTCAGCAACGCGTTCTCGGACAGCGTGTCCGTGCTCTTGAATCAGGGCGCGGGCGTTTTCTCGCCGGCGGTGGACTACGCGGTCGGTAGCGAACCGATCGGACTCACGGCCGCCGACCTGGACGGCGACGGCGACCTCGACTTGTGTGTCGTGAACAGTGCATCCGCCACTGCGTCGATCCTGCGCAACCAAGGCAACGGGACGTTCCAGACTGCCGCGCAATACGACGCCGGTCTGGGACCGTTTTCCGCGGCCGCCGTAGACATCGATGGCGACGGCGACGGCGACCTCGCAGTGCTGAGCTCCCTCCTCGTGACGATTCTCGTGAACGAGGGTCAAGGCACCTTTGACACGCACAGACGCGTGGACGTCGGAGTGGCGCCCATTTCCGTCGCGAAGGCGGACTTGGATGGTGACGGCAAGCTCGATCTCGTGCTCGCGAACTCCGGCTCGAACAACGTGTCGGTGCTGCTCGGCCAGGGCAACGGCACGTTCGCACCGCATGTCGACGTTCCAACCGGTGCGACCCCCTACTGCGTGATCTGCGCGGACGTGAACGCGGATGGCAGGCCGGATCTCGTCACGGCGAATTGGGGATCGAACACCATGTCCGTCATGCTCGGTCACGGCGATGGCACGTTCGCGCCGGGAGCGAGCTATGCGACGGGCATTCAACCTTCGTGGGTTGCCGCCGCGGATCTCGACAACGATGGCAGCATCGACCTCGTCACGGCCGACGCTGTGTCGGACTCCCTCTCCGTGTTCAGGAACACAGGCAATGGAACGTTTGGGCTGCCTCAGATCCTCGCAACTGGAAACCATCCCTTTTGCGTCGTTGCGCAGGACCTCGACAACAACGGGCGCATCGATCTGGTCGTGACGAACAGCCTCTCGCACACGGTCTCGATCCTCATCAACTTGGGTCAAGCCAACTTTGCCCCGCAGACGCTGCTCCACGTCGGCAACCGTCCGCCGTGTGTCGCGGTGGCGGATTTCGATGGTGACGGCAAAATGGATCTGGCGGTCACGGATCAGACGAACTCGTCGACCGGTGTACCGCAAGGCCTGAGCGTGCTCCGGAACTTGGGCAGCGGTACGTTCGCGGCGCCCGTGGACTACCCGTGCGGAAACCTCCCTGCGGGTCTCGTCGCGGCGGATCTCGACGGGGACGGACATCCAGATCTGGCAGTAGCGAGCGGAGGTTCGGCGTCTGTCGCCGTCCTGCTGAACCTGGGCAACGGAACGTTCGCGCAGCAAGTGCAGTTCGGTTGCGGTTACAGCCCGGCCGGAATCACGAGCGGTGATTTCGACGGAAACGGAAGGCTCGATCTCGCTACGGCGGACTACAGCGGCAACAGCACGACCATCCTCCTGAGCTGCGTGTCGGCAGGCACTCCGTTTTGCTCCGGCGACGGGTCGGGAACGGCCTGTCCGTGCGGCAACGCCTCGCCCGCATCCAGCGCATCCGGCTGTCGTTCGTCACTGGGCCTCGGAGGCACACTGCGCGCGAGCGGTACGGCAAGCTTGGCTCACGACACGATCGTTCTCCGCGGCAGCGAGATGACGAACTCCTCCGCGCTCTGCTTCCAGGGCACGAGCATGGTGAACGGCGGAGCAGGTTCCCTGTTCGGTGACGGACTGCGTTGCGTCGGGGGAACGATCCTGCGACTCGGGGTTCGCATCAACGTGGGTACGCAGTCCATGTTCCCATCCCCCGGCGGAGCGAGCTTGAGCGTCAAAGGCGCGGTGGTCAGCCCGGGCTGGCGCTACTACCAGGTGTGGTATCGCAATGCGGCACCGTTCTGCACGTCGAGCACGTTCAACCTGACGAACGGGTACTCGCTTGCTTGGGCTCCATGAGGCGCTTCTCCTGAGCCGCTGGTGCGGCGTTGAAATCGAACCAGCGGCGGGATCCGGCGAGCGCTCGCCATCGTCGGCTTCACGGCATCACGAGAAGCAGTTCCTTCGCCATCCGATCCGCGAGGATCTCGTTGCCGCGCTCGGCGAAGTGACACGAGTCGACGAAGACGTCGCCCTCGACGCCGATGAACACGTTGCTCGCATCGACGAAGTGCACGCCGCGCTCTTTCAGACGTTGTCCCGCCGTGCGCAGCAGCGGATAACCGATTTCGACGCCCGCTTTCCACGCGTCGAGCACGTGCCCCGTCTCGAGCTCGCGCTCCGTCGGCGTCTTGCCTGAGGGATCGTAGAGCGCGGGCTGCAGAACGTGCAGGAAGAGCACTCCCCGCGCGGCGCACAGTGCGTTGATCATGAGCGAGTCACGTTCCCAACCGTCGACCGTCTGCGCGATCACGTGGTTCTGATCGGCGTCGAACGGCGGACCGTGCAGCACGACGGAGTTCGACGCGCGAGTGAGCCCCGCGAAGAAGCTTTCGTGCAGGCTGCGCTGCTCGGCTTGCAACCCGCCCAGGCGCGAACGCGCGAGCGCGCAGCCGATCTCGGTGTCGTACAAGTGCCAGCGCAACGCCTGGTCCGCGCGCTCGATGAGCAGGTCACGCACGTCGAGCGAGCGCGCCGCCATGCGGATGAGATCGCGATCGAGCCCGCCCGAGAGCGCGAGCGATCCCCAGTGCGGTATCGACGGATACAGGGGGTTCGTGCCCCGCGACGCGTTCTCGTTGCCGACCGACACCTCGTTGTGGCCGTCGAGATCGAGCACGACGTCGGGCACGACACCCAGCGTGAAGAGCCACGCGATCATCATGAGCTGCTGCGGCTCCTTGAACCCCGTGCGTCCGAACGCGAGCACTTCAGGACGGCGACCCGCAAGCCGCGGATCCTGCGCGAGACGCTCGACGAATCGCTCTGCGCCCAGGCGCGCGAACATGGCCGCGACGGAACCGCCGACGATCAGGATGCGGTACGCGTGCGGGTCCGCTGCCGGCACGCCCTCGGGCCCGAGGAGTCGCGCGGTCAGATCCATGCCCGGCGCCGTCTCCCAACCCGTGTACGGATGCAACAGGCGCAACGCCTGTGCTTCGGGACCGACGGGACCGTCCTGCTTGCCTTCGCTCAAACCCGGCAGCGTGCCGCGGAACGACGGGTTGTACTGCTTCTCACCCGACACGATGCTTTCGAGGCGCGCACGTTCGACGTCGCTGTCGTGCGGTCGTCCGGCATGACGCGCGAGCAGACGCAGCGTGATCTCGCCGAGCAGCAAAGCGACGCAGAGTCCGAGGATCACCGCGAGCGTGCGGAGTCCAAAGCGCGTGAAACGTGACGACATTCGTGGTGTCGGGATTCGACGTCGAAGCGGCGAGGATAGCACGATCCACGCGCCGGTTCAGGATGGAGACCCCAGCCGAGGGCGCGTTCGATCAGGCCACTTGAGTGCGGCGCGACGGCAGGCAGGCGGCGATCTTCGTCAGCGCGAGGTCGATCTCGGATTCGCTGACGATGAGCGGCATGCGGAAGCGGATCGACTTCTCACCCGAGTTCAAGGCGAGCAGCTTCTGCGCGCGCATGTCGGAGAGCATCTTCGCGCGCGTCTCGGGTGTCTCGAGCGTGAACGCGACGAGCGAGCCCAGGCCGCGCACGTTCGTGATCGCGCCGCGGTCCTTGCCGAGCTGACGCAGTCCCGCGATGAAACGCGCACCTTGCTTCGCGACGTTCGTGCCGTAGTCGTTCGCGGTGATGAGCTCGATGAAGCGCCGGCTGCGCACCATGTCCGTCAAGTTGCCGCCCCACGTCGAGTTGATGCGCGACGCGAGCTGGAACACGTTGTCCTTGACCTCGTCGACGCGCGGGCCGGCGTAGAGCCCGCACACCTGCGTCTTCTTGCCGAACGCGACGACGTCGGGGCGCACGCCCTGATCCTCCCAGTGCTGCCACATCCACGGCTTGCCGCTGCCGAAGAAGCCCGTCTGCACTTCGTCGTAGATCAGGAGCGCGTCGTTCTCGTCGGCGTACCGGCGCAAGGATGCCAGGAACTGCGGGCGGAAGTGGTTGTCGCCGCCTTCGCCCTGCATCGGTTCGATGAGGATCGCGGCGATGCGGCCCTGGTACTTCACGAACGCCGCTTCGATCTCGGCGCGCGCGCGCGCTTCGCTCGCTTCGATGTCGTTCACGATGCGTCCGTCGAGGTCGTACTCGATCGCGGGGTTGTGCACGCGCGGCCAGTCGAACTTGGGGAACAGCGCGATCTTGCGCACGTCCGTGTTCGTCAGGCTCAGCGTGTAACCCGATCGCCCGTGGAACGCCTGGCGGAAGTGCAGGATGACGAGGCTCGCACCGTCGTCCTTGATCTTGTCGAGCCCGATGCGCCGCGCCTTCCAGTCGAACGCGACCTTGAGCGTGTTCTCGACCGCGAGCGCGCCGCCGCTCACCCAGAAGTGGTGTTTGAAACCCTTGGGCGTGACCTTCGTCGCGAACGCCTCGACGAAATCCGCCATCTGCGTCGTGTACAGGTCCGAGTTCGACGGGTTGTTGATCGCTGCGCGCGTGATGTCGGCCTGGAACTTCGGCTCGGCGAGCCCGGGATGGTTGTAGCCCAGCGGCCACGACGCGAAGCACGTGAAGAAGTCGAGGTACTCCACGTTCTCGCGCAAGTCGTGGAGCCAGGATCCGTGCGAGCGCTCGAGGTCGAGCACCATCGGGAAGCCGTCGGCGAGCTGGTGGCGCTTGAGGGTCTCGTGGACGTGCTTGGGGTCGATCATGGCGGGTCTCGTCACGTGGTCGGCGGCGCGTGCATCCGGGACGGAGCCCAGCTGAGCGCGATGAACGTTCGCGTCACCTTGTATCGGCGTTCAACGCGAATCGATTGTGCCCTCCGTGCAGTTGCCCCACCACCCCACCCGAGACGGAAGTTCTTTCGTGTGGGTTTAGCGGCGCTAAAGCACGATTTCGTGCGCGCCGAGGCGCGCTGCCATCGCGCGTGCATGAGCATCGTCTCGAGCACGCATCAAGCACAGGACGGGGACCGGGCGTTCGTTCTGCGCCAGGCGCATGCGCTCTTCGACGTTCGTGAACACGAGCGGGAAGTCGAGCTCGCTCTCGGGCGCGCCCGTGAACACGGCGGTTGCGCCTTCGTCGTGACCCAGCCGCGATGCGCGTTCGACTTCGGCGGCGAGGAGCGCGCGCACGATGCCGAGCGGGTGCTTCGCGTCGCGATCGGATTGCAGTACGTCGAGCACGTGCTCGCTGAAGCGCGAAAAGAGCCCTACGGGACAGATCGCCCGTGCCGCGCGGCCGGGTCGCGCTCCCGACAGCGCCCATGCGCGCGAGAACGAACGCGCGACCAGCTCGCGCGCCTGGTCCTCGAGATCCCGGTCGGCGCTCACGACGAAGCTCGCGTTGGCGATGCGCCGCACGGCGATCGTGGGTGCCGTGGAGTGCACGATTCCCGCGCCGAAACCGTGCTGGACTGGAACCGAGGCGAGCTCGCCGACTCGTGTTTCTAGCTCACGGGCAGCGGAAGAAGTCGATGGCACGTGAATCGACCCGACGCGCGCGTCATGAGCGCCCGCGCGCAGGAGCGTGAGCCCGTCATCGTGCAGCACGTTGAACGCTCCCGAAGGCAGCCCGCGCAGTGCGCGCGCCAACGAGTCGGCGATCATCGGCAGACGTTCGTCGGACACCATCACGATCGTGCGGCCCGCGAGCAACGCAGCGCAGCACGTGCGTGCCGCTTGCGACCACATCTCGCTCCACTCGCACGCGAAGAGCATCGGTCCCGATCGCGCGCTGCCCGGCACGCGCGCGAACTCTCGGTCGCGGCCGTCGAGCACGTCGTCCGGCCCCCATTCTAGCGGCTCGACGTGGACGTCGATCTCGTCCGCGTGCAGGCCCAATGTCCGCCGAATCAAGTCGCCCGGATCGGGATCGTCCAGCAAGGCGTCGATCGCCTCCGACAAATACGCACGTCGGCGGTCCCCGCCCAGCGCGAGCCAGTGCGACGCAACCCGCTCCGCCGCATCGAGCGCCGCAGAGAGGTCCGAGGCTCCCGACCGGGGCCACTTGCCGATCGCCGCGCGGGATCCGTCGATGCGGACCTCGAACTCGTCCTCGGAATCGGCCGGCACGAGCGTGCCATCGATCCAGTTGTGGTGGGCGGCGTGCAAGAAGCTCGTGGGTGCGGCCGAACTGCCGCGCGGAGCACTATGCTAGGGACCTCGCTCGCGGTCGACAACGCGAGCACGTGCTGCGCGTGCCCAGACCTTTCGCTCATCCCCGATCCCGGCGCATGGTCTCCAAGGGCGATTTCGATCGCGCGTTCCGCCAAGGGTCGCGCGCGCGGGGTGCGATCCTGCTGGTGGTCGCGCGCGAAAACGGGCGTGGCGAAACGCGTCTGGGTCTGTCGGTGGGCAAGGCGATTTGGAAGGGCGCGGTGCAGCGCAATCGCGTGCGCCGGATCTTTCGCGAGTCGTTCAGGTTGTCCTACGCCGAGCTGCCGCTCGGGTTCGACCTCGTGCTGATCCCGGCCGCCCCGAAGCTCGTTCCGGAGCTGGCCGCGACGTGCGCCGAGCTCGTCTACATGGCTAAAAAAGCCGCGCGGCGCGCGCGCGAGAAGGCGGCGGAAGCGTGAAGGTCGTCCGCGCCGTCGTCACCGCTCCGCTGCGCTTCTACCGGCGCTTTCTGTCGCCACTCAAGCCGCCGATGTGCCGATTCTCCCCCACCTGCAGCCAGTACGCGATCGAAGCCGTCGAGACACAGGGTGTCGTACGCGGCAGCGGTCTGGCATTGTGGCGCATTGCGCGCTGTCATCCCCTGTGCAAGGGCGGGTACGACCCCGTGCCTCCGCCGCGCGCTTCACATCCCAAGGACACGCCTCGATGATCTCCATGCATCACCGCACCGACTTCTGCATCACCTTCGCCGTCGTGGCTTCGTTCGCACTCGCCGCTTGTCATTCGAGCGATGCGGAGATCGCGACCGAGCGCGCCAACGATGTCGTGCCCAAGGATGCGGCGATGCGCTGTCCGATTGCGGGCGCGGAGTCGGTCGACAACCTGATCCAGAAGGGCGAGAAGCACTTCGCGCACCTGTGGAAGGTGACGCAGAACGTCGAAAACGCTGCCGAGGGCTACTGGTCAGAGAGCGGCGATCGCCTGACGATGCAGGCGATGCCCGACGGGACGGCGTGCGACCGGATCTTCGTGACGGACAACGCGCGCTCGTCGGCGGATCGGACTGCGCTGACGCAAATCTCGAACGGGATGGGCGTGACGACGTGCTCGTACTTCGTGCGCAACGACACGCAGCTCCTGTACGCGTCCACGCATGCGTTCATGACGGATTGTCCGCAGCGTCCCGACATGAGCCACGGCTACGTGTGGGCCGTGCATCCTGAGTACGACATCTACGTGCACGATCTTGGCACCGGCAAGGAGAAGGCGCTGACGACGGAGTGGGGTTATGACGCGGAGGCGACCGTGTCGCCGCTCGGTGATCGCATGGTGTTCACGTCGTCGCGCTCGGGTGATCTCGAGCTGTGGACGTGCGATCTCGACGGCAAGCACCCGACTCAGGTGACGAACGAGATCGGCTACGACGGCGGCGCGTATTACAGCCACGACGGGAAGTGGCTCGTGTTCCGTTCGAGCGCGTGGACGCCCGGCAAGGAAACCGCGGAGCAAGCCGAGTACACGGAGCTCTTCAAGCGCTGGCTCGTGCGCCCGACGCACATGGAGATCATGATGTGCCGTCCGGACGGCAGCGAGCGCCGGCGCGTGACGAACCTGGGCGAAGCCAACTTCGCGCCGTATTTCTTCCCGGGCGACAAGCGGATCATCTTCGCGAGCAACAGCCACGACAAGGCGTTGCAAGGGCGCAACTTCGACTTGTTCGCGGTGGATGTGGACGGGAAGAACGTCGAGCAGATCACGAACTACGAGCAGTTCGACAGCTTCCCGATGTTCTCGCCGGATGGGCATTGGCTCGCGTTCGCGAGCAATCGCGGAGGGCGCAAGCCGCACGAGACGAACATGTTCGTGGCGCAGTGGAAGGATTGATCGGGACGATCAGCGCTTCGTGAGCGGCACGCGCACCGTGACCGTCGTGTCCGCGAAGACGCGAAACGAGATCGGCGGCGTTTCCCAGACCTTGCTGTCGAGCACCAGCCTGTACACGCCCGGCCGAATCGCCTGGGCCATCTCGCTCGGGTCGTTGAGCGCGAGCGAACCACCGAACGTGCTGGTTTTCATGGATCCCTTGTCGTACTTGCGAACCGCAAAGACGGCGCCGACGTCCTGATCAGCTTCGTCGAGCACCTTGACGTGAGCAAGGGAGCCGTCGCCGTTGGCGTCGGTCGACTGCGTCCAACCGTCGATCTCGACGTGAACGCGCCCACCCTCCACGAAGTTCACGGATCGCGTGAGCACCTGACCGTCGGCGAGCTCGAGGTCGAACCTGTCGTTGCACAGAAACTCCCCTCCTCCCGCGCCGTACAAGACAACGGACGGTGGAGCGACCTCGGCTTTCCAGGTTCCAGCCAGGACGTCGGCCAACGTGTACTTGCCGTCGGCGAGATCCGCGCGTCCCGTCTTGTCATCGAACGAACCGGCCTTGTGCAGGATCAGCACGACGCTCTCGGGCGCGACGCCCACGGGCTGGAGGACGAGCGTGGCTCTGCCACTCTCGACGATCGGGAACTGGATGACGTGAAGAACGTCGGGCCCGCGCTCCGCAGCAGGCAGTATGGATCGTGGAGCCTTGATGCTGCCGATGCGGGCATCGAACTCGAGGTCGTGATCGAGATCGCAGAGGAACGTCGCGCGCCCGTCGGGACCTGTGGTCAGTTGATCGTTCCAATCAGATCGGCGCACCATCACCCTCACTCCAGGACGCGATTTGCCGGCGTTTTCGACGGCGACCACGACGCGACCGAGGCGTGTACCCAGGACGACTCCGCTGCTGGGTGCGCCGCACGTGACGCTCTCTTGCCACACGATGCGCACGCCATCCGTCCTGGACTGGAGTGCGAGCTTCCATGTGCCGCTCGAGATCCCGGTGAGCGAGAAATGCCCGTCGGTATACACGTCCGCGAATTGTTCGAGCCCGTTGAGTTGTTCTTCGGCGCAGTAAGATCTGTCTTCCATCTCACCGTGTTTGCTGTCGGCTCTCTGCGCGATGACACGTAGACCGATCGAGCCGCGGTCGAACGGCAGATGCACGCTGCCCTCGATCTTCAAATCGCCTCGGCCCAGTTCGATCGTGCCGACATCGCTCGTCTCACCCAGGACGGCCGTGGCTGTGCGTTCGGCAGGCAAGTAGCCGTCGCAACCAGCGCGCACGATGACGGCTGCGTCCCTGTCCACGCGGAATTCGAACCGACCTTGCGCATCCGCGGAACCTCTGGACTTCTGTCCGAGTTCCAAGTCTTCGTTCGCCGTGCCCGGGAACAGTCCCAAGTAGCAGTTGTCTGCCGCGTGACCAGGAACGGACACGTGACCGACCACACGTGCGAACGAGGTCAAGCTCACCCTCGCGGTGATGTCGACGTGCGTCGCGCGGCCGCGCTCGAGATCGTCGGTGGACACCGGCACGATCGCGTTGCCGTCGCGGTTGGCAGGGTGTTGAGCGTCGATGAGCAGTTCGGCCGGTGATGCTGTAGCGAAGAGCGCGCTCACGTCGAAGGCGAAGTGTCCTGAAGGGTCGCACGGGCCCTTGACCATTTCATCGGAGAGTATGCGGCGAACCGTGATGACCGTGTCCTCGGCAGGCTTGCCATCCAGGCCGATCACGGAACCGGTCAGCCACCAGCCCGCAACCGACGTGCTGTTCGGCGTGGACGGTGCAGGGGTCTTCGCGGCCGGTTGACGCGCGAGATCCGACTCCGCCGGAGGGCCTGCGAGATCCCGCTGAGATGCGACGGGCTTGTTCGCAGCGAGATCGATCGAAGCCGTGGGCGTAGCGTGGCCCGGAGCGAGGTTCCACAAGCAGAGGGCGCCGACCGCGAGTGCAGCCGCGCCGAGCAGAATCTTCGTGAGCATGAATACGCCTCCCATCGTCCAGAGCGTTGCGCTGATGCCGGTCGCGGTCGACGTGGTCGCGGATGCGGCGGGGATGCGAGCTTTCGCACGTGCGGCTTCGAGCACGACGGAGCGCACGCTGTCGCTCCCGCGCACCGACCATGCGCCGGCACCGAACATCGTCGCGGGCAACGCGCGCCGCAGCCGCTCGAGACCGCGCAGGATGTGCATGCGCACGGTGCCGGCGGCGATGCCGGACTGACGCGCGATGTCGACGGCGCGCTCGCCGTCGAGCACGTGACGCTTCACGGCGGCACGATAGGGCTCGGGCAATGCTTCGACGGCGCGCGCGAGGATGCGTGACACTTCCGCGCGTTCGACCTCGTCACTCGGATCGGGCTCGATGCGCGTCTCGATGCGCGTGGCATCGGGAGTGCGCGCACGCTCGCGACGCGCGCTCGCAGCATGCCGCGCGAGGATGCCGACGAGCCACGGCATGAACGGCCGCGTGCGATCGAACGAGTCCGCGCGCTCGATGGCGGTGAGGAACGTGGCCTGCACGAGGTCCTCTGCTTGGGCCGGCTCCGGCACGAGGTGCAGCGCAAGCGTCAGCAGCTCATCCGACGTCTGGTCGAACGCCGCCGACAATGCCGCGACGTCTCCGCGCTCGCGGAAGGCGATGAACAAGGTCTCCAGATCGCGCCCAGACATGCTTCCCTTCTCGGGAGAGCATCCGAAAACGTCACGGACTTTTCCGGAATGGTGTCGGGCAGCAGGGCTTCGTGGAGCGAGAGCGCCCTGCAGAAGGATCAGACAACCGCATCGTCGAACGCGGTTCTCCGAGACGCAGGCTCCGATGCTCGTAGCGTCAGCGCTTGCGAACCGGCATGTGGACCGTCGTGATCACACCCGCTTGCACATGAAATGGGATCGTCGACGAGACCCAGTTCTTCCCGTCGAGCGTGATGCGGTAGTCCCCCGGCAAAATGCCCTGCACGAGCTCATTGGGCGCGTCGACGTACATCTCGTACGCCCACGAGGTCGACAAACCCGCAGGCTCCACTCCCACCCCCTCCGGTCTGGCGATCAGCCTCGCATCCTCGATCATGCGCTTGCCGTACCTCGCCGGCACGGTGTTGCCTGCTCCATCGACGAGGGCAGCGGCCTCGAGTTGAAACGAGCCCGGCTTGCCGCTCCAACCCTCGATCTCGAAGCGCACACGCCCTGCGTCGCGAAACTCGATCGGCAGCACGAGCATCTGCATGTCGTCGACGGTCGCCGATGACGTGGCATCCGTGAGGAACTCGCCGCCCCCATCCAACCAATTCGGCGCTGAGGGAATGACGACGATGTTCCACTCTCCCGCGGGCACGTCGGCAACCGTGTAGACGCCTTCGACCAGCTTCGTCGGAAGTCGCAGCACTACGGGTCGCGAGCCACTCTGGTGTCGCGCGCCGGGAACATCGGCGCTCAGCCTGACCAAGACATTCGGCGGAGCTGCGCCGTGCGGACGGAGCACGAGCGTGCCGTGTCCACTGTCGGGCACTTCGATCGCCTGCACCATGTCAGGCGCGCGCGCGGTGCTGGGCAACGTCACGTGAACGGGATCGAAGCCGGGCGACTTGAGATCGAGGTCGAGGTCGACCTTCATCGACACGAGGATCGAGGTGCGGCCGAACTTGTCCGTGTACGGCGATTCTTGACGAGGGTTGTCCGCGCCATGGACGCTCACCGTGATGCCCGGCCGCGGCTTGCCCTTCGAAGTCGTCGCGATGACGAGACGTCCGAGATCCGCGCCGATCTGGAGGCCGGCAACGGGGGCCGTGCACGGAACGGCCGCGTCGAAGATGTGCGGATCACTGGACGATCGGAACGCGCGGTCCGCATCCCACAAGAACACCTGCCAAGTGCCGCGCGTAATCCCTCGAATAGAGAAGCGACCCGTCTCGTCGACGCTGGCGAACTGCTGTATGCCCTCGAACTCTGCGTCGGGTTGGTAACCGAAGTAGCGATCCTTCGAAGGTTCCCCGCGGACCGCCAGCACCCGATAGTCACCCGCGGCGTGCTCGAACGGCAGGATGACGCGGCCTTCGATGGAAGCGTCGCCTTCTTCCAACCTCAGAACACCTACGTCCGCCGTCTCCCCAAGCACGACGTCGACGTTGCGCGACAACGCGAGACGTCCCACGCATGCGGCTCGCAACCACATCACACCGGTTTCCTTCGTGCCGATCACGAAGCTCCCCGTGTCGGGATCGACGAGTGTCGGAAACACCATGTCGAGATCTCTTCGACCACCCACCGGGAACACTTTGACCTGCGGTCGGCCGTGCGACGCATCGCCCACGCACTCCACTCGCCCTTTGACCAGCGCGAACGGCTCGAGCGTGATGTCCGTCGCGAGATCGACACGCGCACTTCGGCCGCGCTCCGCGTCCGCGGAGGAAACGCGAACGATCGCGGTGCCGCGACGATTCGCGGGATGGTCGGCGGCGACGATCAGCTCTGTCGGCACCGAGCCTTCGAAGAGGGCGCCGACGTCGATGTCGAACCGTCCGGTCGCGTCGCACATGCCGGACACCGGCGGGTTCATGATCCTGCGCACGGTGATCTTCGTCAGCTCGGCCGGTTTGCTGTCGAGTCCGCTGACGGAGCCGGTCAGCCACCAGCCGGAAGCAGACATCGAGCTTGCGCTCGCGGTCGCCGGATCGACGGAAGCGGATTGCCTCGCGGTCTCGGGCTGAGCCGTTGCGGAAGACAGAGGTGCAAGTGGATCCACAGCCGAGCTCGGCGCAGACAGTGCGATGTCCGTCGGCGACCTCGCAGGTGAGAGGTTCCACAAGAAGAGCGCTGCCACAGCGAGCGCACCGACTCCGAGCAGGATCTTCGTCGTCACGAGCAGGCCTCCCATCGTCCAAAGCGTTGCGCTGATTCCGGTCGCGGTGGATGTGCTCGCGGATGCGGCGAGGATGCGAGCTTTCGCGCGCGCGGCTTCGAGCACGACGGAGCGCACGCTGTCGCTCCCCCGCACCGACCATGCGCCGGCGCCGAACATCGTCGCGGGCAACGCGCGCCGCAGCCGTTCGAGCCCGCGCAGGATATGCATGCGCACGGTGCCGGCTGCGATGCCGGATTGACGCGCGATGTCGACGGCTCGCTCTCCGTCGAGCACGTGACGCCTCACAGCGGCGCGATACGGCTCGGGCAGATCGTCCACGGCGCGCAAGAGGATCTGTGCGACCTCGGCGCGTTCGATCTCCTCGCTGGGATCGGGCTGCGCACGCGATTCGAGCCGTGTTGGATCGATTGCGCGAGCGCGCTCGTGTCGTAAGCGCGCAGCCTGATTCGCGAGGATCCCGACGAGCCATGGGCGAACTTCGCGCGTCGCATCGAACGTCTCGGCGCGCTGGATCGCGGTGAGGAAAGTGGCCTGCACAACGTCCTCGGCCTGCGCCGGCTCCGTCACGAGGTGCAGCGCGACCGTCAGCAACTCGTCGCTCGTGCGATCGAACACCTTGGCGAGCGCGCTCACGTCGCCGCGCTCGCGGAAATCCAGGAACAGTCGCTCGAGTTCGCGCTCTCTCATGCGGCACTACTTCCGGCGGGCCCGGAAGACGTCACGGATATTCTGCGGGATTCCTGCATGAGTCGGCGGAGCGGAGGCCGGCGAGCCTGGGTCCGGGCAGATGACGTTACTTGACGCACAAGCGGCTCGAATCCGCTCACATTTGTCTGCCGAATCAGAGACGACGGGAGCCGGCGGACGTGAGGGTGGAACGACGAGTGGCTGCGCTGACGATGCGATCAGCGCGAAATTGTCCGCCCGATCAAAGGCCTCGCGCTCAGCGCTTGATGCCGCCGTCCAACGAGCGCGCCGCGGACGCAATCCAGCCTGCGCTCACTGCTGCCCGCGCGTCGAAAGCGTCACGCGCGTCTCCTGAGCCTTGCCGTCGCGCTCGAACTTCACGAGGACCACGTCGCCGGGCTTGTATGTCGTCAGCGCGAACATGAAGTCGTTGATGCTGTCGAACTTCACGTCCCCCATCTGCAGGAGGACGTCGCCCTTCAGGAAGCCGGCGTGCTCGGCGGGGCTGCCGACCGACGTGCCGTCGATGAGGACGCCCTTCTTGTCGAACGCGTAGTTCGGGATCGAGCCGAACCACGTCGTGAAGCGACCGCGCACCGGCTTCTCGTTCGGATCGACCTTCGGCGCGATGAACGCGAGCTTGCCGGCGGCGCACAGGCGACGCACCAGATCGACGCCGAGATCGGCCACCTTCGCGGCACCCTCGGCTTCGAACTTGTCGGCGGTGTCGCTCGGCTTGTGGTAGTCGAAGTGCAAGCCGCTGAAGAGGTGCAGCGCGGGAACGCTGCGCTTGAGGAACGTGGCGTGATCGCTCGAACCACCGACCGTGTTGCCCGACGTGCTCACCTGCAGATCGAGGCCGGCGTTCGGGCCGGCGTCCTTCAACCAGTCGGCGAACGGAGCGGCGGAACCGGCGGCGAGCACTTGCAGCTTGCCGCTGTTCGCGCGACCGACCATGTCGAGGTTCAAGTCGGCAGCGATATGATCGAGCGGCACCGTCGGATGATCCGCCCACCACTCGCTGCCGAGCAGGCCGAGCTCTTCCCCCGACCAGAGTGCGAAGAGGACGTCGCACGCGGGACGCGGGCCCTTCGAGAGGATGCGCGCGATCTCGAGCACGGCAGCGACCCCGCTCGCGTTGTCGTCGGCGCCGTGGTGGATCTGACCGCGCTCGTTCGGCGCGAGCGAACCCTCGCCGCCGAGGCCGAGGTGATCGTAGTGCGCACCGACGACGATGCAGCGCGACGGATCGAGGCCGTGCAACAGGCCGAGCACGTTGCGCGCGGGACCTTTTTCGCGGTGAACGTCGCACTCGAGCAGGAGTCCTGATTGGGTGGCTTCGGGCTTCGCCGTCTGCTCCAGCGCGCGCGTCCATCCGTCGACCGTCGCATCCGTGAACAGCGCGCGCGCGGCGGTCAACGTGATCATCGCGCACGGTATGCCGGCGCGTGCTGTTCCGCCTTGCCCGAACGCAAGCAACGGTTCGTGCACGGACGGGTTCTCGACCAACACGAAACCGACGGCGCCGCGACGCTTCGCGTTCATCACCTTCGTGAAGATCAAACCGTCGCCGCCCCACTCCGATCCAGGCTCCACCGCGCCCGTCGAGTGCGGAGAAGGCGGCGCGTTCGGATCCGCAACCGGCGTCTTGGGCGGCGGAGACTTCGGCACGCCGCGCACGGCGATCGCGATCTTGCCGATCAGGTCGAGGCCCTCGAAGTCGCTGCGTCCGCGATCCTTGTCGTCGATGCCGAAAGACACGAACTGCGCGGGCGCCGTGACGGGTCCGCCTTCCGAGCAGAACAGCGGGACGAAGTTGTCGCCTTCTTCGAGGATCTGCCGGCCTGAGGCGGACGCACTCGGAGTGTCGACGCCGATGCGTGAAGCTCCGCCTGTGCGGGGCGCGAGCGGGACCTCGAACTCCTGCAGGAAACCCTGAGTTCCCGCGGGGTCCAGCTCGAGCGACTTCAAGCGCGTCGCGATGTAGTCACCGCACTCCAAGGCTTTCGCGGTGCCGGCGCGTCGGCCTTCGCGCAAGTCGTCGGCGAGCCAATCGACGTCGCGCTTCAGTCGCGCGGGCTCGGCCTTCAGCTCGGTCTTCGACGCGGTTGTTTTCGGAGCTGCGGTCGCCGGAGATTGCGCATCCGTCGTGTGAAGCGCGCACACGAGAGCGAGCGGAACGAACATGTGGGTCATCAGGCGCGGCTCGGTCTTCATCGTGGCGCTCATCGTAGGGTCCGACTCCGAGCGCACCAAGCCGCATCGATGCGCGCGCTCAACCGCCGTAGGTGCCGATCGCGCAACGCAACGCCGTCTCGATCGTCGCGAGGCTCGACGTCTGCCCCGGCACCTGACGCATCTCGACCGACACCCAGCGCGGATAGCCAATGTCGCGCAACGTCCGCGCGTAGTCGGCATGCGGCACCTCGCTGCCCGGTTGCAGCGGTGCGAGGTTCGGCTCGCTCGCGTGGAAGTGCCGGATGCGGTTGCCGGCCAGACGGATCTCGACCGGGCCCTCGTTCTGCATGTGCAGCGCGCCGGCGTCGAGGTGCAGGCCGAAACCCCTCTGATCCACGAGCTCGACGAACTCTTCGGCTTCCCTCGCCGTCGTGATCCAGTCAGCGCCGTAGTCGGGCGGGTTCGGTTCGATGCACAAGCACGTGTCGTTGTCCGCGGCGACGGCGCCCATCTCGCGGAAGAAGGGCACGGCGATCGACTCGATCTCGCGACGTGACAGCTTTCCGACGAGACGGTTCTTGGGCGAACCGAACACCAGCGCCTTGGCACCGAGCATTCCGCCGAGTCGGATGATCCGCGCGAGGTAGTCCCCCATCACGCGCCGCGTCAGCTCGTTGCCGAAGATCGCGAGACCCTCTGTGTTGAAGAGCAGCGCCTGCATCGCGACGATTTCGATCCCGCGATGGTTCCAAAACGCGCGGTAGCGGCGCAGGGCGTCGTCGCTGAGGTCCGCGGGCCTCGGTCCGATCTTGCCGGGAGCGACTTCGACGCCGGTGACGCCGAGGTCGTGCATGAGCGTGGCAACCGCGGGCTCTTCCTCGGCCGACCAGGCGATGTTCGAGATGGCGATCTTCATGCGCGTTGGGCCCGCGTCGTTCCTACGAACTGCTTCATGGCGGAAAGAACTTCACCGCGCGAAGCAAGGTAGTCCCCGCTGCGGCCGAACGCTTTCGCGTGCACGGTGTGGAAGTCGTAGCGCGGTCCAGGCTCGGGCAGCGTGTTCGTGAACGTGCGTTCGAACACTTGCTCGGCGATCTCGCGCGTCGTGATCGGCTCCGTGGCGAAGTTCACGACCCCCAGGCGCGCATCGAGGCAACGCTGAATGTCGCGCCCGATGTGAGCGAGGTCGTAGAACTGGAATTGCCCGTCTTGGTGCACGAGGTCGAGCCTGTTTTCGTTGAGGAAGTCGAACACGACGTTTTTCCTCAGACCCGGCCCGAACAACCCGGGCAAGCGCGCGATCACGGCGCCTGGAAAACGCTGCGCCACGAAATCCTCGAGCATCAGGCGATGGCGACCGTAAGGCTGGGAGGCGGCGAAATCGATCGGCGTGGTCTCGTCGACGCCGACCGGAAGCGGGTACACGTCGACGCTGGAGATCAGCACGAACTGCTCGGCCTCAACTTGGCTGAGAGCCTGCTGCAGGCGCTCGATCGCGGCGAGGTCCGCGCCCGGCTCCTTGTTCGCGATCCACTTCGCGGCCGGTGCACCGGCGCTCACGACGAGCTCGTATTCCTGGCCGGCGATCGACTCGATGTTCGATGTGTTGTAGAGGTCGTCGTATCGACCCTGCGACTTCAGGTTGCCGCCGACGAAGCCCGTGTGACCGATGAGTGCGCGCTTCATGCTCGATTTCCGGGCGGCTCTTCGTGAGGCTCGTCGTGAGGATCATAGCGTTGCATCACGGCGGCGAAGAGCGTGCGCAGGATGCGCAGGTTACCTCGCAACGGGCTGATCTTCGTGGGCGTTTTGCCCGTGGGATAGACGCGCGTGACCGGCAGCTCTGTCACACGGAACCCGAGTCGCGCGGCGCGGATCGCCAGATAATAGTGCAGCTCGTACGCGACGAAGCAGTCGCGGAACGGTTGCACGCGCGGATCGAGCAGCAAGCGCGCACTGTAGCCGCGGAAACCGTTCGTCGTGTCGGTGTACTTGTGCCGCGCCGCGAACGAGATCAACGGCGCGTGCAGGAGCCGCACCCCCCAGTGCCGAGCGAACGGCGTGTTCACCGCGCGACCGCCGGGGACGTAGCGCGAACCCTGCACGTGATCGAAGCCGCTCTCGAGCGCGCGCACGAACGCAGGGATCGCGGACGGATCGTCCTTGTCGTTGCCGTCGATGAACACGAAGCCGGCGTAACCCTGATCGAGCCCCCAGGCCATCGCCATGCGCATCTGCGCGGAGAGCTTGCCCGGACCCGTCTTCGTCAACAGCGCGCGCACGTTGCGCGAGCGCAGGTGTTGCTCCGACAGCGAACCGTCCTTCGATCCCCCGTCGGCGATGATCACGTCGACCTCGCGCGCGAGCCCCTCCATCTTCGCGAGCTGGCGCGCGATGCGCTCGCCCTCGTCGATCACCGGCACGACGACGAGCATGCTGGATCGACGGGCACCCAGCTCGAGCACGTTGAACGCCGGCACCTGCCAGGTCATCTCGCGCAGTTCGACCGGAGTTCCCGGTGCGCTCGACGACGCGGTCGCGTTCACGTCGACTCGACCACGACGTTGCGGCGGTCCTCGTCGCGGATCATGACCGAGCTCGTGCGCTCCTCGGCGACGAAGTACAGCGGCCGATCGCGCGTCTCGGTGAGGAGGTGCCCGACGTACTCGCACAACACGGCCAGGATCGCGAACAAGAACGCCGCCATGACCGCTTGCTGCAGCGAGATCGTCGTCCAGCCTTGGGCCACGTCGTGCTTGAACAGCTTGACGACGACGACATACACGATGTAGAGCCCGTTGAGCACGCATAGCAGCCCCGCCACCAGCGACATCAGGCGCAACGGCTGCGTCGAGTTCGTCACGATGAGGCTGATGGCGCGCTCGAACCCCTCGCGCAGTCCCTTCTTGCGCGGTCGCGCGCGGCGTTCGACGGGCCGGTACTCGACGAAGCGGTGCGGGAACCCGACGTACGCGCCGAACAACCGCAGCGCGCGCGACTTGTCCTTGATCTGTGCCACCGCGTTCATCGACTGGCGCGTCATCGCCACGAACATCGTGGTCCGATCGCGCACGTCGATGTCGAGCAGTCGGTGCGCGACCTTGTTGAACACCCTGCGGCCGAGCGAATACAGGAAGTGCTCGCTCGCGCGCGGCGAGTCGCGCAGCCCGAACACGATGCCGTCCCCCTTGCGCGCCTCTTCGACGAGAGAGCGGATCGACGCCGGCGGATCCGACTCGGGCTGCAACACCACGACGACGTCGCCGATCACGGTGTCGAGCCCCGCCGATACGGCGATCTCCTCGCCGTACGTGCGCGACAAGCGCAGGTAGCGCAGGCACTCGTGCCGTTGAAGGAGGCCCGTGAGGATCGCGTGCGTCCCGTCGCGTGAGCCGTCGTCGACGAACACGATCTCGTAGTTCTGCCACTGCCCGCGCACGACGGCGACGAGCTCGTCCGCGAAGGCAGCCAGGATGTCGGCGTCGTCCTGCAGGGGCACGACGATCGAGACGAAGTAGTTCGCAATCAGGCTCATGCGGGCGGAGGGGTGCGACCCGACGTCGCGCGCACCACGTTGTCGGTGCCGGACGGGGAAAACAAGACCCTCATGTGCGCGGGCTCGGTTCCGCCAAGAGCAGGTCGAGCTCGCGCTCCATGTCGTACACGTTGTCGATCTTGCCGCCCAGCACGCACGTCAGGCCCGGAATGCCCGCGTCGCGCTTGAAGAGGATCGGGCGCGAGTCGTCGGCCTCGCTCTGCGGCAGCAGCGCCTTGAGCTCCCACAGCGATCCTCTCTGCACGAACTCCGCGATGCTGGGCATGTACCGGCGCGAGTCCATCTGCATGAACGGGAAGTGCGACCGGCGCGGCGCTGTCGCGAACAGAGTCTCGGCGTCGGTATCGCTCGTCCCGTCCTGCCACGCGCGGTGGGGCGTGTAGCGCACATGCGAAAACGTGTGCAAGCCCAGCGAGGGGAACGGCATGAACGAAAAGAACGGCCCGCACATGACCGTCACCCCAACGTCGCGCAGTTGCGGTGGGACTTCGACGAGGGTGAGCTCGGCCATTTCGAGCTTGAGCGGTATGCGCGGAAGACCGGAGCGCCGCAGCAGTCCGTTGAGTCCGGCGTACGTGCAGTTGAACACCTGCGTCGCGCCGAACGTCATCGGCTCACCGTCGGGCCGCGAACGAGCCTCGACGAGGATTCGCGCCGATCCGTCTGTGGTGCGCTCGACGCGCAACGCTTCGCACGCAGTGCGCACGTCGACCTTCTGCGCTTCGAGAGCCTGCGTGAGCCGTTCGCCGAGTCGCACGGCGTCGAACGCCCATTCTTCCGCCTCCCACACTTGTGCAATGAGGTCGGTGTCGAACAAGCGCTCGAGCTCCGGCCTCGCGGGCGCGAGCGGTGCTCCGATGCGCTGGCAAAAGCTCTTGAACTGCGACGGCGTCACGTTCGACATGCGCTTTGCGACCGCATAGAGCATCGTGAAGCTCGCATCGACGCAGTCCGCGAACTCCTCGCGGAACCGCGCGGAACCTACGCGCGAGCGCAACCCCGTCAAGATGCTGCGCGGGTAGTGGTATCCGTTGTGGATGCGCGCTTGGTTGTTGCACGACGCGCGCTGCAGGAGCTTCTCCTCGCGCTCGAGCAGCACGACCGACTGCCCGCGCCGCGCCAGGTCGAGCGCGAGCCGCGCGCCGAATACGCCGCCGCCGACGACGAGCGCATCGCAGTCCTGCGTGCGCGCGGGGACCATCAGTCCCCCGCCGTGATCGACGCCTCGATCACCTCGACGCCGTCCATGGAGGGGATGAGCCGCAGCCAGTCGCAGTCGTGCAACGTCCAGTTGGCCTGCGTCGAGATGCGCACGAGGTAGTCGTGTGCCTGATCGTCCGCGCGCAGGTCGAAGAGGAAGCGGCCGACGCTCCGTGCTCCAGCGCCGTACGCGACGACCATGCGCACGCCTTGCGCGCCGGAAGAACGCAGGCGCAAGCGCAGGTAGTTTCCGCCGATGCGATCGTTCGCGGGAACGGGCTCGAAGGCGTAGAGCAGCGGATGCTTCGGCTTCGTCAGCGTGCCACCCTGCGCCCCCGCTGCGACGAAGCGAACGACGCGCGGATTGCCGTCGCGCTCGGCATCCAGGTTCGCGCCCTCGACGCGCACCACGCCGGCGTCGACCGAGGTCACCGCGCGCACGCCGCTCGCGGAGAACAGCATGCGATCGCCCACGGCGACCTTCCGATCGCGATCCGATGGCGACACGCGGAACGCAGCTTGATCGCGGCGGATTCCGTGCGCCCATTCTCCGTCCGTCCCGCTCGCAGGCAGCAACGCGTCGCGCGTCGCATCGGTTTCCGTGCCCGAGAGCGCGCGCAAGATCTGCTGCGGCGCGGGATGCGCGGTGTCGTACTCGCCCCACAACCAGGCCAGCTTGGCCAGGTCGGTGGTGCGCACCTTGTCCAGGTCGGCGTCCATCTTGCGGCAATCCGGATCGTCGAACTCCCACAGTTCGAGCGCGTCGAGATCGAATGCGTCCTTCGTTTGCAGCGACAGCGAAGTCAGCGAGCGCGCGACGTCGCTGCGCGGGATCCAGTACCAGCGATCCGCATGTTCCGCGGGGAACGCCAGCGATGCCGTGGCCGGTGCGACGTCCTGCTCGCCGCCGAAACCGAGCGCGACGTCGAGCACGGCAGCGCGAGATGCCGAGCCACGGACGTGCACGGCTTGCACACGATCCTGCGCCAGCGCGATCGGTCCTTTGAAATGCGCTTCTTTCCTCGAGAGAACGTGCACTGACACGGCCTCGCCGGAAGGGCCCGGATCCGTGCTCACGTCGTCGAGCGTCAAGAGTCGCCGCCCCGACTGCGCCGCGTCCGATCCTCTGTCTGCTGCGCCGATCGCCGGTGATTCCGCGAGCATGCGATCCTTGCGCACCCAGACGATCCACCGACCGAACGCGGAGAGCGGCACGTAGCGCGCGTACACCCACTCGTACATGCGGTACTGCCTCAACGTGAACGGCACCGTGTCGAGGACGTCGAGGTAGGGCAGGGCCTGGTCCTTCGTGACTTCTTCCAAGCTCGACAGCACGACGAAAGGCAGATCGAAGTCCTGCAACTGGGCAATGAAGCTCTTCTGCAGCCGCTCGCCATATACGAGGAGCGTGTGGTTCAACCAGTGCGGCGAGCGCTTGTGCGCGTGGAAGTACAAGAGCGGGCTGTTCGACAGGTCGAGGAACGTCTCGTCCGCCCGCAGTTCCTTCGCGAAAAACGAGAGGATGTCGCGCGTGCGTTCATCGATCCACGGCGTCTGCATCGTGCGCTCGATGCGCTGATCCGAGTACTCCACACGCGGCGTCGCACGCATCGCGTAAGCCAACCGCTCGTAGGTGGTCGTCGTGCCGAGCGGCTTGTGGCCCTTGATCGCGCCGACGTTGAGCTCGTGGGTCATGGCCGCGGACGTGAAGAAAAAGAGGCCAAAGGCCGCGACGCGCCGCTCTTCCGTGAACCACCAGCGCCACGAGCCCGCGATGATCATGAACGCGAATGACGAGAGCATCATGCTCGACAGTTCGAGGAACGAATGTCGCACGAGCCCGCGCGGGAAGTTCGCCAAGTAATACGCGCCGAAGAACACGGTCCCGAGCACGGCGAAGAAAACCTTGTCGCGCCACTCGACGCGTCCGCGCATGCGCACCAGGACCGCAATGCACGTCGTCAGCACGAGGATCGGGAACACGAACGTGTGCACGAGCACGACCTCGTGGCGATCGCCGGCGATGCGCGGGTATCCGAAGGCCTGGTTCGAGCCGATCACCGCGAGGAAATCGCCCAGCCGTCCGATCGGGTCGATGCCGCGCACCGCGCAGACGAGCAGACACCCCGCGACGAACACGAGCGCGAAACCGATCGAGCCGCGCACCATGGCTCCGATCGGCGGACGGTATTCGGGCATCAGGACGACGAGCGCTGCGAGCGTCGCGATCGAACCGAGCGCGTTCGCGAACCCCATGTCGAGGCGCCACACGAACACGAACGTGATCCAGCCGGCGAACACGGCCCACGACGAAGCCGTTCTCCGCTGCGCCACCCAGCGCAGGACGAACACCGAGATGCCGATCAGGACGCAATAGTCGGGCAGGAAATCGTTCAGGCGCGGCAGCACGAGCACGCAGAACAAACCTGCTGCCGCGCTCGACCACCACGCGCGCAGGATGTGGTAGGTGACGAGCAGCGTGAGCACGAACGCGAGGTAGTCGAACTCGGCCCACGTCGATTCGCGAAACCCCGTGAGCCCCGCGAAGACGAACCCGAAGAAGCAGTCGGTCAACCCGTGCGCCCCGAACGTCTCGAAGAACGGCAGTCGCCCGAAGTCGTAGAACTGCTGGATCATCAGCCCGCCGTTCGCCGGCTCGAGGAACTCGGGCGAGTTCATGTGCATGACGGAGAAGTGCGTGAGCGCCGCGACGCCGCACAGGATCCACGGGAAGGTGAACCGCCCGACGAGCCGCTCGACGTCGACGCGTCCGTCGGCGAGCAGGTGCTTCGTTCGCGGTCCGCGCAGGGCCCGCGCGGCGCACCAGACCGCGACGATCACGCAGAAGCCGATCTCGATCTGCTCGGGTCGGACTGCGAGGTGTCCGCGAGCGTTGGCCAGGAGGTACAGCTCGTTGCGCACGATGCGCGCGGCAGCCAGCGCGGCGAGTGGCGTCAACGCGAAGACGAACCGATCCGACTGCGCTGCGCGAGCGCTGGACGATCCTGCACTCGAGGCTCCTCCACTCGACGCCGGGATGGGGAGCGCGCACCAGAACCTGCGTACGAAGTCGAGGCCGATCGCAACCAGGACGACGAGCGCCGGCACACGTGCGAAACCGCCGGGGATCTGCACGCCGAAATCGACCAGTGGCTCGAGCAGCGCGAACGCGCACCCGCCGATCCAGGCTGCGTACGCGCCCGCATCGCGCACCATCACCTCTCGCGGCCGACGCAGCAAACGCTCGAACACGCGGTCGATCACGGCCGGCGCGACGATGAGCACCTGCCCTCCGACGACCATGCTCAAGGTTCCGTGCGTGTCGACGCGCCAGGCCGCCATCAGGAGCAGGAGCAGGCCGCAGACCGAGGTCGCTTCGAGCGCGCGACCGACGCCGGCGCCGAGCCACCGCACCAGGCGCGGCATCACGAGCCCGACGACGAGGGCGACGGCGACGAACAAGATGCACGTCTGCACGTAGACCGAGGTGCGCGCGCCGACGCTGACGTTCTCGAGCGTCGACTGTCCGATGGCTCGCCCCGCGAACGAGTCGAGGTTCCACGAAGCGCCGAGCACGCGCGCTGCCGCCGCGCTGGTGGCGCAGAACAACATCAAGAACGCGTGCTCGCGCAGCATCGCGCCGCGTCGCAGCTCGCGGATCAGCGCATCGAGGGCTCGTTGGAGGCGATCCAATCGTTGGGCTCGGCTACGGGCTCGGTGTCCGGCGATCGATGGTGGCCCGCCGCGGGTTCGTGGGCGAGTCGGCGATCGGCACCGTGGGGATGGAACCGGTGGCACTGCGGGCATCCAAGGCCGGGTCGAAGGGGCGGGAACTGTGGCTCTTTCGGTGCATCTATCGATGCATGTATCGGCG
>JBBQNP010000051.1:0-30072 GCA_038330085.1 Planctomycetota bacterium | reverse complement strand
CATGCCGCGCGTGAAGATGCACGCGACGAGTGCGGCGGCCTGGTAGTCCTCGATCGCGCCCGCGACGTAGCCCGTCATGAACGATTGGATCTGCTCGTCGGAGAGCTCTCCTCCGTCGCGCTTCGTGCGGATGACGGCGCGGACGTCCACGATCAGCTCGCTGTCGCTGCCGCGAAAAACGACGTGCCAGGTGCCTGGGGCTTCAAGCCCAGCGCTTCCTCCACGGTGGCGCCGATGTCGGCGAACGACGAGCGCGTGCCCAGGTTCGCGCCGGCTTTGACGCGCTTTCCCGCCACGAGGATCGGCACGTACTCGCGCGTGTGGTCGGTCGTCTCGTGCTTGGTCGGATCGTTGCCGTGGTCGGCCGAAAGGATCACAAGGTCGTCGGGACGCAGGACCTTCTCGAGCTCGACGAGGTCGCGGTCGAACTCTTCCAGCGCGACGCGGTAACCGCGCGCGTCGCGTCGATGGCCGTACAACATGTCGAAGTCGACCAGGTTGACGAACACGAAGCCGCGCTCGAGCTTGCGGGCGATGTCGGTCGTCGCGCGCATGCCGTCGCGGTTGCCCTCGGTATGGATCGATTCGGTCACGCCGCGTGCAGCGAAGATGTCCTCGATCTTGCCGACGCCGATGACAGGCAGACCAGCACCCTTGACGCGGTCGAGCACGGTGTCGCGCGGCGGCGGCATCGAGTAGTCGCGGCGGTTGTACGTGCGCCGGAACGCACCCGGCTCGCCGACGAAGGGCCTCGCGATCACGCGACCGACGCCGTATGGATCGAGGATCTCGCGCGCGATCCGCGAGCACTCGTACAAGCGCTCGAGCCCGAAGTGCTTCTCGTGCGCAGCGATCTGGAACACCGAGTCGGCGCTCGTGTAGACGATCGGTTTGCCGCTCGCGATGTGCTCGGGCCCCAGTCGGTCGATGATCTCGGTGCCTGACGCCGGCTTGTTCCACAAGACACCCGGCACGCGCGTGCGCTGCACGAATGGATCGAGGATCGCAGGCGGAAAACCGTCGGGGAACACGGGAAAAGCGTGCTCCAGCGGGCAGCCCATCATCTCCCAATGCCCGGTCGACGTGTCCTTGCCGGGCGAGCGTTCGAGCGCGCGACCGAAGGCACCTGCAGGATTCGACGCGCGCGCGACCGACTGTACGCCCTCGATCGAACCGAGGCCGAGCGCCGCGAGGCGCGGGACGTCGAGGCCGCCCGCCGCCTGGACGAGGTGGTCGAGCGTGTGTGCTCCCGCGTCACCGAAGCCGGCCGCGTCGGGCAATGCTCCGACCCCGAGCGAGTCGAGCACGATGCAGAAAACGCGCTTCATGTCGGTGCTCAGCGCGCGATCGCCTTCTGGATCGTCGCGCGGACCTGCTCTTCCATGCTGTCGACGAACTCCGCGCCGAAGTCGCGCTCGAGCAGGTCGCGCTCGCTGAACTCGAAGCGCCCGGAGCGCGGGTCGAAATCGAACTGGTAGTCGTGCTCGCTGCCGTCGTCCTCGGTCACCATCACGAGGACGATGTCGTTCGGCGCGTCGAGTTCTATGCGGAAGGTTGCCATCGTCCGCAGAGCATAACGAACCAGCCAGCCCACTCGGGCTGGCTGGTTCTGGTGCGGGCCGCGAGCCGCGGTCGCCGCGAAGATCAGCTCGGAATCACGGGGTCCAGATGACCTGCACGCCGTTGCTGATGTTGGAGAGGTGTCCGCACGGCCCGAAGACGCTGCGGTACCAGCACTGGTAGAAGCGCAGTCCACCTCCGGCCGGAACCAGACCCTGAGTGTGGATCGGGTTATTGCCCACGCCCGGATACATCGCCGCGCCGCCGGCCGTCAGCTTGACGCCGATGCGCCGGATGTTTCCGCCCGCGCACGCGAGGCCGTCGTTGAACGGCGAGCCGAGCCCGCCGTTGATCTGCGCGTCGCCTTGGAAGAACATGCAGAACAGCCCCGAGGTGGCCGGGATCCCTGTCACGTTCAACGAGAACTGGTCGTTGCTGAGCTGCGTCACGCCCGAGCCCAGCAGTTGCGCGCCGGCGACATTCGCCGAGTTGCGGCAGCCGGACATCGTGCCCGGACCTGAGTTGTTTCCGCACGGGCAAGCCACGAGAGCTCCGTCGCCGAAGCAGTACGGGATGCCGCCGATCACTTCGCATTCGTCCGGGATGCCGTTTTGGTTCTGGTCCTGGCTCGTGTGGTTCGCCACGTCGCAGCTGTCGAGCACGTGGTTGAAGTTGCAGTCCGGCGCACCGTTGGCGAGATCGCACACGTCGCCGATGCCGTTGCCGTCGCAGTCCAACTGATCGTGGTTCGGCAGGTTGCAGTTGTCGCAAGCGTTGCCGACGCCGTCGCCGTCCGTGTCCATCTGCAGCGGGTTGGGGTTGAAAGGACAGTTGTCGTTGCAGTTGAAGATCGAGTCGCCGTCGCTGTCGATGTCGGCCACGCCGCAGCCGCAAGCGCCGGGCACGATCTTGTTCGGGTCGAGCGGGCAACCGTCGTTACAGTTGGCCGTGCCGTCACCGTCAGTGTCGGTGTCGGGCGTGCCGCAACCGCACTGACCGGGGGCGATCTTCGCCGGATCGTTCGGGCAGCCGTCGTTGCAGTCCGCGGTCCCGTCGTTGTCCGTGTCCGTGTCGGCAAAGCCGCAACCGCACTGACCGGGCGCGATCTTCGCCGGGTCCGTCGGGCAGCCGTCGTTGCAGTCGGCCGTTCCGTCGTTGTCGGTGTCCGTGTCGGCGAAACCGCAACCGCACTGGCCGGGCGCGATCTTCGCCGGATCGAGCGGGCAGCCGTCGCTGCAGTTGGGCGTGCCGTCGTTGTCCGTGTCGGTCGGATCGATCACGAGCGAACCGATCGTGCTCGTGATCGAGCCGCACGGGTTCGTGATCACGACGTCGTAAGCACCCTGGTCCGCGACCACGACGGGGCTGATCGTGAGGAACGCCGTCAGCGTGCCCGACTGGTGCGCGTCGTCCGAAATCGGGCTGCCGTTCTTGCGCCAGTGGTAGCTGAGCGGCGCCGATCCGACGGCCGACACGCTGAACGAAGCCATCCCGCCCGGGCAGACCTGCTGGTTCACGCGCTGGGTCAAGATCGCGGGGCACGTGACGACCGTGATCGAGCCCGACGGCAACGTGCCGACCGAGCCGAACGTCCAGTTGGCCGCGTTCGCGATCGCGGTGAGCCAGTCGAGCTTGGTCCCGCTCGCGAGCGTCGCCGTGTTGAACACCATCGTGCTCTGGCCTGCGCCGAGTTGGAAGAACGTCACCGCAGTGTGGTTGGCGCCCGAGAGACCCGGCGGAACCACGCTCGTGTGCACGTCGATCGCGTTCTCGTACGCGCCCGTGTCGTCGAGCATGTAGAGCATCTTCTGCGTCGCCGTGTTCAGCGGGTTCGTGCCCGTGCTGTGCTGGAACGCGATGACCTGGTCACCCGTCGCGGACAACTGCAAGTTGCCGAACGAGCCCGTCGCCGCACCCGGGATCGCACCGCTCGAAGTCCACGTGAAGCTCGCGCTCACGGAGCTCGACGACAGGATCGTGCCCGCGGAGATCGGCGTGTTGAGCGTCAGCTTCAGGAGCTGCTCGTCGCCGTCACCGTCGGTCGCACCTTGCGTGTTGCGGAACGCGGCGCCGTTGATGCCCGAGTTGGTGAAGTAGATGACCGAGCCCGCGTCCGCGTCAGCGAGGAACACGAGGCTGAAGTCGGGCGTGCCCGCGCCGACGTCCTGCCATCCGACGAGCGCCAGATCGCCCGCGTCGAGCGGAGCCTGGGCCTGAGCGGAGAGGGTCAACGAGAAGGCGACGCCGAACGCACACGCGGTGCGAGCTAGAAGTTGCGAGACGGAGCGCATGGTGTGGATGAGGTCGAATCGGGACGAGGGGGCCGGGGTCCGCGGGTCGGACACATCCGCGGGTAGTAACTTGCATTCAAAACGTAGCCGCCGCGCCCGAAGCGGGACGGGAAAATGCTCTTTGCAAGTTCGTGTGTACTGCAACGGCATCTGGAATCTGGAAGAGAATTCGTGCCGAGCGAAGAAGTGTTGAGCCCATGCATGTCCAGGACGCAGCGACAAATGCAGCGAGCGGATACGCGCTCCGTAGCGGAGTTTTGGATCGAAACCCAAGCGGGCACGGATGCGTTCGCTGCGTCGGTGTCGCGCTCAGCGCGATGTCCAGCCGGCACGAAAGAGCGAGGCTGACCGTTCGATTCGGTCAGCCTCGCTCGTGGATCAACCTGCTTCCCTCGACGCCGGGTTTTCGACTCGGATCGCGGTCTCCGGCATCGTCGGAGCAGGGCCGTCGGGACCTGAGCGTCGGTTCAGGTGCCGACGATCATGATCAAGACTAAGGCAGCCAGACGATTTCGATTCCGTTCGTGAGGTTGAACGTGCTCGGCGTGCAGAACGCCGCCGCGTTGCGGTACCAGCACTGGTACGTGCGCGTGCCGCCGGCGCCCGGGACCATGCCCTTCTGCGAGATCGGCAAGTCCGCGCCGACGGGGTACTGCGACGCACCCGCCACGTTGGTCTTCGATCCGAGGCGCACGACGGTCCCGCCGGCGCAACGCAGACCGTCGCCGAAGGTGCTGCCGAGTCCGCCGCTGAGCTGCGTGGTGCCCTGGAAGTACAGGCATGACGAGTTGGGCAGTCCAGATCCGTTCAACACCACCGTGTCGTTCGACACGTGCGCGTTGCCGGTCGCCGACAGCGTTCCTCCGGCCGGGTTCACCGAGCTCGCGCAGCCGTTACCCGCCGCGCCCGAGTTCGCGCACGGACACGCCGTTGCGGTGCCGTCGCCGAAGCAGAACGGCGTGCCGGTCGTCATCGTGCACGTCGTCGTGTTCATCTTGAACTGGAAGCCGTTGACCGAGCCGAAGTTCGCCGCGACGCCGTTGGACGTCACGTGGATCGTCAACGTACCGGTGGTGATCTGCACGGGATACTGCGCGTACTGCGCGCCTTGCACGAGCGTTCCGGTGTACGCCCCGCCGACGACCGTGCCCACGCCCGGCATGCTCGGGTCCTCCACGAACGTGACGTACGAGGCGTTGTCGGGAGCCCACGAGTACACGTAGATGTCGTAGCAGCCGTTCAACAGGCCGGAGAACGTCCACGTCACGGACGAGGGCACGCTGCCGTTGCCGATATCCTGGCAGTCGTCGAGAAGCTTCTCGTCGTCGCCGCTCGTCGCCGCGTTGTTGAAGTAGAAGTTGCCGACGCTGTTGCCGGTCAGCACACAGCTCGTCGTCACGGTCGTCGGCATGTTGGCCAAGTCCTTGACGCCGCCCGGGACGACCCACGAGAAGGGGGCCGAAGCCGTGTTCCAAAATCCGGGCTGTGCCGCCGCGGCGCCGTACGTGCTCGACGGAACGCCGGCGCTGACGCCGGGCACTGCGCTGTCGTCGCCGCAGTCGATGTTGAAGCTCTGACCGAAGGCCGACGCTGCGAGGCTCATGCAGATCGCGGCGGGTAGCAAGGTGCGGGTGCGGATCATCGAAGGGTCCTCGGGAATTTGAAGGAGATTGGGGTCCGAAAGAAGGCGCGTCCGTGAGTGGCCGAGCCCTGCGCTCGTGCCGCCGGATCCATCGGGTGACCCGGCCGCGACCAGGGTCGGGAAACCGGAGAGGGAGTCGGGCCGACTTGGACTGTTCCAGTTTCGACGAGGTTCCCCAATTGAGCAACATCCCCCTTACTCCGTCCTATCCCGTCCCGAGCGCAAGTGCAGTCGGCGGGTGACCCCTGACGCAAACGGCGCCATTCCTCTATCTACATGTCTGCATGCGCTCGACCGGCCTCGTCCGAACGGCTCTCCTGCTCGCGTGGGTCGGGCTGACGGCGTGCTCGAGCTGGCAGGCGCTCGAAGTGCGCCACGGCTGGACGCTGTACGGCGAACCCGGCGTCGACGTCGATGCTGCCGCGTTCAGCGCGGCATTCGATCCGGCCTTTCGTTGCATCGAGGACCAGCTCGGTCCGTTCCGCTCGACGGTGCGCGTCCACGCCGTGAAGGAGACGGACGAGTCGCCTGCGCGTCTCGGTGACATGGGCGCAGCGCGCGAAGTCCCCGGCATCGGCCAAGCGCGTGTCAGCGCGTGGCACGCGCACGGACAGGGTTGGTTCGGCTCGCGCGACGGGATCTACGCCAGGGAGCCCGACGTCGGTACGGCGGTGCACGAGCTCGTGCACGCACGCTTCGCGGAGGAATCGCGCGCGATCCCGTTGTGGATGGAGGAAGGCATCGCGTGCCTGCTCGGCGACGGGTTCTTCGACGGCGAGAATTGGATCGTCGACGGTTACGCGTGCTGGCCCGTGCAACACCTGCGCGATCAGGCGTTGTCGGACGAAGAGCTCGGTCGCGTGCTCAAGCTGGCTGCGACGGAGTCGTCGTCGGCGCGCGACAACGTGCTCGTGCACTTCGTCGGCTGGGCGATCGTGTTCAATCTCTACCGCGCGTCCGACGGTCTGGATTGGCGCGCTTGGGCCCGGCGGTTCGCGGACGGGATCGGCATCGAGGAGGCGCGCCGGCACATCGAGAACACGCTGTCATCGGCCGTCGAAGAGAGCTGGCTGCAGCGACTCACCAGTCCGAAAGCCGCGACACGGCTCGCGACGGCGAAGGGTTTCTGGAAGGTGCACTCGAACGCGGCCATCACGCTGATCCTGGATGCGCTCGAGCGCGAAGACGATGCGGAAGCGCGCGTCGGTCTCGCCATCAATGCGCTGGCCGCGGCGGGCGAGACGAAGTTGCCGCGAGCGATGCGCGACCGTGTGTGGAGCGACGTGTGGCCGGTGATGCGGCGCGGGGTGCTCGCAAACCCAGAGGAAAACGCCGCGTTGAGGGACCTCTACCAGTCGTACCGGCGTCGCGGAGACAGGGGCTCGGAGAAGTCCGCCGAGCAATCCCTGCAAGGGCTGCGGCGCTTCTGGGCGGAGTGAAGCGCCACGTTCGCAGCCGGATCTTGCAGCGAAGCTCCGCCGGCTCGTGACAGCCCGCGGAGCTTCGCTGCAGGTGACTTGCGTCACTAGTTCTTGTCGAGCGCCTTGTTGATGCGCTTCTTGAGGTCGGCCATGCCTTCTTGGAACTTGGCCTTGGCTGCTTCGAACGTCGAGCCGTCGTGCGCGTCCTTCGAGGCTTCGAAATCGCGCTTCAGCTCGTCTTTCTTGGCCTTGATGTCGTCGAGCGTCGACTTCATGCTTTCCTTGGCGTCTTCGCTCGCGCTTGCGGCCTTCGCCTTCAGCTCGTCGTACTTCACGGAGAGTTCGTCCATCTCCTTTTGCGTCGCGGCGACGAACTTGTCCTTCATCTCGACCAGCTTGTCGCCGGTCACGTTGGCGGCGTGCTTGGCAGAATCCGCCGCGTTAGCCGCGTCATCCTTGTTGCAGGCCGCGAGGGGCACGAGGCAGAGGAACGCGCCGGCAAGCTTGATGGTGAGGTTTGTCATGAGTGCTTTCCTGGAACAAATGGGGCGCGGATCGGGATTGCGCCCAGGCTGACAGATGGGGGGAGGGGTCCCTAGTTCGGATACCCGGTTCGCAAGTATGCAATCCGCGGGCCCGACGTGAGCACTCACCGTTTTATCCGCAGGATGCACGGGTCGGAGTTCACGGTGAAGGGCACGCTCACGGTGGGCTCGCCATCTTCGACGAGGTGCGCGCGATACTCGGTGCCGCCGAGCCAGAGCGGGACGATGCCGAACTCGTCCATCTCGAGCGTGCGCACGGGCAGTCCTTCAGGCGTCTCGATCAGCATGAGCGTGCCGACGCGAGGCGGTTCGTCGAAGACGAGGCTGACCTGTCGCACGGGGCGCACGACGATCTCTGCAGCGATCCCATTCGCGCCGCTCGCGATCGACGCTCCGTCGAAAACGGTCGGAGGAGAGTCGAGGCGCGGCGACGTGCACATGGCGACGTATCGGCCGCGGCTCACTCTCGTGACGGTGGCGATGCCGCTCTGGTCACTCCACACGCGTCGCAAGTCGTCGGGCGCTCGCGTGCCGTCGTACGAGTCCTGGCGGACGATCGTGATTTCGGCCTGTTGCACGGGCTTTCCTTCATTGTCGACCACGCGCAAGCGAGCGGACTGCGCGGGCGACAAACGGATCGTGCCCAAGTCGAGCGTTCCTCCCGCGAAGGCATGAACCGGGATCAACATCGGCGCATAGTGCAAGCCTCCGCCTTCCGCCGGCAGAACCGTGTCCGTGTCGATCTGGATCAGCGCCCAACCCGGATCGATTTGGATCGAGCTGCAGCCTGGCTCTGCTTCGTCGGGTTGTCCGGTCGCCTGGCCGACGGAAATTCGAGCGTGGGCGACGGGCGCGTTCGTGAAGTCGTCGACGATGCAACAGGAGACGGTCGCGTGCGCACCCGCGAGCGCGTCCAGCTTCGTGGTGAACACGACCTCGCGTTGACCTTCGCTCACAGTCTGCGCTTCCATCAGCACTCCACCGATCCAGGCGCTGACTTCGAATGGAGGGTGTGCGGGAACGTCGAGACTTCCGAACAAGTCGTCGTCGACTGGGTGCTTCGACAAGGGAGGCTCGGTCCTGAGGTCGGACGTTTGACGAGGAGCCGGCATCAGCTTCTGGTTCTCCTCGTCGCGGACGAGGTTGAGTTCTTCCTGCAGCGTTGCGATCTGCAGCCTCTCGGGTCGCGGTCCATCGGGATCGATGGGCTTCGAACTGGCACGGACGGTGAGCGTCCGTTCGCCCGGCTCGATGGGTGCATCGAGGATGGCGGCCTCGATGCCGCGACCCTCCGGCGATCGCCAGCGGATCGAGAGCGATGTCTTGGGCTCGAGTTCGATCTCGACGAGCGACTCGCGCTTCTTCTTCTCGATGCTTGCTCGTCGGGTCGTTCCGATCGACGCGGCTTCGATCGCGGAGACCACGTACTCTCCCGGCGCGAGTCCGGGCACGAGGTACTCGAACGCCGATTCGCGGTGAGCGTCGCGCTGGATGCCGAGCAGGTCGGAGACGCGGAGCTGAAGCTCTCGAGGCTCGTGTTTCGGATCCTGTGCGAACGAGATGCGGATGCGCAGCGAGCCGGTGAGATTGTCCGCACGCTCGACACGGTGCGAATCAGGGTTCGTGCGCTCGATCGGTGGCCGATCGACTTCGGTCACGTCACCGCTATGGGAGGGAACCGACGGCGAGCCCTTCGGCGCCTCGGCCGTGTCGTCCGGCAAAGTCGCGACGTCGGCGTGCGATCCGAGGAAGCGCGAGAGGACCAACAAGAGCGCAGCGACCACGATCACCGCAACGAGAAGGATGAGCTTGCGCATCGGTCGGTGCGGGCGAGTCTAGTGCGTGCGAGAGGTCCAAGCGTGCATCTCGACCGACATCGCACTTTCGATCGGAGTTCAGCGTCGGACCGTGAGCACGAAAGGATCGGACGTGATGGAGAACGGGAGGGTCTGCTTCACCTCTCCGTCCCCGACCACGCGAAGCTGGTAGTGGACGCCTCCCAGGCCGAGTACGCAGAGCCCCAACTCGTCGAGATCCTGCCTGCTGACCGGCAGGCCGGCCGCGGTTTCGACCAGGACCTTCGCGCCAGGACGCGGGGGTGGATCGAACACGATGCTGACCTTGCGCAATGGACGAAGCGTGATGTCACCGGCGATCGCGTCAGGGTCGTCCTTCACCGTTCGCGCATCCACGACGAACGGCTCGCAATCGAAGCTGCCCAAGTGGATGTATTGGCAGGCCACGACGTACGTTTCATTCGCTGCTGCGTCGAACACGGCGAGACCCTGGCTGTTGCTCGATGCGTGCCGGTTGTCGCATTCGCCCGTGATGTCGTCGTAGGAGCTCTTGGAGATGAGCTCGACATTGGCTCGATCCGCAGGGCGCATGTGCGCGTCGAGCACGCGAAACCTGAGAGCACGTTTGTGCGGAACGCGGATGTCTCCAAGCTCGAGAGGCACTCCAGGACGCGCGAGCACCCTCAGGCGAATCCAGGCCAGCTCGCTTGGCGCGTTACCGACCTGAATCTCACTGTCTTCGACATCCCGCATGATGAAGACTCCGCTCGCCGTGACACCGTGAACGGCCCCGCCGCCGGAATCGACGTCGATTTTCGTCCAGCCTGATTCGACGTTGAAAGCGCAACGTCCTTGCGGATCCACGGGGTGTCGTTGCCAGATCCGCCCACCGGCGTTGACGCTCGCCTTCGTCACCGGTGCGCCGGTCACGTCGTCGACGAGGCGGAGCGAGACAGGAACGAGCAACGATCGCAATTGTGCGATGGACGTCGTGAAGCGAAGGTCCGATTGATCCTGAGTGATCGGCTGGGAGTCAACAAGCCTGCCGCGGTACCAAGCGCTCAACCACAGAGTGCCAGTGGTTCTGATGTCGAAAGTGCAGAACAAGCTCGGATCGGATCGATCCCGGGCAACATCCAACGACCCTTCGCCGGTGCCGCTCGCTTGATCCATGCGCGGCCAGCGTCCGTCGTCTTCGTCGAAGCGGGCAACCTGGGTAGCCGACACCTTGAGCGAGCCGACGATGAGAGACGGCTTGCCGTAATCTTCCTGACGCAAGGGCACGCGACTGGCGACGACTTCCATGCACCGTTCACCTGACTCGAGATCGGGATCCAGCACGGCTTGCGCGATCGGACGTCCGTCGCTCGCATTCCAGTGGACCTTCAGTGAGCGTGACGGCGTGAGCGTGATTTCGACGACTCGCGTATCGCCGATCGTGTCGAGCCTCACGCGCTGAACGGACTTCACGGACGCCGACTCCGTCGCGTCGATCGTGTACGTGCCGGGCGACAGGTTGGAGAAGAGGAATGTGTGCTTGGGCTCGGGCTGACCGACGTGCTCTTCTCCGAGCAGATCCAGCACGCGCACATCGAGCTCTTGCGGTTTGTAATCCCCACCGCGCGCGAAGCGGACGACAACGCGCAGTCCGCACTTTGTCATGCTCGCGACGTTCGACCCGATCGGAAGCGCGGGAGACGACTCAAGTGCGGATCGCGAATCCACATCCGTGTTCGGCGGGTTGTCGACGAGCGGATCGAGTGCAGCCTGCGATCCGACCTTCGGTCCGACCGCCTCGGGAGAACGCGCGATCGACGGCGCCAGGGTCTGAGCGAACATCCAGACCAGCGCCGCGAGCACCAGCGCGATCAAGACGAGGACGAGCTTGCGCATGGGTCGAGGACGGCCAGTCTAGCCCGTATACTGCGGAGCCCGCCGGACCCCGGAACATGCCGCACATGCAGACCCTCACGAAGCCCACCTTCGCGCAGCTTTCGAAGCACTTTCACCACTGGCAGAAGGTCGGTGACCTCATCGACCAGTGCATCGATTTGATGCTCAACCTGCGCCAGTCGGGTCACCCGGGTGGATCGCGCTCGAAGGTGCCGTTGCTCGTCGCTTCGACGCTCGGCGCGGGCATGCGCTGGGATCCGCGTCATCCCGAGAAGGCGTTCGGCGACCGCTTCGTTCTCGTGGCGGGTCACACCAACCCCGTCATCTACGCGATGCTCGCGGTCTACAACGAAGCGTTGCGTGCGCGCTTCGAAGAGACGGGTGACGAGCGGTACGCGTTTCCGAAGGCGGACGAGCGCGCGTTGTACTGGCAAGACCTGTTGACGCTGCGTCACAACAAGGGTCTGCCCGGTCACGCGGAGATGGAGGGCAAGACGCTCTTCTTCAAGTTCAACACCGGTCCTTCGGGTCACGGTGCGCCGGCGGCACTCGGTGAAGCCATCGCGCTCAAGCACGCGGGAGCCGGCGACGTGAAGGTGTTCGCGATGGAAGGCGAAGGCGGTCACTCCGCCGGCGCGCACCACGAGGTCAAGAACTCGGCGTGGGGTCTCGGTCTCGACAACCTGATCTATCTGTTCGACTGGAACGATCACGGCATCGACTTGCGTGCGCACTCCGAAGTCGTGCACGGCACGCCGAAGGACTGGTTCGAGCCCTACGGTTGGCGCGTCGCGGGCACCGAAAATGGCGAGGATTACGCGTCGATCACGAAGGCTCTGCTCGCGATCGTGCACGACGAACGTCCGCAGGGTCGACCCGGCATGGTGTGGGTCAAGACGCGCAAGGGTCGCGGTTACCACAAGTTCGACGCGCCCAGTCACGGCAAGGCGCACGCGCGCAACTCGGAGCTCTTCTGGAAGTGCCGCGAGGACTTCAAGGCGCGCTACGACGTGCAGTGGAAGGGTGCGGGCGACACCAAAGACCCGGGCGAAGACGCATGCCGCCCGCAGACGGCGGAGTGGTTGCAACAAGTGATGGGCGTGTTGCGCGCCGACAAGGAGTTGGTTGCGTATCTGGCTGACACGCTCGTCGAAATGGGCGACTCGATTCCGGAGAAGCCCGACACGTTCAAGCTCGGCTCGTCCGCGAACCTGCACGAAGACCGCTCGTGGCTCGCGATCGAAACGCTGCCGGCGGAACTGTTCGTCGCGCCGGGAACGAAGATCGCGAACAAGGAAGCGTTCGCGAAGTTCGGCGCGTTCGTCAACGCGAAGGCCAAGGAGACGATGGGCCGTCCGCTCGTGCTCGCGTGCTCGGCCGACCTCGCGGACTCGACTTCGATCGTGGGTTTCGCGCAGGATTTCAAGGGCACGAAGGGCTTCGGCTGGTACGAGCGCAACAAGAACCCGGGCGGTTCGCTCTTGCCGCAGCAGATCACCGAGTTCACCAACTCAGGTCTGTGCGCCGGCATCGCGAGCGTGAACATGAGCGCGAACCCGGAGACGGAGTTCGTCGGCTACTGGGGCGCGCACTCGACGTACGGCAGCTTCAGCTACTTGATGTACGGGATGATGCGCTTGTTCTCGCAGCTCGCGCAGGACAACCCGCTCAAGCTCGGCAAGGTCATCTGGGTCGCGGGCCACTCGGGCCCCGAGACGGCCGAAGACAGCCGCACGCACTTCGGCATCTTCGCGCCGGGCACGACGCAACTCTTCCCCGACGGTCACGTCATCAACTTGCATCCGTGGGAGCACAACGAGGTCGCGCCGATGCTCGCGGCGGCGCTCATGACGGACGTGCCGATCATCGCGCTGCACTTGACGCGGCCGAACGTCGCGGTGCCCGATCGCGCGAAGCTCGGTTGCGCGCCGCACACGGAGGCGGCGAAGGGGTGTTACGTGATCCGTGAGTACGACACGCGCCGTCCGAAGCAAGGCACGCTGATCGTGCAAGGCACGAGCACGACGGACTCGGTGTTCCAGCTCCTGTCGCGCTTCGACGATCCGACCGCACCGAACGTCAAGATCCTCGCCGCGACTTCATGGGAGTTGTTCCAGCGTCAATCGCGCGAGTACCAGGACAAGGTGCTCTCGCGCGCCGATTGGCTCGATTCGACGGTGATCACGAACGGCGCGCGCCGTCTGATGCACGACTGGCTCAGCTCGAAGGTCGCCGAGGCCTATGCGATGAGCCCTGACTGGGACAATCGCTGGCGCACGGGCGGCACGGTCGACGAGCTCAAGCGCGAAGCGCACATCGATCCCGATTCGATCTGGAACGGCATTCAGCGCTTCGTGACGGACCGCGAGAAGCGGCTCAGTCGCCTCGGGCATCCGGGTTGACGTAGGTGGCTGGCTCGTTGGTTCGGTACTCCGAGCGAACGAGCCTGCCTCCGTACGTCGACCCGGGCAGTCACCATTCCGACACGGCGGTGACTGGCAGACCTCTCAACGCAGTCCGTCCGCGATCCTCGCGACTTCATCCGCGCAACCCCACGAAAGCGTGACGCCCATGCGGCTGTGACCGTAGTCGTGCACGACGGGCAACTCGCCGTCGAGCATCTCGAGTTCGAGTCGGATCGCGGCATCGTCATCGCCGATCACACGCGCGGGTCTCAAACCGGCCCAGGCCTTGATGCGCGTGCGACCGAGATCGCTCCAGCGCGCGTGACCCGTCTCGCGCAGCATCGTGCGACACCGTTCCAGGATCGCGTCCAGGTCCTTCTCGTCGGTCGTTGCATCCTCGACGCCGACCTCACACGTCCCGCCGAGCACGATGTGCTTCTCGAACGGGAACAAGTAGGTCGATGTGGACCCGCGACCGGAGTCAGCGAAGCACTCTTCGAGCGCGATGTCGTTGGGGACGTGCATCACCTGCCCGCGCATCGGTTGCATCGCGACGTCGTGCGCCAGAACCCGAGCACCCAGCCCGCTCGCGTTGACGACGACGTCTGCGCCATGCCGGAAAGGCGCGTGCAGGTCGACGAACTGCTCTTCGATCATGCTCCCGCCCAACTGCTTCACCCGCTGCTCGAGCCAGGGCATGTACAGCGTCATGTCCATCGTCGGCATCCGCATGCGCAGCCCGGTCGCATAGCGTGAGGGCACCCGCTCGATCCGTTCGACACCGCCGACGAGGTCGCTCCACCAGGGCATTTCGTCGAGCGGCTGGAAGAAGTACTCGCTCATCCAGGCCAACTGCACGCCGCACGTAGGATCGCCTCCGCCCGCGAGCTCGACGAACCGTGCATAGGCAGCGCGGGTCCACGTCCGCAACGCCTCTCCCCCGCCGCCGCGAAAGGGCGTGAACGCCGCGGCTGAACGATCCGACGTGGTGTTCGGCGTGCGGCGATCGGCGTGAACCTGAACGCGATGACCGCCCTCGAGCAGGCGGATCGCGCACGAGAGACCGCTCACCCCGGCGCCGACGACGGTGACGTTCATGAGGAACGAGCGTACTCCATCGCCTAGGCTGTCCGACGTGGTGCTGCTCGAAGTGTGCATCGATTCGCTCGAGGGTCTGCGCGCGGCCGTCGACGGTCGTGCGGGGAGGCTCGAGGTCTGCTCGCGGCTCGATCTCGACGGGCTGACGCCGACGGACGAGTTGCTCGCCGCGTCCGTCGCGTCGGGGATCGAGTGCTTCGCGATGGTCCGGCCGCGGGCGGGTGGGTTCGTGTACGACGCGGACGAGGTCGAGCAGATGATCGCGAGCATCGAGCACATGCGATCGGCCGGTGCGCACGGATTCGTGCTGGGTGCGTTGACCGAGGCCCGCGACGTCGATCGCGATGTAGTTCGTGATCTGGTCGCACAGGCCGCGCAGTTGCCGGTCACGTTTCACCGCGCGTTCGATGTGGTGCGCGACAGGACGGCGGCGCTCGAGGTGCTCGTCGAGCTCGGCGTGAAGCGCGTGCTCACGTCAGGCGGTGCGAAGAATGCGCTCGATGGGAAGGATGTGTTGGGTGAGCTCGTCGTTCAATCGCGCGGACGCATCACGATCGTCGCGGGCGGCGGTGTGCGCGTCGGGAATGCGAGCGAGATCGTGCGCGCATCGGGTGTCCGCGAGATACACAGCTCGACCGTGTTCGTTCCGCCACGTGTGTGAGTTCTCGAGATGAGAGGTTCCGATCCGGCTTGCTTCCCGATCGAACTGTGGATTGATCGCGCGTGGGGTCCGTCGGAACGTCGGTGAACCGGGTGGTGCCCGGCACCCGCCGCGGGAATACGCACGGCGTGTTTCAGGGACCACCCGGAGTATGATTCGGGGTGATGACCCCCGGCGTCGACATTGCGCGTGCGGCGCGTTGGCTGCGCGCGCACGGATACCGCATCGGGTGGCGCGAGGGTGGTTTCCGCGAGTGCTTGATCGAGTCCGGTGACGAGCGTTGGAAGGGCGTCGGTCGCACGCGTCGCAGCGCCTTTCGTCACGCCCTCATGCGCGCATTTCCATCGCGCGCTGCACGTGATCTCTTGGTTGCGGCCGTCGGGGGTTGGACCGAGACCTCCGGACCGGACTCTCGAGCTCGCGCAACGCCCACGTCGAACACGACGTCCTCGAAGCGCCTCCCTGAGTTCACGCCGTCGGCTCCTTCGCGCCGCATCGTCAAGCAGATCACGCTCGGCGAAGCGCTCGAACTCTTCGACGAACTCGATCGATCGTTGCGCGCGTCATTGGACACCGCATCGATGCTGTGTCTGCCGAGACAGAAACTCCTCTTGTTGTCGTGGGTCGCGCTCGCGCGCCACATCGAGGAGTCCGCGGGCGGAATTCGCGAAGCGCAAATGCGTGCCAAGCGCATCAAGGACCAGGCGCGCAACCTCGCGAAGGTCTGGTGGCCCGGCACGCTGCGCGCGCTCGATCCGAACGCGGCGCCTGCCGACAGCTCCGTCGACCTGCCCACCGACGCCTCGCGCACGATCGAGAACTGGAGCGACGTCGCCAACGCCGCCGAAGAATCGCTCGTGCGCATGGAGACCGATGACGAGGCGCGCGGCTTCGACGCGGACGGATGGAAGGACGGAGCACACCTCGATCCTGCACCCTCCGATCCCAAGGGCGCGTTGAACGAAGTCGTCGCGCACCTCGAAGCCGCCACAGCACTATTGCTCTCGCCGAGCGATGCAATCGAGGACGCGCAGTGGCTGATCGAATGGGCGAAGCGACCTGTCGTCAAAGCCACGCCGGCTCTCGGCTGGGGCGGGCTCGCGGCGCGCTTGCGCTGGTTGCGCGGACACACCGACGAGCCCGAGCGTTGGAGCGCCGCGATCGGACGCCTGCGCTGTGTCGCGGACCGATTGCTGGCGTACGAGCGCGACGATGTCGTGCGCCTGCTCGACCGCGAGTTCGACATCGGACGTTCGTGGGCACAGCACCTCGGCTTCGATCCCGAACGCAAGGCTTTGCAGCGTCGCCGCCGCGAGCTCCTCTCCAACGCACCCGTCCACGGGTGGAACGACGAGCAGATCCTGCGCTGGATCCACGATGCGATCGAGCTCAAGGACATGCTGACGAGCCAGCGCATCGCCGAAGCGCTCGTCCCCGTGCGCGATCGCATCCGCGCGTTCGTGGTCGACGTGTTGCCGGGGCTCGGCCGACGCGACAAGCGACGCTTGCACAAGATCCAGGAAGAGCTCGACAAGACGGCGTTCCCGCTGCGCGAGACGACGCGCGTCGAAGAGCCGGCAACGGATCCCGAGGTTGTCGGCGAGGAAGAGCGCGAAGCCCACGATCGCGCCGTTCTCGATGCGGTGCAGGCGCACACGCGCGGCAAGAGCGCGCTCGTCGTCTCGAACCGCAACGATCCGACGCTCGACCAGGAGATCAAGGAACTGTTGCAGCTCGACGTCGTCGACCACGGACAGATCGAGCCGCGTCGACTCGATTCGTTGTCGGAGCGCGTCGAGCGCGGACGCTACGACTTCGTGCTCGCGGCGACGGGTTTCATGCCGCACAAGGCCGACGGAGTGTTGCGCAAAGCGGCCGTGAAGTCGGGCATCCTGTACGTGCGGATGAACCGCGGTCGACCGCGCGCATGTCTGGCACACCTCGCGCGCGAACTCGGCATCGCGCCGGGGCTCCGCTGATTCACTCGGGCTTCACGCGGACTTCATGCGCTTCGCGCGCGCGCTGACGAACCTCTGCGCGACGAGCCGTGGGTTCCTTACTTCGCGCGCACGTCTTCTTCGGCAGCCCCAGCACGACATCGAGATTTCTCCCAACCGACGCTGCCACCGCGGGCTTCCATGCCCGCGGTTTTCATTCGTCCGAACGTGTCGATCGCTTCGTCGCACGCTGCGCGCAGTTCGCTCGGTTCGACAGAAACCGACGAGATCGCGATCAACAGCAGGATGCCCGCGCAGGCCGCTTGCGTGCTTGGATGTCGAGGCTGGTGATGAAGTCGGAAGCCTTCGTCCCCGCCGGCAGCTCGGCTGCGATCTTCTGGTACAGCGGATCCTCGAAGCTCTCGAGCGTGCGCACGTATTCAGGTTTCGGCAGGAGGCGCAAATCGACGAGGCCTGCAGCGCGCATCACCCGGTCGACTTCCTCGATCAGGACGGCGCCTGCGACGCAACCGACCAGCGCTTCCACGCTGGCGCGCACCGACGGTGGGAGCTCTCGCTGCAACGCCAAGTCGGAGATCGCAACGCGACCCCCGGGTTTGAGCACGCGCGCGATCTCGCGCCACACCTGCGGTTTGTCGGGTGAGAGGTTCAACACGCAGTTGCTGATGACGACGTCCACGCTCGCGTCGGCGATAGGCAGGTGCTCGATCTCGCCCAGCCGGAACTCCACGTTGTCGAGCCCCGTCCGCGCGCGGTACGCAGCCAGGTTGCCGCGCGCCTTGCTCAACATGTCGGGCGTCATGTCGACGCCGATCGCGCGACCGCGCGCTCCGACCTTGGGCCCGATGAGGAAGCAGTCGAAACCGCCGCCGCTGCCGAGGTCGAGCACGATCTCGCCCGGCTGGAGAGCGGCGATCGCGCCGGGGTTGCCGCAGGAGAGCCCCATGTTCGCGCCTTCGGGCAGGAGGGCCACGTCTTCGGGTGCGTAGCCGATCTCGCGCGCGAGGTCGGCGGCGTCCGTGCGCACGCCGCATCCTCCCTGCGGTCCGCAACAACCACCGGCGGCGGCGCCCGGCTCGAGCGCGCGTGCGACGGCGGCGTAACCCGATCGCACGAGTGCGCGGACGTTTTCCTGCTCGCGCTCCGTGAGCTCGCGATTGGTGAGGGATTCATCGTGTGTCATCGAGGGACCTCCGTGCTGTTCATGGATGGGTTCAATGGTTCGAGGGAACGAGCCGTTCGAAGGTCAGCAGCACCGCCGACCCTCGCGCAGCTTCTGACAGCGGGCTTCGTCGACGGCCAGGCTCGGCATCTCGTGCGCACACGCAGCGAGACACCCGAGCAACTTCTCGTGCACGCTCCCGTGCGCGGGCGCGAGCGAGTACCACGACCACAAACCGTCCTTGCGCACGGTGACCCAACCGGTCCGGCGCAGGCGGGCGAGGTGGCGGGATGCGGTCGGTTGCGGTACGCCGAGGGCTCCGGTCAGATCGCATACACAGGTCTCACCGCGGCTGAGAAGGGCCAACAGGCGCAGCCGCGTGGGTTCGGCGAAAGCCTGGATGAGGCCCTGGGCGTTGTGAGGGGCTACCCGTGTCATGCCCCCATTATATTCGCTTAGGCGCATATTTTCGAGGGGGTCTTGGAGAGCACAATGCCGGGCCAATGTCCCTCGAAACAACCTCGACGGAGGGTGCCCTCCAACCCGAGCTCCCGGTTCCCGAGCGCCCCGCCCGGATCGGGGCGGATGCGCCGACGTTCGAGACGATGGGCGAGGAGGACGTCTCGCAGGAGATCCTCGGCAAGCGCATCTGCGACTTCGACCTGAAGATCGAAGGCCGCCCCCTCGAGAAGGTGATCGAGCGCTTCCGAACCGAGCTGCGCACGTGCGGAATCGTGAAGCTCCAGCCGGCCTTCTATCTCACCGACGAATGGGGTGTCCCGGAGGGCACGGTCGCGGTCGGGATCCCCTTCTACCTGGCCGACGCGATGCTCCTGAAGGTGCACAAGAAAAAGCGCGCCGGCCTGGTCGAGGGCGAGAGCGACGAGGACGTGTTGCGCTACCTGCGGCACGAGATGGGGCACGTCGTCAACTACGCCTACCGCCTGTACGCAACGGAGGAGTGGACGCGCTTGTTCGGCACGATGTCGCGTCCTTACACGGAGGACTACCACGTCGTTCCGTTCAGCTCGGAGTACGTGCGTCACCTGCCGGGTGCCTATGCGCAGAAGCACCCTGACGAGGACTGGGCCGAGACGTTCGCGGTGTGGATGACGCCGAACCTCGACTGGCGCGAGCGCTATGCGGATTCGCCGGGCGCGTTGGCGAAGCTCGAGTACTGCGCGCGCGCGATGGAGGGTCTGCACGACGTCGAGCCCGAGGTGACGAGCACCGAGATCGATTACGACACGCGCGAGATCAAGACGACGGTGCAGGAGTTCTACGAGTCGATCGACCTGGGCGAGGCCAAGATCCCGCGCAGCTTGGACGGCGATCTGCAGTTGATCTTCGCGCGCCGACATCTGGAGCCGGCGAATGCGTCACCGCGCTTGGGTGACGGGTCGTTGTTGTTGACGCGCAACCGGGACTTCCTCGCGAACTCGGTGTACCGGTGGACGGGCGTCGATCCCTCGTTGGTCGCGCCGATCGTCGAGCACTTGGCTGCGCGCGCCGCCACGTTGAAGATGCAGTACCCGCTGAACGAGCGCGACGACATCCTCGTCGACCTGTCGGGGTTCCTGACTGCGCTCGCGACGAACTTCACCCGTCCACGGGTGGTGCCTGGAACCCGCCGTGGGTACTCCCGCGGCGGGTTCCTGGCACCGACCGTTCTCCGCTCCCTGCTGGTGGTGTTCAACCTGCGGGTCGTGTTCGACGAATCCGGCGTGCTGATCGTGTACCGCTCCATGTCGCTCCGACAGCCCGAACTGTCGCTGCCGCGGGGCGGTGCCAGGCACGCTCCGCGGGAATACCCGCGGCGCGTTCCAGGCACCACCCCACCGCTCATTCCCAAGGCGGTTTCGCGTCGGTCGGTGACCACACCGGTCGGCGCGCTTCGTAGCGCGCGCGGTTCTCTTTCCACCGTCGCGCCTCGCGCTGCAACGTGGTGTTCGCCTCGTACGCGCCCGGATCCGACAACAGCGCATCCCACAACAACGGATGCACGCGATGTCGGTGCGGCTCCATCGCGTCGTTCCATGTCTTGCGCGGATCCATCGTCCCCGCATTCTCGACGCGCTCGACGAACCCGGTGATCGCCTCGCGCGCGATCTCGGCCTGCTCGCCCTGGTGCAGCGCGTGCCACGCGGACCAGAACAGCGTCTCCGGCTCGACGAAATCGCTCTTGATCCGCCCACGCGAGGCTTCGAGGTTCGACTTGCGCGCCTGCTTCTGAAGCTTGGCGAGCGCGCGCGGATTGCGTCGCTGCAAGGTCGCCTCGGCATCCATCAAGATCGCATCCTGAGCCAACGTCGCGCGCACGCTCACGTGCGGATGACGCGACAGCCACTCGGCGTGGTGCGCTTCGAGCAGCACCGCCTCCACGAAATCCTCCGCGCTCGTGCGCGACATCTGCGCGCGGTTCTCCCACGAAGCCTCGTCGTACAGCATCGAGGCTTCGAGCGCTGCGTCGAGCTCGGGCACTTCGCCCATGTCGAGCACCTTGCCGCTCTTCACGTGCAGCTCGCCCGCGATCTGCAAGCGGTTCAGGTTGCCCTCGCTGTAGCGCATGATCTGATCCGGCCGGTATCCCTCCTCGTCGGGATGCTGCGACTGCCAGTAGCCCGGATGCACGGCCTGCGCGCGCAACCTCACGGCGCGGCCGAACGCGAAGTTCGTCTGGAACACCGCGCGCGCGTCACCCACCGGGCCGCTCGCTGCATCGACGACGCCCGCGTGCGGACGACAAGCCGCATCGAAGCCGCGGTCGAAGAGCGCGTTCTCCACGCGCAATTCCCCGATCGACTGCGGATGGAAGGCACCGCTCCAGTACTGGTCGAGCACCTTGCGGAACGCGTCGAAGCGCCGGCGCGTGGCGCGGAACGCGCGGTCGTCGGCGTTGGGATAGTCGCAGATCCACGTAGAGAGCTCGGGGTGATCGAGCCGCGATGCGATGTCGTCCGCGAGCAGGCTGCCTTGCAGCCATGTCTTCGCCGAGAACGAAAACTGTCCGCCGCCGTGCCCGATCGACGCCGACAAGCCGTGTTCCTGCGGCACGTCCCACACGAAGAGCTGCAGGAAGCGCACGAACCTCTCGTCGCGCAACCACACGAGCGGCACCGGCTTGATCGAGAACTCGAACGTCTCCGGATCCATGCCCAGGCGCACTTCGAACGCTGCGTCGGATTTCTTCGCGCGTCCGTCGCCGGCGTGGAACTTCAGGTTGACGCGCCGGTCGTTCCACGGATCACGGTCGTGCTCGAGCTCGACGGCGGGGAAGATGCAGCCCGAGTCGCAATGCTCGAGCCGGCCGGCGTACGCCTTGGCGATCGCGCGACCGACCTTGCGCATCTTGCGCACCATCCAGTCGTCTTCGAAGTACGCGTCCTCGCCGCCTTCCTCCCCCGCCATCCGCGCCCACTTGCGCACGGCCTTCTTGTTGGAGAAGGTCGGCTCGAGCCCCACCCACGCGTCGTCGAACGAGGGCAGGTCGCTGCGCCGGCAGCGCTGCAACATCTCGAAGAGTTCCTGTGCGTGCGTTTCCACCACTGCCATTTCCATCGCGCCCCCTCGAGTATCGACAAGTTCGACGAACTTGCCTGAACGTCAGCTCACACGCCTGCCCGTGACCGTGATGGCGCGCGCACCGCCGCCGCCGCCGCCCCTGCCCTTTCGTTGTCCCCTGCGTCCCGCGCCGAAGAGGCCGAGATCGACGAGAACCGCGATGATGACGACGACGAGGTACATGCCCTCGACGCTGCCGTTCGAGTTCTTGGCCCACGCATAGGCGAGCGTCGTCATCGGCAGGAAGAGGAACCCGAGCAGCAGCATCAGGTTCGAGTGGATCGCGCGGCCCAGGTAGTCGCTGAACAACCACGTGAGCGCCAGCACGAGGCGCGGCACCGAAAGCGCAAGACATCCAAGGAGGCACGGCATGGTGTGCCGCGCAGAATAGCCGACCCATCCGCAGAGATCGATGTTGCGAAGCCAATGCCTGCACAACTTGCTCGCTCGACTCTTGCCTGGCGTGCTTCGAATTGGCCAGACTCCGAGTCGACGCCATGAAACACCTCACACTCGCCTCACTCGTCCTCCTCGCCTCCCTGTCCGCGTGCAAGAGCGCCCCTGACTACGGCCGACCGCTGCCGGAGGGTGCGCCGGCACTCCTGCCCCTCGGGCCCGACGACAAGTGCCCCGACTTCGCGCCGCAGTGGGGTCAGCGCGCCGACATCCTGCCCGCGCTCGACAACTCGATCGCCTGGACGCGCAAGCCGTCGTCGCGGCAGTTCTTCCCGATCGAAGGCGTGTCGCTCGAGCGCATGCAGTCGAGCCTCGAGCACTTCCGCTCGGCTTTGACGGAATCGAAGAGCGGTGCAGAGTTCGACCGTCGCATCCACGACGAGTTCACCGTCTACAAGAGTGCCGGTTGGGACGCGAAGGGCGGCGGCGTTCTCTACACCGCGTACTGCACGCCAATCCTCGACGGGCGCATGAAACCGGATGCGACGTACAAGTACCCGCTCTACGCGATGCCCGACGACCTGGTGAAGGAGCCGACGGGCGAGATCAAGGGTCGGCGCACGGCGAGCGGTGCCATCGAACCGTACCCGCCTCGGCACACGATCGAGGCGAGCGGCATGCTGAAGAACAAGAAGCTCGAGCTCGCGTATTTGAAGGACCCGCTCGACGCGTTCATCGCGCACGTCAACGGTTCAGCGTTCATCAAGCTCGAGGACGGGTCGATGTACAAGCTCGGGTACGCGGCCAAGAACGGGCACGACTACACGTCTCTCGGGCAGCAGCTCGTCAAGGACAAGAAGATCAGCGCGGACAAGATATCTCTGGGCGCGATCCGTGAATGGGCGCGCGCGCATCCCGATGAATTGCAGGAGTACCTCGACCGCAACGAGTCGTTCGTGTTCTTCACGCCGATCGACGGCGATACGCGCGGGGCGTTGAACGTGCCGGTGATCGGGAACCGTTCGCTCGCGACGGACAAGCGTCTCTTCCCGCGCGGCGCCGTCGTCTACGTCGAGGGCAAGCCGGGTTCGGGCATCGCCTCGGGTGCGCACCTCGATCACTTCATGCTCGACCAAGACACGGGCGGTGCGATTCGCACTGCAGGTCGCGCGGACGTGTACATGGGCTCGGGGCCGGAAGCCGAAGCGGTGTCGGGTGCGACGCGCGTCGAAGGCCAGCTCTACTACTTGTTCGTGCGCGACGACTTGCCGCGACCGTGAGCTTGCGCGGCACCGTGCTGGCGGTGTGCGTCGGACCGGGCGGCATACCCAAGCACCCGGTCGACGCAGCGGCCGTGTCGACCGCCGGGGTCGAGGGAGACCGTCAGCGCATGAGCATGCACGGTGGTGCGAACCGCGCGATGTGCCTGTTTTCGATCGAGGATTACCGCTCGTTGCAGCGCGATCACGTCGCGTGCGAACCACCGGGAGCCTTCGGCGAGAACGTGCTGACCGAGGGGCTCGACTTCACGCGGTTGAACCCGGGTGACGAGCTCGTGATCGGCGACGTCGGCGCGAATGCGGATGAAGCGGGCGAGGTCGTGCTCGCCGACGGCGCCGTGCGCGTCGCGATCCACGACGTGCGCGAGCCGTGCGGGACGTTGAAGAAAGTCGACCAGCGCTTTCCCGACCTGATGCTCGGCCGCAGCGGCTTCGTGTGTCGCGTCGTCACACCCGGGATCTTGCGTCCGGGCATGACGATCGCGCGTGTGTGACCCGGTTCGTTGCTCGGAGCCGTCTCAAACTGCGTCAAAGCGAACGAATGACGGATGGTGCCGGGCACCTGTCGCGGAAGTGCGCACGACAAGTTCGGGACTCGCAGAAATACGGTGCCAGTCCCGATTTTTCATACTTCCACCGTCGAGTCCCGCGGCGAGCCAGGCCCGCCGCGGGACTTGAAGGTGGAAGTATGAAAAATCGGGACTGGCACCGTATTTCTGCGAGTCAGCTCCGTCGTTGCGCGAACCGCCGGTGAATTGCGGGCTAGACTTCGGCGCGAACTCAGGCATGGACGACCCCTTGACGCACTCCGAGCCGGACGACGGGCCGCTCTACCACGAAGCGCAGGACCGCATGGCCCTGCTGCCCAACTACTACGCGTGGATCGCGCGCCACTTCGTCGACCACGTGTCGGGCACCGTGCTCGAGCTCGGATCCGGCGCGGGTCACGTGATGCAGAACTACATCGCGCGCGTGAAGGACGTCGTCGCGGTCGACCTCGACGCCGAGCTGCTCGCGCGCCTCGAGCGCAGCTATCCGCCCGGCAAGGTGCGCGCGGTGCAAGTCGACCTGCGCGGCGATTGGCACGAGATCGACGGCGTACGCGCCGACTGCGTGATCGCGCTCGACGTCGTCGAGCACTTCCAGGACGACGCGCGGTTCGTCGAGCTCGTGCGCAAACACCTGAAGCCCGGCGGCAAGGCGATCGTCAAGGTCCCCGCGCAATCGAAGCTCTACAACGCAATGGACGAGGCGTCGGGACACTTCCGCCGCTACGACGAGGTCGATCTGCGTGCGTTGATGGAACGCCAGGGGTTTCGCACGCTCACCTTGCGACACATGAACCCCGCCGGCGCGTGGGGCTATCGGTTCAAACGAGAGAAGCGCACGAACTTCTCGCGCACCTTCTCGCCCGGCAAGTTGCGCGCGGTGAACAGCGTCATCCCGCTGCTCGCGCTGCTCGACCGCGTGCCGGGGTTGAAGGGCCTGAGCCTCGTCGGCGTGTTCCAGCTCGACGGCGGAACACCGACGAAGCCGACCGGCGGACCGCGCTGAAACGCTCTGCGGCGTCGCGCATCGATCGAACGCGGGAGAGCAGCGTCGACGTTTCGCCTGCGCTCAATCCCCCGGCGACAGGTGCTCGTCGACGATGACCCAGGTCGCCCCGCGGAGTTCCCACACCGCGGTCATGTACTGCGTGCGCTGCTCGGAATCCCCGTCGCCGCTCGCCCTGCGTACCTCGATCGTGTTCGTCGTCCAGGCCACGTTGCCGTTGCGCGTGACGTGCAGGTCCGTGCCGGGCGTCACCGTGATCTCTTCGCCGGTGTAGTCCGCTGCGAGTTTTTCCTCGAGCGAGCGCATCCCCAGACGCCGATCGCGCACCGACTGGTAGAAGTTGACCTCGCCCGCTGGTGCGTACATGCGCAGCGTGCGCGGCCAGTCGAGCTTGCCCCCCGTCGTGCTCCACGCGGTCGCGTAGTCCTCGATCAATCGACCGAACGATTCGTGGTCGGCGGGTGCATCCACGACGGACACTGCCGCCACGACGACGGGCAGGCGTGGAACGCTGCGCGTCGTCCCCGGCGTCGCGCGCGCGAGCACGATCTCCGAACGAATCGCCGGTGTCCCGTCGGCGTCGTACGGAATCGAGGCGTGCTCGTGCACGATGTGCCAGCTCCCGTCGATCTCCTGGAACACGTCCGTCTGCCGGCCGACGACCTCGAATCGATCGCCGTTTCTCCGCGTCGCGCGCGCGGTGAACGTGAACGTCGCCCAGGCCCAGTCGCCGCTCTTCCACGCGTGCACGTCCTGCCGGCTCTGCTTGTTGGTCATCGAAACGCGCAGGTCGAACGCGTCACGGTTCGCCGCCACGCCCGTCCATCCGGGCAACGGACGCCGCACGGTCGGATCCCACACGATCACGTCGAGATCCGGAGCGAAGTAGCGCGACGGAGCGTTCGAGCGCACGAGATCCGCAGTGCGGCTCGCATCGAGCTCGGTCAGGTACGCGTCGATCAACAACTGGAACTCGTGGTCTCCCGGATGTGCCCGGTCGCGCGAGGGCATGTCGAGGTCCGCTTCGATCCCTCCCAACCAGTCCGGCAGGAGCACGAACGACGTGTGCTCGTGCAGGATCTTCCACTGGCCCTGTCGGCGCTCGCACACGAGCGACGAAGAGCCGAATGTCTCGCCCGACCGACCCTTCGCGCGCATCTTGACGAAGAACGGAATCGAGATGACCGCGTGATCGCCATTGCGGCGCAGCCACTGCCCCTCGCGCGGTTCGATTTCGAAGCTCTCGAAGCGCGCTCGCGCCATGCGACGCGCCTCGGCGCTGAAACCGCGCGGGCCGAAGGTGCCGCCGACCGGCAGGAACCCGTTGAAGAAGAGCGCGTCGGCGTCGAGCGCGTACATGGCCTCGGCTTTGGCGACGGCCTCCGGTTCGTCCGACCAGATGCCGAACCAGCGCTCGACGACCGGCTTGAGCTCGGCGTCGTGCGGACGCAACGGCGGCGGTGCCGTGGGATCGACCGGGCTCACCGTCAGCGGGACGACGCCGCAGCCCGCGATCGTCGCGGAGACGGCGAAGATCCACGCGCACAGCTTCCGCGTCGCCTTCCTCTTCGCGCCGAACTTCGTCGAACTGTTCATCGTCGAACTCGGGGTGACACCTTTGCGATCCGCATCGGCGCACAAGCTACACGACGGCCCGCCCCGCGATCGAACGTCATCGATCAGGAGAGCACCGACAACGCGACGCGCACAACCTCGTCCAGCTTGCGCGCACCGAACCCGGTCTTCCCTCCCACCGTGATCCCGTACACCGTCAAGAGCAGGAAGCGCGCCGTGGCCCGGGCATCGACTCGTTCCGGGACCTCGCCCTGACGCTGGGCCTCTTCGATCCTCTCCGCGAAGAGCGTCACGACGCGGCGCGCGTGCGCTTGCAGCATCGCGGAGATCTCGGGATCGCGCGGGCCGAGCTCGACCGCGGTGTTGACGCACAAGCATCCGCGCGAACGATCCTTCGACGCGCATTCGTCGATCATCCAGGCGAAGACGGCCTCGAACGCCGCGCGCGCACTCGTGTGCGCGGCGAGCACGACCTTCGCGCGCTCGAGCCCATCGTCCTGATAGCGTGACAACGCCGTGAGGAAGAGCTGACGCTTGTCGCCGTAGGTCGCGTAGAGGCTCGCCTTCTGAACCCCCGTCGAGGCGGTGATGTCCGCGAGGGAGGTGGCTTCGAACCCGCCCTCCCAGAACTTCTCCATCGCGGCCGAGAGCGCCACGTCGGGATCGAATTCCTTGGGTCTGCCCATGTTACTGCCGTCCGTAGGGTCCCCGCCCTTCACAAGGGTGGGATGAAGCGTCCCATCCTCAGCGTTCGGGACCAGGGGGTCAAGTTCACTCGGGCTCCGGTTCCACGGCCTGGACTGCCGATGTATCCGGACCCGCCCTCTGCGAGCCCCATGAGCATCCCCCCCAACGAGCCTCTCCGTACCCCGAAGTCGGCCAAGCTGCCGAGCAACGTGATTTCGCTGATGCGCCTCGATCAGGAGAAGCGCCGGCACTACCGCGTACACCAGGCCGCGATGCCGACGTTGCATGCCGTCGTTCCGTACACGGATGGATCGCGGCGCACGGGTCGATGCCAGGACATCTGTGTCGGTGGAGCGGGTGTGCGCTTCACGACCGATCAGGATCCCGGTCTGGAGGTCGGACAGGATCTCGTGCTCGTGTTCGAGACGCCGTCGTTCACGGGCACGCTGCAGCTCGCATCGCGCGTGCTCTCGAAGCACACGCTGGATGCGACGGCGGTGCGCTACACGTTCGTGTTCACGCAGCCAGAAGAGCTCGACAATCACGTCGTCGGAGTGTGGGGTCGTTGGTTCAACCGCCGTCATTATCGCCGCCTCGCGCCGGATCCCACGACGGTGGTGCCGGCACAGATCCGTTGGCCGCGCGGGAGCATCGACGGACGCGTGATCGACGTGTCGATGGGCGGGCTCGGCATCGCGATTCCGGTCGCGCGCGCGAGCGAGCTCGAAGGCGCCGGACAGGTGACGTTGTCGGTCGTGTTGGCGGAGAACATCGGCGAGCTGCGGTTCGCGGCGCTCGTGCGTTCGGAGTCGAGGGGAGCGAACATGGCGCGCATCGGGCTCGAGCTCGTGCGCGATCCGTGGTTCGAGAGGAACGGTCCGATCCTGCAACGCTGGATCGAGCGCACCGTCACGCGCCGCGCCGCGCACAAGCTGCCGCCGCGCTGAGCAGTCCGAGCCGCGCCACTTCGTCGCTGCGCCAGCGCAGGCCGCTCGTCCCCGCGCAAGCACAGGCATGTGGTCGCTGCGGAAGCACCGGCATGCGTTCTCCGCGCAAGCGCTGGGTTGTTGTCGCCGCGCAAGCGCACGGAGCGTGTGGTGCCTTGAACCCGCCGTACGGTTGCGCGCTTTCGCGCGACGAAGGCCTCAGGCTCCCGCGACGGGTGACTGGCACCGCGAGCTTCACCGACATTCGCCTGGCGTTGTTCAATCCGCCCGCATACGAGCGTTAGACTCCGACGCGCGAAGAAGGAGCCCCCTTCGACGGAGCCCGCTCGATGCGCATCGCCTCATTCCAAGTCCCGATCGCAGCGCTGTTCCTGGCGCTCTTCCCCGCTTGCCGCACCGCAGCGCCGGTGGAGATCGAGGTCGCGCCGTCGTCGCCGACAACGAGCGCGGATTCAGCATCCCACTCCCTCACCCCTTCTCCGACCGACGCCCCCGCACAATCGCCCGCGCACGCCGCCTCTCCCGCGCCCGCTCGTTCGGAAACGCCCGCGCAAGCAGAAACACCCAAGCCCGTCGCCGTTCACGCTGACGCCCCCCCTTCAGCGACGCCCCAGTCGAACCGCGACCTGCACGGTCCCGCCGACCTCCCGCAGTACATCCACAACCTCGAGAGCGAAGCGCGCGTGCGCGACCTCCAGGTCGACGTGGTGCTCTCGAAGCTCGCGCTACCCGACGACGCGATGGTCGGCGACCTCGGCTGCGGTCCGGGTGTCTTCTCGATGGCGTTCGCGAAGGCTTGTCCGAACGGGGTCGTGTACGCGTGCGACGTGGAGCCTGCGCAGCTCGACGTCATCCGCCAGAAGATCCACACGCTGCACATGGACAACGTCGTGCCCGTGCTCGCGTCGACGGATAACCCGCACTTTCCGCCGGGGCAGCTCGACGTCGTGTTCATCGCGGACACGTATCACCACCTCGACGATCGCGTGACGTACATGCGTCGCGTCGCGAGGGCGCTGAAGCCCGGCGGTCGCCTCGTGGTGCTCGACTACAAATCAGGCCTGCAGAAGATCGGCCCGCCGCCGGAGCACAAGCTCGCCGCCGGTGTGATGGACAAGGAACTCGTCGACGCCGGCTGGAAACTGGTGCAGCGCTTCGACACGCACCCCTACCACGACTTCGAAGTCTGGCGCGCCGTGCAACCTTGGGAGAAGTGAACTCGGGAAGAGCGGGCCGTATTCAGGGTAGCGCGATGTACCGCGCGGTCGCGTTCAGGATCATCGTGCCCTTGGCAGTCGTCGACGGATAACGGATCGGCTGGCCGAACCCGTCGAGTATCACGCCGTCCACGTCGGTGAGTTCGATGCCGTGCGGGATCTGCGCCCGTTCGACGGTGACGACGTCGCGCGAGATGCTGACGGCTTCCGAGCCGGCACCCACTTCGATCACACCGGTCACGTTGAAATCGCGCTGTGCGTCGAAGCACTCGAAGAACCAACGGCCAGGAGTCAGCGACAGTTTGCTCTGCACTTTCCCGTCCAGCACGCTGGTTGATGTGCTCTCGTGGCACGCCGAGCTCCCTTGGTCGAGCTTGCCGAAACCGAGCATCGTGGAGGCCGGGATCGAGGCACCCTTCACTT
>JBBQNP010000050.1:0-30353 GCA_038330085.1 Planctomycetota bacterium | reverse complement strand
CTTCCGCGAGGAACGGCTCCAACAAGAACGGCAGCGCCGAAGCGAGCCACACGAGACACGCCCCCAAGGAACGCGGCACGCGCCACGCCGAGCCCATCAGTCCTTCTTCTTCGGATCGACCTTGGGGTCGCTCGTCGAAGGATCGTGCGGAAGGGTCGAAGGCACTCGCCCCGCCGAACCAGGAACGTGTCCAGGCACAACGTTGCCCGGTGCGTCGTCCACCACCGCGTCGCGCCACGTCACGTCGCTCGTGTCCCAGCGCACATCGAGCAGCGACCAGTCGTGCGCTTCAGCCGGCGGAGGCGTCGCATCGAGCCCGCGCAAGAGAAGCGCCGCCTTGTGCAGGTCGAGGAGCTTGCGCTCGACCGGACGCTCGCCGATCGCACCCGAGTTCGGCGCGCGTCCGAACCACACGGTGCGCCGGCGCTCGAGCTGGATCACGACACCCGGGACTTCGACGCTCGCCGTGCGCGCGTTCGTCGCGTCGATGAGCGGCGGACCGAGTAGCTTCGAGTCGTCCGCGTCGAGCGCCTCACGCATCGAGAGCGCGACCGAGAGCGCGTCGATGTGGCGTGCCTGCGTCAACCGCTCGCCCGGCCGCGCCAAGTCGAAGGCACCGTCATTGGGTCCGATCACAGGCAGGAAGCCCATGCGTCCGGGCGCGAACTCGACCCACGTCGGCGACGGCCATCGACCCGGCAGGATCACACCGTCCTCGGCCACGTGCAGGAACTCCGCTCCCTGCCGCACGCACGCTACGGGCCTGCGCAGGCGCAACGGCACGTCGACGCCGTCGGGCCAGAGCACGCGCGGTTCACCGACGGCAGCCACGAACGGCATCGACGCGACGACCGCAGCGATGCGCTCGATGCCCGCGCGATCGTGCGGCGAGACGGAGGGCAGACGCGCGAGCTGCGCGCGCAGGAGGTCGTTCCAGCGCTCGTCGGCGAAGCTCGCCTGGGTGTCGAGCCGCGACGAGCGTGGATCGATGCGCTCGACCCCCGAAGCGCTGACCCCGTCGGAGATTCCGCTGAACGTCCAGACGAGCACGGCGACGAGGAGACCCCCCGGGATCCACACGGGCACGCGGCCTCGTTTGGATGCACGGCGGAGCACGGGCCGCGCCGGTCTCATGGGTCAGGTCCTCTGTCTGCTGTCCCTGCGGGACAGTGGGTTGGCTGGGTCGTCCCGGAGGGACTAGTTGCGCGGGTCGAGACCGCGGGCGCTGACGAGCTGCGGCTCGGAAACGTTCGGACCGCCGCTCGCGCCCTGACGGCGGACGAGGTCCTCGATGAAGAGGTCGAGGGTCGTCTGGATCTCCATGACCTCCTCGCGGGAGAGCTGGATCGTCTTCGACGCACCCTGCGCGTGGACCTCGTGGTTGAGGAGCCTGGAGAGGATCTTCAAGCTCGCCAACTGGCGGATGATCGGGTTCGTGGGCTTGTTGCTGGTTTGGATGTCCATGAGCGCGTTTTCCTGCTTCGCACGGCTTGCTGCTACTCGCCGCCTGACTTGTCGGTATCGTCGACCCCGTTTTCCTGATACCGACTGGCACGACCGCGCTCAAGCGCGCATCCCTTCTTCTGCGAGATCCAGGGCGCGAAAGGGTTCTCTTCGACGAGGACTCCCCGTCGATCCCGCGTCCGAAGATGATTGGGCCGACGACGACGCCCTCGACGACGAACCTCCGATGAGACAGCATCCCTCGATCGAATGAGCGCAACCGACCCGGACGAGACCGAGCATGCCGACGGCGGGCACAGGCTGCCGCCCGATGAGCGGGGCAAGGACCGTGGTGCCGGCGAGGACGCTGACGCCGTGAGCAAGGGCGACGAGCGCCCGCGAAAACCGAGCAGCCGCGCCGAGCGAATGGCGCGGCGGCGGGAAGCCAATGCCCAAGCCAGCCGCGAAGCGAACACGCAAGCCGGCCGCGAGGCGAAAACCCAGGCGGGCCGCGAGGCGAAAACCCAGGCCGGCCGCGAGGCCAATACACACGCCGGCCGCAAGTCAGTGGAAGCGCCGCGCAAGAAGCACGCTCCCTCCGCTGTGCCGCCCGCTGCGCCGCCCGACGAACTTTTCGACGAACTTTCCAACGAACAGCCCGAAGCATCGTCCGCCTTGCCTCACGAGCCCGTCGTGTGGAAGGGTCTGCGGCTCAACCCGTTCCAACTCGAAGCGGTCGCGGCGATCCAGGGCGGACACGACGTGCTCGTGAGCGCGCCGACCGGCGCGGGCAAGACCCTCGTCGCCGAGTACGCGATCGAGGACGCGGTCCGGCGCGGGCGGCGGTGCATCTACACGGCGCCGATCAAGGCCTTGTCGAACCAGAAGTACCGCGACTTCCGTGACGATCCGGCGATCGACGTCGGCCTGATGACCGGCGACGTCACGATCCATCCGGGCGCGCAAGTGCTGATCATGACGACGGAGATCCTGCGCAACGCGATCTTCGACGGGCCTGAGCACCTGGCCGACGTCGAGTACGTCGTGTTCGACGAAGTCCACTACATGGACGACTTCGAGCGCGGTTCGGTGTGGGAGGAGTCGTTGATCTTCGCGCCGAAGAACATCCGCTTCATCTGCTTGTCGGCGACGGTGAGCAACGTCGACGAGTTGGGTGCGTGGTTGTCGGAGATCCGCGAGCGCGAAACGATCGTGATCAAGAGCACGCGCCGGCCGGTGCCGCTCGCGCATCGTTTCTACACGGCGCGCAGCGGTGCGTTCGAGGTCAAGGACATCGAGCGCATCCGCAAGAAGGAGCTCGACAGTTCGGCGCGCGTGGGGCGGATGTCGCACAAGAAGCACTCGCGGGACGGCGGCCGCGACGGACGGCATGGGCGCGGACGTGGACGCGAGATGCAGGAGCCGCCGGATTCACGGCCGTTGATCGATCAGTTGCAGCACAACGACCTGTTGCCGGCGTTGGTGTTCGCGTTCAGCCGCAAGGATTGCGAGCGCATGGCCTGGAACAACGCGGGCCGGGAGCTGCTCGACGTCGTCGAGACGGAACGCATGCAGGCGTTGCAAGAGCAGTTGATCGCGTTGTTTCAGCTGGATCACGCTTTTCTCGACAGCGAGCTCCTCTCGATGGCGCGGCGCGGGTTGTCGTACCACCACGCGGGCATGTTGCCGATCCACAAGGAGTTGGTGGAGCGCATGTTCACGTCGGGGCTGCTCAAGCTCTTGTTCACGACGGAGACGTTCGCGCTCGGGATCAACATGCCGGCCCGCAGCGTCATCTTCCATTCGTTGCGCAAGTTCGACGGCGTGTCGTTCGACTACTTGTCGACGCGCGACTACATGCAGATGGCGGGGCGCGCGGGGCGGCAGGGTCTCGACACGGAGGGCCTCGTGTACTCGCTCTTGTCGCCGAAGGACCTGGCCGAGGCGCCGGTGAAGCGGTTGATCGCCGGTCGCGCCGAGCCGGTCGAGAGCCGTTTTCGCCTGGCTTTCAGCTCGATCCTGCACCTGGTCGAGCGGCTCGGTCGCGCCCGCCTGATCGAAGCCTGGGAGAAATCGTTCAACCAGTTCCAGCACCGCGCGAGCACCAAGAAGCGTCAGGATCAGAATCGGCGTGACCAAAGGCGCCTGCTCGACGCGCACGTCACGTTTCTCGAGGAGCTCGGTTACGTGCACGGTGACGAGCTCACTGCGCGCGGTCGGATCGCGAAGTTGATCAACGGCTACGAGCTGCAGGTGACCGAGCTGTGCTTCAACGGATTGCTCGAGAACCTGCCCGTGGACGCGCTCGCGGTGGTGATCGTCGGGCTGATCTACGAAGAACGTCGGCGGGGCGAGCAGGGTTGGATCTCGTCCAAACTACACGGGAACGTGCGCACGAGCGTGCAGCGCGAGATCCACGCGCTCGGCGTGAAGGCCGCCGAGCATCAGATTGCCGGTTCGATCAAGATGCCCGACTGGGGCCTGACGACGGTGACGCAAGCCTGGGTGACGGGCACGAGCTTCGATGAGATCCTCGAGCACGCCGAGATGACGCCCGGCGACATCGTGCGGACCTTCCGGATGGCCGTGCAGCTCATGCGCCAGATCCGCCGCGCGATCGAGCCGACCTGGGACCTGCACGACCGCCTCGGCCGCGCGATGGACGCGCTCAATCGCGACGTGGTCGATGCGCGTCGGCAGCTCGAGCTGGGGTAAATACGGTGCCGGTCCTCTTTGTCACGAGCTGATCTCCCCTGCCGCCAGGTGACAGTTTTCCAGGGCACGCGTCGTCAGTTCCGCGACGCGTTTCGCAGATTCGCCGCCGTTTGGAGGCCGGATCGATGCGGCTGATGACGATGTCCCTGCGTCGCTCCTCGTCGCGGCAGGTCCAGCACCATCCCCCTCGAGTGTATTCCCCGCATGAACGTGCGGTGTGGAAACTCCGCGCGAGTGCGTAGCGTCACAGCGCTGCGCAAGCGGGTCGAGGATGTCCCACGACCGAGCGCAGGTTCCGTTCCGGAGTTCCCATGTCACGTCACTTCGTTTCGTGTGCGCTCGTGCTCGTCACGACCGCATTCACTGCCTGCAACTCCACCACCAGCCAGAATTCCATGAGCTCCCAGGACCGAAGCGTCTGGATGAGCGCACGCGAGAAGCACGGGGTCGGCCCGCTCGACGACAAGACGTTCCAAGTCACGACCGTCGAGCCGGGCAAGTCAGGCGGCGACGCGGACACGCTCGAGTTCGCGGGCGGTCGATTCCACTCGACGGCGTGTGATCCGTTCGGCTTCGGCACGGGCGAGTACACGACGAAGAAGGTCGACGGCGGCCTCGAGTTCCGTGCGACGTGCAGGAGCGCTTCGGGAGGCACGAACGAGTGGCACGGAACCGTGCGCGGAACGGCGATCGAAGGCGGCTTCGTGTGCACCGCTCCGGGCTCCCCGACGATGCAGCAATCGTTCAGCGGGTCGATGATCAAGTAACCGACGGTGAAGCAGCCGGGCGCGGAGCCATGTCCGCGCAATCAAGTTGGCAGAACAGCCGGCGTCGCGGCGCGGCGGGGTAGACTGCGGATTGCCGGCTCGGTGACGAAGAGCCGATCCGCATGTCCGCCCTGCGCCACGCACGTTCTGCTGCTTCGAAGTGGTTGCCCGACTCCGCGCGGGCGTACGTGCGCCACGTCCTCGACGTCGTGAACACGGAGTACCACTACCGCTTCCAGCGAGCCGAGATCCGGGCGCATTTGGAGTCGCTGCGACGCATCCCGCGGGGGCTGCACGTAGAAGGCACGAACATCTGCAACGCGGCTTGCGTGTTCTGCGCCTATCCTCAGATGGAGCGGCGCAAGCAGACGATGTCGATGGAAGACTTCGCGCGCATCGTCGAGGAATACGTGGCGATGGGCGGCAAGCACGTGTCGCTGACGCCCATCGTCGGCGATCCGTTCGTCGACAAGCACTTGTTCGAGCGCCTCGATCTGTTGATGGCGGACAAACGCGTGAGCGGCATCAGCTTCTACACGAACGCGATCTTGATGACGCGCGAGAAGAGCGAGCGGCTCATGCGCTACGCGTCCAAGCTGCACGTGCACGTTTCCTGGGGCGGCTTCGACGCGCACACTTGGAACGAGATCATGGGTGTGAACAAGTTCGAGCCGGCGCGCGATGCGGTGCTCGCCTTCCTCGACGTGAAGCGCGCGACTGGCACGCAGATCCCCTTCACGCTCGCCCTGCGCTGCCCGGATTCGAACTGCACCGGACCGTTGTGGGAGACGCTCCAAGCTGCGCGCAAGGCAGGCCTCGTCGAGATCGCCGGCATGCCCGACTACGACTCGTGGGCCGGCAAAGTGAAGCCCGAGGAGCTGGAAAAAGTGGGGCTGCGCCCGCGCACGATGCCCTTCAAGCTGGGTGCGTGCGAACTGCTTTTCACCAAGCCCGTCGTGCTCGCCAACGGCGACGTCAACGCGTGCGCCTGCCGCGACGTCGAAGCCGAGTTGATCGTCGGCAACATCAAAGAACAATCGCTGCGCGACATCTGGGCCGGCCCGAAGATCGACGCGATCATCGACGCGCACGAACGCGGCGAATATCCCGACGTGTGCAAGCGTTGCACGTATTTCGTCAGCGTCTACAACTCGCGCCGCTCGCGCACCTTCGACGCGGACGGCAAGTTGGCGGGAAACTGGGCCGAGGACTGACGGGCGCGGGGTATTCCGCCCGCGCCCGTCAGTCCTCAGGAGCGCAAAGCGCGACCAGCCATGGAGGGAAGTCAGATCCCCCTCCCTCGATCTCCCCACCCAGTCGTGCTCCCACCCGCTCGTGCTCCCACTTGCCATGATGTCCGGATGGATCCCCTCCCCCTCCCTCTCCCGCAAGCCGGCAGCCTGACCCCTCTGACCGCCCCCCTGACCGAGCCCGACTGGAACCGTCTCGCCCGATTGCGCAAGTCCTTCCTCGACGCGGCCGAGACCGGCACCGGTTTGCCCGACTACTGGAGCTCGCCGCGCGACCTCGAGATCTACGACGCGACCTTCGGTGCGCGCATCGGTTGGAAGTGGAACGCCGTCCTCGCCGAAATGTCGCAGCGCAAGATCGACGTGCCGAGCGGCACGCTGGTCGACTGGGGTGCCGGCAGCGGCGTCGCCGCGCGCGCGTTCCTCGCACATTTCGGTTCCGATCGCACCTTCCGCGTCCACGTGCACGAGCGTTCGCGCATCGCGCGAGAGTTCGCGGAGGAGAAGATTGCCCGGGTGTCCGGCGTCGAGATCGAGGCCGAAATGCCCACCGATCCCGACGTGCTCCTGGTGAGCCATGTGATCGACGAGCTCGATGTGAACGGCCTCGAGGATCTCATCGCGCTCGCTCGCCGCTCCGCCCTCGTCGTGTGGGTCGAGTCCGCCGCGAAGCGCACGTCGCGCGCACTCTCCGCCGCGCGCGAACGCCTGCTCGACGCGCTCGATCCGCTCCTGCCGTGCACGCACCGCGCGGCCTGCGGCATCCTCGCGCCGGACCAGACCTCGAACTGGTGCCACCACTTCGCGAAGCCCGCGCCCGAATCCTTCACGACCGCGCATTGGCGCGCGTTCTCGCGCACGCTCGGCATCGACATGCGCGCGCTCCCCTACTCCTACCTCGTGTTGCGTCGGCGCGTCGGATCCCTGAGCGAAGAAATTTCCGACGGTGCCGATCGCGAGCGTGCCGCTCGCACGCAAACCGTTCGCATCCTGGGCAGCAGCCGCACCGAAAAAGGCCGCGCGCGCTTCGAAGCCTGCTCCGCAACGGGCGTGCGCACGCTCACGATCCTCGAGCGCACTGACAAGGCCTTCGTTCGCGCGCTGCGCGACCGCTCCGAGCCGCGCGTCGTGAGCGTGGAGACCGAGGGAGACCGCGTCCAGAGCCTCCGACCGATCTGAGCTGTCACCCACCGGTGAGGATGGCGATCCTCGGGTACAGTTTCATTTGGATCGTCCTCGGAGAACCCTCTCATGTCCCGCATCTTCGTATTCCCCGCCCTAGCTGCCTTCGTCGCCTGTCTCGCGAGCGCGCCGACCCGCGCGCAGTGCGCGACCACGCGCCTGAACGTCGACCCGAACGGCGCTGAAGCCAACGGCGACTCGGCCTTCAACGCGCCCAACGTCGCGCGCAACTACATGTGCGCCGACGGTCGCCTCCTCGCGTTCTGGAGCAACGCCAGCAACCTCGTGCCGAACGACACGAACGGCGTGAGCGACGTGTTCGTGCGCGACCGCCTGACCGGCACGACGACGCGCGTCAGCGTCGACTCGAACGGCGTCGAGGGCGACGGCGCGTCGACCGATCCGGCGTTCTCCGCCGACGGCCGCTACGTCGCGTTCCAGAGCGCCGCGACCAACCTCGTGCCGAACGACACGAACGGCAAGCTCGATGTCTTCGTGCGCGACCTCCAGCTCGGGATCACCGTGCGCGCGAGCCTCGACTCGACCGGGGTCGAGAGCAACGGCGACTCCGCCCGACCCGACGTCTCGGCCGACGGGCGCTTCGTCGTGTTCCAAAGCAAAGGCTCGAACCTCGCTGCGAACGACACGAACAACGTGCAGGACGTCTTCGTGCGCGACATGCAGTTCGCGGTGACCAACTGCCTCTCCGTCGATGACGCGGGCAACATCGGCAGCCTGATGTCCGGCAACCCCTCCATCTCCGCCAGCGGGCGCTGGGTCGCGTTCCACAGCAACGCCAGCAACCTCGTCGCGAACGACACGAACGGCCTCACGGACGTCTTCGTGCGCGACCGCGGCAACTTCACGACGACACGCGTCAGCACCAACTCGATCGACGAGCAAGGCACGTTCATCTCGCAGACGCCCTCGATCTCGGCCGACGGACGCTACGTGGCGTTCAGCAGCGCCGCGACGAACCTCGTCCCCGGCGACAGCAACAACTTGTTCGACGTGTTCGTCAAGGACCGCAATACCAACGTGACGAGGCGCGCGAGCATCAGCACGAGCGGCGGCCAGGGCAACGACATCTCCCAGGGCAACTCGATCTCCGCGGACGGGCGCTTCGTGGCGTTCGTGAGCTCGGCCAGCAACCTCGTTCCGAACGACACGAACGGCGGCGGGCTCAACCTGCTCACCGACGTGTTCGTGCGCGACATGGTGCAGAACGCGACCGAGCGCCTTTCGGTCGACTCGTTCGGCGTCGAGGGCAACACCGCCGGGTCTTCGTTCAACGTGTGCGTGTCGGCCGATGCGTCGACGGTCGCGTTCTACTCGGCGGCTTCGAACCTCGTCGCGGGCGACACGAACAACTTCAACGATGTGTTCGCTCGCTCGTGCGGCGGCCCGCCGCCTCCGGGGGCGTACTGCTCGGGTGACGGCACGGGCACAGCCTGTCCGTGCGGCAACAACGGGCTCCACGGTCACGGCTGCGAGAACTCGGTTTCGACCGGCGGCGGACTGCTCGCGGGCTCGGGCCTGACGAGCGTCACGAACGACACGTTCACGCTGTCGGTGTCCGGCCTCGCGGCGATGGCGTCGGCTCTCTACTTCCAGGGCGACGTGCAAATCGCCGCCGGCGCCGGTGCCGTGTTCGGGGACGGGCTGCGCTGCGTGGGCGGCAACGTTCAGCGCATCGGTTCGCGTTTGAGCACAGCCGGCGGCAGCCAGTTCGGCTTCGCGGTTGCGGGCGATCCGCTCATTTCGGTGCAGGGCGGAGTTCCCGCCGGCACGGTGTCGATCCGCTATTACCAGGCTTGGTATCGGAACATCAGCGCGTTCTGCACGCCGTCTCCGTATAACCTGACGAACGGCCTGACGGTGACCTGGATCCCCTGACTGCCCTCCGAGGCACAGAGTGGTCGGCGCGCGTGGGGCGAACAAGGATCCCGATGCGACTCGTGCTGCTCGCTGCGTGCGCCCTCGCCGGCGCTTCGCTCGCCCTCGACACACCGCCGGTCGGAACCACTCCGCCGCCGACGGTGGTGCCCGCGTTGGACAAGATCGCCGTGATCGGCGCGAGCATGTCCGCGGGATTCGGCATGGACGGCAACACCGATCAGATGGCCGTGTCGAAGCTGCGCCTCGCGGACGTGATCGATGCGTCGCTGCTCGCGCCGCACCAGCCGATCGAGGACAAGGCGACGGCGATGTTCTTCATCAGCCCGAACGGCACGGCCAAGAGCACGCTCAAGAAGATGCGCGAGTGGAAGCCGACGACGATCGTCGCGCTCGACTATTTGTTCTGGTTCGGATACGGCGAGAAGGACATGGGCGTGCACGGGCTCCAGAGCGCGCAGAAGCTGATCGAGGCCAAGCGCGTCGAGGACCTCGATGCCGCTCTGAAGGAACTCGGCACGTTCACGTGTACGATCGTGCTCGGGGACCTGCCCGACATGACGCCGGCGACGCTCGTGCGCCCCAACCCGATGATCGTCCCGGCGATGGTGCCGGCTCCCGAAACGCTGAAAACGCTGAACGAGCACATCGCCGCCTTCGCGAAGGAGCACCAGAACGTGGTCGTCGTGCCGCTCGCCGCGATGACGGCGCGCTTGCAGGCGGATGACGAGATCCAAGTGCGCGGCAATACGTGGCCCAAGGGATCGGCCAAGGTGCTGATGCAGAAAGACCGCCTCCATCCGACGGTCGAAGGCGCGTGCGCCGTGTGGATCCTGGCGGTCGACACGTTGTTGAATGCGCAGAAGGACCTGCCCGCGGTCGCGTTCGAGCTCGACGCGGCCAAGGTCGCGGCGAAGGTGAACGCGATGAAGTCCGCTGGAACGGACAAGAAGTCCGAGGGCACGCCGGTGAAGAAATCGGGCGGCGTCGAGGTCGGCGGTCGCTGATCGGCGCGCCCGCGGCGTTCCCCTTTCGGACCGACGGCGCAAAAAGCGCGCTTGATCGCGCACTCTTTCCTGCTCCAATCCGTCGAGGAACGGAGGCAGGCAGGACTTGGACGAGCAGGCGATCGCGAACGAACGAGTGTGGGCGCCCGCGGGGTCGCGCGTTGCGGATGGAGTGCAGCGGGCACGCGAGCTCATCGCCTCGGTCTTCGGCTTCACGCAGCTCCGCCCGCTGCAGCACGAGGCCATCGAGGCCGCGATCACGGGCCGCGACGCGCTCGTCGTGATGCCGACCGGAGGTGGAAAGAGCCTGTGCTTCCAGGCACCGGCGCTCGTCCGCGAGGGTTTGACGGTCGTCGTCAGCCCGCTCATCTCGCTGATGCAGGACCAGGTCATCGGCCTGCGTGAACTCGGCGTCGAGGCGGCGATGCTCACGAGCACGCAGGAGGCCGGCGATCGCCGAGCCAGCGAGCGCGCGCTCGAGAGCGGGACGACGAAGATCTTGTACGTAGCGCCCGAGCGTTTGATGTCCGACGGTTTCCTGGCTTGGCTCGACCGACTCGGTCTCGCATCCATTGCGATCGACGAAGCGCACTGCATCAGCCACTGGGGCCACGATTTCCGGCCCGAATATCGCATGCTCGGCGCCCTGCGTGGTGCGCGACCGCACCTGCCGATCCAGGCCTTCACCGCCACCGCGACGCCGGAAGTGCGCGCTGACATCCTGAGCGCGCTCTCGTTGCGCGATCCGCTCGTGCTGGTCGGCGGTTTCGATCGGCCGAACCTGTCGTACCGCATTTTGCCGCGGCGCGATCTGGTGAGTCAGGTGCACGGCGTCATCCGGCGCTACGCGGGCCAGGCCGGCATCGTGTACTGCCTGCGGCGCGCCGACGTGGAGAAGCTCTCGTCCGATCTGCAGTCGCTCGGCGTGCGTTGCGCGCCCTATCACGCCGGGTTGAGTGGTGGTGAGCGCGCACGCACTCAGTCGCAGTTCCTCGAGGAGCGGCTCGACGTCGTCGTCGCGACCGTCGCGTTCGGCATGGGCATCGATCGTTCCGACGTGCGTTTCGTCGTGCACGCGAGCTTGCCCAAGGGCGTCGAGCAGTACAGCCAGGAGACCGGCCGCGCGGGCCGCGACGGACTTCCGGCGGAGTGTGTGCTCTTCTACGGCGGCGCGGACTTCCACGGTTGGAAGAACCTGATCGAGATGTCCGCGCGCGAAGCTGCGATGAACGGCGTCGAGAATGCGGGCGCGGACCTCGACAACGCGCTCGAGCGGCTCTCGCACCTCTGGGGTTTCGCGACGGGAGCGCGCTGCCGGCACAAGACGTTGTGCGAGTACTTCGGTCAGCCGTTCATGCTGCCGGACGGCGGTTGCGGTGCGTGCGACGTGTGCCTGGGCGAAATCGAGCAGGTCGAGGACAGCCGCATCGTGGCGCAAAAGATCCTGTCCTGTGTCGTGCGCTGCGGACAGCGCTTCGGCGCGCAGCACGTGGCCGACGTCTTGCGCGGCGCGCAGACCGCGAAGATCCGGCAGACGGGGCACGACTCGCTCTCGACGTTCGGGCTCCTTGCGAAATCGAGCAACCACGAAGTGCGCTCGTGGATCGACCAGCTCGTCGGGCTCGGACACCTGCGCGTTGCCGACGGTCAGTATCCGACGCTCTTCTTGTCGAAATCCGGCGTCGAAGTGATGCGCGGAGACATGCCGATCGCGCTGTACAACCCGGTCGCGCCCAAGACGAAGGGCAAGAAGCGCACGAGCGCGGCTGCAGCGCTCGCAGCCGTGCGCGAGGCCACGACGCCCGCGACGCCGTCACGCCGATCGGCATCGAGCGTCGATTCGGCGCATGAAGCACTCTCCGCCGACGCTCACGACGGAAGCACCCGGATCGCGAACACCGACGGTCTGGATACGACGCCCGACTCCACGTCGATCATCTCATCGGAGCAAGCCGACACGCCCGATTCCGCGCGCGACGAAGCCTTGTTCGAGCGGTTGCGCGAGCTGCGGCGCGAAATCGCGCGCGAGCGTGCCATCCCCCCCTACCTCGTGTTCAACGATCGCACGCTCGCGCTCTTCGCCGTGCACAAGCCCGTCACGCCCGAAGGTTTCCGCGCGATCAAGGGCGTCGGAGCCAAGAAGGCCGAAGACCTCGGCCCGCAGTTCCTCGCCGCCATCGCTGAGCACGTTCGCGGGACCGCCTGAAACGAACGCAGCGCGCACCTCGGTGCGCGCTGTGTTGGATTCACGCCGTCGCGTCGTACGCGAATGCCCGTTTCACATCCCGTCGATCGTGAAGGGGAACGTCACGTAGCGGTCGCCGACCGGGTCGGTGAACGTCGACAAGCCTTGGTGGATGCCGTTGAACGTCTCGAGCAACTGGCCCGTGACGACCTGACCCGGGTGAACTGAAACACGCAGGCGGTTCGACCACTGATTGGGGTTCGTCGGGAACACCTGGGGGTTGTGCATCACCGTCTGCATCGAGAAGTCGAGCTGACCCGTGGCCAGGTTCGGGATCCTGATGCTGGGCCGATCGACCATCGTGACCGGGTAGACGAGGCGCACGGCACCGACGAACGTGGGGAACGTCGTGCCGCCCATGATGATGTTCGAACCGCCGCCGCCGCGACCAATGAACTGGTAGCACTCGGCGACCATCACCGTGATCGTGCAGCTCGCCGTACGCAGGTGCGTGTCGGTGGCGGTGAACGTGAAATTGAAGTTGCCGAGCTGGTTGAGCGCCGGCGTCCAGCTGATCGTGGTGCAGGCCGGGTTCCCCATGACGGGCAGCGGCAAGACCGCCGTCGCGCCGGGTTGCAACGTGCCCGTCAGCGTGACGGTGTCCGTGGGATCGATGTCACCCGCGCAGACCATGAAGCTCACCGGAACGCCCGCAGTGGCCATCAAGATCGAGTTGCACTGCGGCGTCGGCGGCTGAAAAACCGGCGGGACGTTCGGCGCGTACGTGTAGCAGATCTGCACGTTCGCCGTGGCGGTCACAGTGAACTGCGTGACGACGTTGCCGCCGCCGCTCGCCGTCGAGCTGCCCACGGCCATGGCCGGGAAGTCGATCGTGCCGGGATTGCCTGGCGGACCCGAGAAGAACACCGTGTCGAACGACGTCGTGCTGACGGAGTCGGTCGCGTTGACGGCCAGGTGCAGCGCGCCCGAAGAACCCATGAAGTCGACGGTCCCGTCGAACGGGCCCAACGGGTCGCTGAAGTTGGCCATCGGCATGCCGCCGACGAGCACGGTCATGTCGGGGCGCATGACGGAAGCGTTCACCGAGAGCTGCGAGTTGATCACCGTCCCGGTGTTGTCGAGGCTCTCGACGCCGATCGTTCCGTGGAACTCGCTGGCCAGCGTGATGTCGATCTGCTGGAGGGTGCCGAGTCCGGTGTCGAACTTGGGAAGCGTCGCGATGGCGCTCCAGTTCGTCGGGATCTCGGGCAATTGCACGTCGTAGCAGACCTGGGACTGGGCCGTAGCGAGACCCGACGAGGCCAGGATCAAACCGACGCGAACGAACGAAGCGACGCGCATCATGTACTCCCTCAACACTCTCGGTGCGGAAGCGCACCGGGTCGACCCATTTCGAACGGTCCCGGCCGGGACGACCCCGGGGACCGATCAACATCAAGACTAGCACGGGCCCGGAATTCCTGCGTCTTTGGAAAGGGCGATCAAGGGCGGGGATCGGGGTGCTTCGAGAGGATCCTGACCGCGGGGTCCCCGCTTCGAGGCTCTCGGCGATGGAGGAGCCTTCACGAGCCTCGTCCTAGATGCCGTTTCCGTGGCCCTGGGTCATCCTTCGCGACCCTCACACCGTCAGCGAAGGCGGTGACCGCTCCACGAGCGTGTCGATCGCACCGAGTGCTTGACCCTTTTCCGGGCTCGCGACCATCGCCGTCGACCAGTCCATCGTGAAGCGCGCGTTGATCTCGCTCAGTGGGTTCAGCACCTCGACGTTGCGATCGTGCGCGCGGTGCCGGTACGCGTCGATGCCGAAAGGACCGAAGTAGCCGGCGCGCGCGAGTGCGGATCCCGCGGCGGCAAAGGCTTCCTCGAGACGCGCGTCGTCCTCGCGATCGAGGTCACCGCGACCGGCGCGCTCGGTGCGCGTCCACGCCCCATGCTCGGTCGTTTCCTGGAAGCACGGCGGAGAGATGACCACGTCGCCGCGCTGATGAACCCAGCCCGAGCGCGTGTATTCGCGCGTCACCCGCACCCACGGCTCGACCACGAGCGGACCGAGGCGCAAGCTTGCTTCGATCCACGCGCGCTCGTCCGGCGAAGGCGTTCCCGCGTGGAGCCGGCGCCGTCCGCGTCCCGCCGCCCCGAACGTGCGTCGCACCAGCCAGCCGTCGCGCGCAGGCTGCGCGACGCGCGCCAGCACTTCGTCGAGCGTGAGCGCGAGGTGCTTCTCGAAGCTGGCGCGCGCAAGTGGCGCGCGCACAAATGCGGCGAAGGGCCGAGCGTTGACCGCTCTGAGCACGTCGAGCGAAGGTGCGTTCATCGGCTCGGCCCCGGCTGCGCGCAGCGAAGCGAGCGCTCGCGGAGTCGGACACCAAGCCAAGCCGGTGAGACCCTCCGCACGTCGGGGGGGGTCCGAATCGCGAACGAGATCGCCTGCCGTCAGCACGACGTCATCGGGAGCGACGAGCGTCCCGATCAACCGGCGGCTTTCGCGCGCGACGATCGCGGAGAGGTGCTGCGTCGGCGCGTAGTGATGGCGCGCTTCGAGCTCGTGCTCGGCGTCGAGGTTCAGGATCCAGGCGCGCGGTCGGTGGCTCATCTGTGCCCAATCAAGATGGCCTGCGGATGCTGGTGGAAGGCTCGGCTTCGAGACGCTCGAGGAAGCGCGCGTCGAAACCCGCGCGCAGACGCGCCTCGCGGTTCAGCGGACGACCGTGCAGCAACGCCGGGGTCAGGGGCTTCGGAAGCGCCGCGCTCCATGCGTCGTAGTCGAGCGGCGAGCCGGTGAAGTGCTCGAACCAGCGGGCGGAAAATGCGACGTGCGCGATCTCGTCCTGCTCGACGCGCTCGAGGATCCGTGCCCCGATTTCGTCACCCGCCGCACGGAACAACGTCGCGAAACGCGCGCTGTGCTCGAGGTTGGCGCCTTCGAGACCCAGACCCTGGAACGCCACGAACATCGCGGGCGTCGTGCAGTGGACGACGCGCTCCCAGAACCAGTCGCGCACGGGGAAGTCGCCGATGTGGTGACCGAGCGTCTCCAGGTGCGCAGCGTAGAGCGCGAGGTGCGCCAACTCTTCGCGGCACAAGCGCAACAGCCCGGCCTTGAACTCGCGCGGCGTCTGTGGGAACGCGAGCACCGCCCAGGCGAAGAGTTCGGCCGCCTGCATCTCGTGGTGCACGAACGTGTGGACGAGCTGCGCGCGCGCCTCGGTGCGAACGAGCGCTCCCGCCGGTGGAGTGCGCGGGCTGCGCGCGACGACGCGCAATTCGCTCGGACGTCCAGGTGCCAAGATGCGAATCGGCGCCGTGAGATCGTCGAAGCTCGACGTGTTGCGCGTATCGGGCGGCGCGACCTTCCGCGCCAGATCGCATGTCGTCACCAACTCGAAGCACCAGCGCTCGACGGTGCCCGCGCGCGGCGGGATCAGTTCCACGCGTGTTTCGTTCACGCCGTCATCATGCCCAAACGTGCCTCTCGATCCTCACCGGGACACGACCAGGTCCGCGTCGAGTCGTGCGATCAACGCGGTGACGTGGTCCAGATCGTCGAGCGATTCCGGATGAAGAGTGAGGATCACCGCGTTCGTGCTGCGGTCCGCGGCGAACCGGGGGCCTGTTTCCACAGGCATGTCGCGAATCGCGTCCCAGTGCCCCTCCGCCGGCAATGCACACCCTCCCTGCCACCCTCGAAGTCTGGTTGCTCGACGGCTTGCGTCCAGCACCTCCTGGATGATGTCGACCACGGCCTGTGCGGACGCGCGACGGAGCGGGATGACGCGCGTGATTTCGATCCCTCGCGGCAGAACGCCCGGCGGCGGTGATTGCGGGGGGGCAGCAACGCAGAGCAGCATGACGGCGAAGGTGCGCATGGGAATCCTGGTCGGACCAACTTGATTCCGCGGTGTTCGTCGTGCCGCCGGCCTCGAGCTGCCGGGCGCATCAATGCGCGGGCTTGACCTCGACGTCGAGTTGCTGGATGAGCTCGTCGATGCGCGGGAACAGCTCGGCGCCGAGCGCGTCCGCGCTGACCACGAGCGAGTTGGTCCGATCGTCGGGGACCACCCGGACGCCGGCCCGCACCACATTTCCCTCGAGGAACACCGGGGTCGGGAAGACTTGGCTCACGACCCCGGCCATCTCACGGGCGTTGGCGTACTTCAGATGGAAGATGCGGATCTTGTCCGCGACCGCGGACGCATCCGACACATGCGATCCGGAAGCCTTGGATCGGGCGGCAGCCGATCCCGGAGCGTGCGGTTCCATCGCAGCATCCTGGTTCGTCGCGGCGCAGGCAGTCAGGCACAAGAGAACGGGGAGGATGGTTCGCATGGCGTCATTCAACGCTCGACTCCCCCACCGTCTTCCATGAAAACCGCCTCCCTGGTGATGCCGCATTCGGCGCGCACTTGTCGCTGTCGAGGGCACCGGCCACAATTCACTCGATGCGCGTCCTCGATCTCTCCGTCAACGGCGACCGTCACCAAGTCGGTGCGCCGGCGCATTGGACGCTGCTCGAAGTCCTGCGCTACGGCCTCGGTCTGACCGGTTCCAAGCAGGGTTGCGACAAGGGCGACTGCGGGGCGTGCACGGTGCTGCTCGAGGGCAAGCCCGTCTTGTCCTGCCTGACGCTCGCGGCGACCGTCGAAGGGCGCGAGGTCACCACGATCGAGGGGCTGATGCCGCTCCACGTGAAGGCGGGCGGTGACGGGCCCGATCCGATCCAAAGCGCGTTCGATCGCTGCGGAGCGTTGCAGTGCGGTTTCTGTCAGCCGGGCATGATGCTCTCGGCGCGCGCGTTGTTGAACAAGAACCCATGTCCAACGCGCGATGAAATCCGTCACGCGCTCGCGGGCAACTTATGCCGCTGCACCGGGTACACGCAGATCTTCGAAGCGGTCGAGCTCGCGGTCGCGGAATCGATCGGCGTCGCGCCCGCTCCGCGCTCGTGGGAAGAGCAACGCATGGACCCGGACGAAGCACAGAAGCTCGCGCGCGCGGCTGCAGCGAAGTTGGCGGAGTCGCGCAAGTCGAGCGGTAGCGGACGCGGCTGATGGGCGCGCGCGACAAGCACGGTCCGGGTGCGCCGTGGGGCGACGCGCAGCCGGGTGACGCAGAGAACAAGGCGTTCCAGGTCGTCGGTCGCCCGAACCGCAAGGTCGACGGCCTCGCGAAGGCTACGGGTGCTGCGGTGTACGCCGACGACATCGTGCTGCCGGGGATGTTGCACGCGAAGACGCTGCGCAGCCCGCACGCACACGCCTTGATCAAGCGCATCGACGCGTCAAAAGCGCTCGCGTTGCCGGGCGTGCACGCGGTCATCACGGGCGCGGACATGCCGATCAAGTATGGCGTCATCCCTTGGACGCCCGACGAGAACGCGCTGGCGGTCGACAAGGTGCGCTTCATCGGCGACGAGGTCGCTGCCGTCGCGGCCGTCGACGAGGACACGGCCAATGCGGCGATGAAGCTGATCGAGGTCGAGTACGAGCTGCTGCACGCATACTTCGATCCGCACGAATCGCTGGTCCGGCACGATCCGCCGATTCACCCAGGGAAAAAGGGCGAGAACGGCAACATCAGCAAGCACGTCGACCTCGCATTCGGCGACGTGGATGCAGCCGCGAAGGACGCGGATCTCGTCGTCGAGGACGACTACTCGTTCCACGGCACCACGCACACGCCGATCGAACCGCACTGCGCGATCGGACAGTGGTCGGCGGACGGCGTGTTGACGGTGTGGAGCTCGACGCAGATCACGCACTACGTCCACCGTGCGCTCGCGCGCGTGCTCGAGCTCGCGCCCGCGAAGATCCGCGTGATCCAACCGTGCCTCGGTGGTGCTTTCGGCGGCAAGTCGGATCCGTTCAGCCTCGAGTTCTGCGTCGCCAAGCTCGCGATGATCACGCGGCGACCGGTGAAGATGCTGTGGACGCGCGAAGAGGTCTTCTACGCGCACCGCGGCCGCCATCCGATGGAGATGCACTACCGCACGAGCTTGAAGAAGGACGGCCGCGTCACCGGCGTCGACGCCAAGATCCTGATCGACGGCGGTTCGTACAGCTCGTTCGGACTCGTGACCGCGTACTACGCCGGACAGTTGCTGACCGGCCCCTATGATTTTCCGAGCTACCGCTTCGACTCGACGCGCGTGTTCACCAACAAGCCGCCGTGCGGACCCAAGCGCGGACACGGATCGGTCCAACCGCGCTTCGCGTTCGAAGTGCAGTTGGACCAGGCGGCGGAGAAGCTCGGCCTCGATCCGATCGAGATTCGCCGCAAGAACTTCCAGGGCGCGAACACGTTGACGGTCAACGGCCAGCGCATCACGAGCAACGGCTTCGCGACGTGCCTCGACGAGGTCGAGCGCGCTTCGGCCTGGCGTGATCGGCGCGGCAAGCTGCCGTTCGGACGCGGCCTCGGCGTCGCGGGCTCGATGTACATCTCCGGCACGAACTACCCCGTGTACCCGAACAAGATGCCGCAGGCGGGCGTGCAGCTGAAGGTCGATCGCTCGGGCCTCGTCACGGTGTTCACGGGCGGCAACGACATCGGCCAGGGCTCCAACTCCGTCGTCGCATACATCGTCGCTGAGGAGCTCGGCATTCCAGTCGACAACGTGCGCGTCGTCGCGGCCGACACGGATCTGTGCCCGGTGGATCTGGGCGCGTACAGCTCGCGCGTCACGTTCATGGTAGGCAACGCCACGATCGACGCGGCGCGCAAGCTGCGCGCGCAGATCGTGACCGCCGTCGCGAAGAGCTGGCAGGTCGAAGAACGCCGCGTGCGCCTGATCGCTGGCGCGGTCATCGACGTCGAGGACGTCACGAAGTCGCTCACGAGCGTCGAAGCGTTCCACTTGGCCGAAGAGATGTACGACACGCTCGGCTCGACCGGCGCCTACAACACGCCGACGCTCGGCGGCGACTACCGCGGCGGCACGATCGGCGCTTCGCCGGCGTACTCCTTCACGGCGCACGTGGTCGAGCTCTCCGTCGACGTCGAGACGGGGCGCATCACCATCCACAACGTGTGGATCGCGCACGATTGTGGTCGCGCGCTCAACCCGATGCTCGTCGCGGGTCAGATGGAGGGTTCGGCGTACATGGGTGCGGCCGAAGCCCTGATGGAAGTGCAGGAGCTCAACCGCTTCGGGCTGCACGCCGGTCCCTCGCTGCTCGACTACCGCATTCCGACCGCGGTCGACACGCCGGAGTTGCGCGCGCTCATCGTCGAGAGCCTCGATCCGGAGGGTCCGTACGGAGCTAAGGAAGCGGGCGAAGGTCCGCTGCATCCGGTGCTGCCCGCGATCAGCAACGCGGTGTTCGACGCGATCGGCATCCGGCTCAAGCACCTCCCGTTCACGCCGGCGCGTGTGCTCAAGGCGTGGAACGAGCAGGGTGCGCACGCCGAGGTCGCGGCGCCGGATGCTTCGGCGGGAGCGCGCTGATGTTGCGTCTGCCGCAATTCGAGACGGAAGCGCCGACGTCGTTGTCACAAGCGCTCGCACTGCTCGAAGCGAACCCGGCCGCGATGATCGTCGCGGGCGGAACTGACCTGTTGCCCAACATGAAGCACGAGCTCTTCACGCCCAGGTTGGTCGTGTCGCTCGCGCGCGTGAACGAGCTGCGCGGCATCACGCAGCAGAAGGACTCGGGCTGGATCACGATCGGCGCGATGACGTCGCTCGAGGATGTCGCTGCGAGCGAAGTGCTGCGTTCACACGCGCCGGCGCTCGCGCAAGCCTGCGGGCTCGTCGCCGGTCCCCAGCTGCGCACGATGGGCACGCTGGGCGGCAACGTGCTGCTCGACACGCGCTGCCAGTGGTACAACCAGACTTACTTCTGGCGTCAGGCGCTGGGCTTCTGCCTCAAGAAGGACGGCACGAAGTGCCACGTCGTCGAGGGCGGATCGAAGTGCGTCGCCGCCGCGAGCAACGACTCCGCGCCCGCGTTGATGACGTTGCGTGCCGAGCTCGTGTTCGCGAGCGTGCGCGGCAGGCGCACGGTCCCGATCGACGATTTCTGGGTCGCCGACGGCATCCAGAACAAGAAGCTCGAGCCCGGCGAGATCCTCGTCGAAGTGCGCGTCCCTCCCACCGGTCCCGGGCATCGCGGCGCGTACGGCAAGCTGCGTGAGCGTGGATCGATCGACTTCCCGCTGCTCGGCGTGGCCGTGCGCATCGAGGTCGACGCAAACGAGGTCGTCGAGAGCGCGGACGTCGTGATCACGGCGTTGCAGGCACGGCCGCTGCGCGTGCAGCGCGCGAGCGCGATGCTGCAGGGTACGAAGATCGGCTCGTCAGAGTTCGAGGACGCTGTGATCGCGCAGAGCCTCCAGGCCCACAAGCAGTGTCACCCGATGCCGAACGTTCCCGGCGATGCCGACTGGCGCCGCGCGATGGTGCCGGTGTACGTGAAGCGCACGCTGCTCGCCGCCGCCCGTCGCGCTGGGCCCGTGCACCACGTCTGAGCCGCACACGGGTTGTTCCGGATCGGCTCGAATCGCACAGCCCTCGCGCCCGTGACGACGTACGCGCGTGTGATACACGGTGGCAGTCCCGTCTACTCTCCCATCAGCGGACACCGTCACGGTCGAGTCCTCAGCCATGCGGCGCCGCCGCATGGCTGAGCACCGTCTGCGTTACTGGTCTCCGAGCGGACCGAGCGGCCAGAGCGAGCCGTTCGTCTGCGAGCAGAGCTCGAACGGCAGGTCAGCCGCGGCGTAGACGCTCGTGCGCTCGATCAAGACTGCATAGAACGCCGGGTCCTTGATCTTCGACGTCGTCGAAGTCGCGACCAGGCCATCGATGCGCATCCAGCCCGACTCGCGCGTAGGCAGACCCAGGATCTCGAGCGGGTTCTGATCCGTGCGCTGCAGGAACGCGTTCGCGAACGCGCCCGACAGGTCGAGCAGGTGGATGCGTTCCCAGCAGTGGAACGTGTGCTGCATCGAGAACAGGACCTCGTTGTCGTTGAGGATCGAGAAGTCGAGGGTCGTGTCGAACGCCGCACCACCGCTGAGGCTGACCAGCACGAGCTCGCTCGTGAGGTCCTCCGACTGTCCGAGGAAGCGCGGGATCAGGATCTGATCGGGTGCTTCGGAGTACTCGATGCCGTCGAGATCGCGGCGACCGTCGTGGTCGATGTCCGTGATCACTCCATCGCCGATGCCCTTGAACGCGACCGCGTTGAGACCGTAGTCGAGGGCCGTCACGCCGTCGATCGCCACGAGCTGGCCGATCAGGTAGTTGAACACGATCGGCTGATGCGTCGCGGTGTCGACCGCGTACGCGTACGCGAAGCCCTGACCCGCGTTCGGGTTCACGGCGCGCGTCAGGAACGAGAGCGTGTCCTTCGCCGTGAGCCGGCGCGTGAAGTCGAACTCGCCACAGTTCACGGAGTCGATGAACACGAAGTGCACATCGACGGTCCGGAACGGATGGACGTTCGTCACCGTGAAGATCGTGCGCGCCGCCGAGGTGTTGTTGTACTCGGTGAAGAGCAGGAGGCTGCCCGGCTCGCGACGGTGCCGCGGATGGCACGAGCACGAGTCGATCAGGCCATCGCCGTCACCGTCGAGCCCGGGGTTCAGCGCGATGTCGCAGACGTCGGGGATGCCGTTGCCGTCGCAGTCGAGCTGGCACTCGTCCGGCACGCCGTTGCCGTCGCAGTCGTGCGCGCCCGGTTGGGCCAGGTCGCACACGTCGGGGATGCCGTTGGCGTTGCAGTCCGGCAGGTTCTGGCAGTTGTCCGGGATGCCGTCGCCGTTGCAGTCGGCCTCGCACGCGTCGGGGATGCCGTCGCCGTTGCAGTCGGGCTGACACGAGTCGGGCACGCCGTTGTGGTCACAGTCCGGCGCGCCGGCCAGGATTTCACAGCGGTCGGGGATGCCGTCCATGTCGCAGTCCGCTTGCGGCTGGCACGAATCCGGGATGCCGTCGGGCGCGCACGTCGTGCGGCCGTAGAGGTCCGCTGCACCGCTCTGGATGGCGCAGAAGTTCGGGATCCCATTGCCGTCGCAGTCCGGCGCCGGTTGGCACGAGTCGGGGATGCCGTCCGGTGTGCACGTGATCGTCGTCCCGTTCACGCCGTAGTGGTCCGCGCCACCGCTCTGGATCTCACAGAAGTTCGGGATCCCGTTGCCGTTGCAGTCGGGTGCCGGCTGACACGAGTCGGGGATGCCGTCCGGGGTGCACGTGATCGTCGTCCCGTTGACGCCGTAGTGGTCCGCGGCACCGCCCTGAATTTCGCAGAAGTTCGGAATGCCGTTCCCGTTGCAGTCGGGCGCCGGTTGGCAGGAGTCGGGGATGCCGTCCGGTGTGCACGTGATCGTCGTCCCGTTGACACCGTAGTGATCGGCAGCACCGCTCTGGATCTCGCAGAAGTTCGGGATGCCGTTTCCATTGCAGTCGGGCACCGGCTGGCACGAGTCGGGCACGCCGACCGGAGTGCACGTGATCGTCGTGCCGTTGACGCCGTAATGGTCTGCGGCACCGCTCTGGATCTCGCAGAAGTTCGGGATCCCGTTGCCGTTGCAGTCGGGCACGACCTGACACGAGTCGGGGAGGCCGTCCGGGGTGCACGTGATCGTCGTGCCGTTCACGCCGTAGTGGTCCGCGGCTCCGCTCTGGATCTCGCAGAAGTTCGGGATCCCGTTGCCGTTGCAGTCGGGTGCAGGCTGACACGAGTCGGGGATGCCGTCGGGCACGCACGTGATCGTCGAGCCGTTGACACCGTAGTGGTCCGCGGCACCGCCTTGGATCGCGCAGAAGTTCGGGATCCCGTCGTTGTTGCAGTCGGGTGCCGGCTGGCACGAGTCGGGGATGCCGTCGGGCACGCACGTGATCGTCGTCCCGTTGACACCGTAGTGGTCTGCAGCGCCGCCTTGGATCGCGCAGAAGTTCGGGATGCCGTCGTTGTTGCAGTCGGCGGCCGGTTGACACGAGTCCGGGATGCCGTCGGGCACGCAGGTGATCGTCGTGCCGTTGACACCGTAGTGGTCCGCGGCACCACCTTGGATCGCGCAGAAGTTCGGGATGCCGTCGTTGTTGCAGTCGGCGGCCGGCTGGCAAGAGTCGGGAATACCGTCCGGCGCGCAGGTGATCGTCGTGCCTCGGACGCCGTAGTGGTCCGGAGCCCCGGCCTGGATCGCGCAGAAGTCCGGGATCCCGTCGTTGTTGCAGTCGGGTGCCGGCTGGCAGGAGTCGGGGATGCCGTCGGGCACGCACGTGATCGTGGTGCCGTTGACGCCGTAGTGGTCCGCGGATCCGCCGCGCAACTCGCACACGTTCGGGATGCCGTCGCCGTCGCAGTCGGGCTGCGGCTGGCAATTGTCCGGGATTCCGTCGGGCGCGCAGGTGACCGTCGTACCGACGACGCCGTAGAAGTCGTGGGCACCCGCCAGGATCGCGCAGAAGTTCGGGATCCCGTCGCCGTCGCAGTCCGGAGCAGGCTGGCACGAGTCGGGGATGCCGTCCGGCGCGCACGTGATCGTCGTGCCGTTCACACCGTAGTGGTCAGCAGCACCGCTCTGGATCTCGCAGAAGTTCGGGATGCCGTTGCCGTTGCAATCGGCAGCCGGTTGGCACGAGTCGGGGATGCCGTCGGGAACGCAGGTGATGGTCGTGCCGTTGACACCGTAGTGGTCGGCCGCACCGCTCTGGATCTCGCAGAAGTTCGGGATGCCGTTGCCATTGCAGTCGGGCACCGGCTGGCAGGAGTCGGGCACGCCGTCCGGAGTGCACGTGATCGTCGTGCCGTTCACGCCGTAGTGGTCGACCGCTCCGCTCTGGATCTCGCAGAAGTTCGGGATGCCGTTGCCGTTGCAGTCCGGCACCACCTGGCACGAGTCGGGGATGCCGTCAGGGGCGCAAGTGATCGTCGTGCCGTTCACGCCGTAGTGGTCCGCGGCGCCGCTCTGGATCTCGCAGAAGTTCGGAATGCCGTTGCCGTTGCAGTCGGGTGCGGGCTGACACGAGTCGGGGATACCGTCTGGAGTGCACGTGATCGTCGTCCCGTTCACGCCGTAGTGGTCCGCAGCACCGCCTTGGATCGCGCAGAAGTTCGGGATGCCGTCGTTGTCACAATCGAGAGCCGGCTGACAAGAGTCCGGGATGCCGTCAGGCACGCAGGTGATCGTCGTACCGTTGAGACCGTAGTGGTCGGCGGCACCGCCCTGGATCGCGCAGAAGTTCGGGATCCCGTCGTTGTTGCAGTCGGCTGCCGGCTGGCACGAGTCGGGGATGCCGTCGGGCACGCACGTGATCGTCGTCCCGTTGACACCGTAGTGGTCCGCGGCACCACCTTGGATCGCGCAGAAGTTCGGGATCCCGTCGTTGTTGCAGTCGGGAGCAGGCTGGCAAGAGTCCGGGATGCCGTCCGGCGCGCACGTGATCGTCGTGCCGTTCACACCGTAGTGGTCAGCAGCACCGCTTTGGATCTCGCAGAAGTTCGGAATGCCGTTCCCGTTGCAGTCGGCAGCCGGTTGGCACGAGTCGGGGATGCCGTCCGGTGTGCACGTGATCGTCGTGCCGTTGACACCGTAGTGGTCCGCCCCACCGCCCTGGATCTCGCAGAAGTTCGGAATGCCGTTCCCGTTGCAGTCGGCTGCCGGTTGGCACGAGTCGGGAATGCCGTCCGGCACGCAAGTGATCGTCGTGCCGTTGACGCCGTAGTGGTCCGCGGCTCCGCCCTGGATCTCGCAGAAGTTCGGGATGCCGTTGCCGTTGCAGTCGGCTGCCGGTTGGCACGAATCCGGGATGCCGTCCGGCACGCACGTGATCGTCGAGCCGTTCACGCCGTAGTGGTCCGCGGCTCCGCTCTGGATCTCGCAGAAGTTCGGGGTGCCGTTCCCGTTGCAGTCGGGTGCCGGTTGGCACGAGTCGGGGATGCCGTCCGGCACGCACGTGATCGTCGAGCCGTTGACGCCGTAGTGGTCGACCGCGCCGGCCTGAATCTCGCAGAAGTTCGGAATGCCGTTGCCATTGCAGTCCGGCACGATCTGACACGAGTCGGGGATGCCGTCCGGAGTGCACGTGATCGTCGTGCCGTTCACACCGTAGTGGTCCGCAGCACCGCTCTGGATCTCGCAGAAGTTCGGGATGCCGTTCCCGTTGCAGTCGGGCACGACCTGGCACACGTCCGGAATGCCATCGGGCACACACGTGATCGTGGAGCCGTTGACGCCGTACACGTCGCGCGCGCCGTTCAGGATGTCCTGGAAGTCCGGGATGCCGTTGCCGTTGCAATCAGGGAAGTACAGGTAGCAGACGTTGACGACGGCCGATGCCTGCTGCACGAACTGGGAGATGATGTTGCCGCCGCCGACCGCGGTCGACGTGCCGAGCGCCCGCACGATCAAGTTGATCGTGCCCGGGTTGCCCGCCGGTCCGGTGAAGAGCGCGAGGTCGCTCACGGGAGGCGGCGATGCGCCGGACATCATCTGATTGGCAAGGATGTTCGGATACGTCGCGCCGGAAGGCCCACGGAAATCGATCGTGCCGTCGAACGGCGCCGCGGTCTGCTGGAACATTTGCGAGGGGTTGAGCTGCAGCAGCGGCGACGAGTCCGGCCTGCGCAGCGTGACGTCGGCCGAGAACGTCAACGTCACCACGGCCGGAGCCTTGTCGAGGCTCTCGAACTTGGCGAGGCCCTCGATGTGACCGGCGAGCGAGTACGTCACCCCCACGAGGATCCCGAAGTTCGGATCGAACTTCGGAATGGACACGGGCACCGTCCAGCCCGTGCTCATCAGCGGGACCGATCCCGTGTTGCATTGTTGCAGCGGCGTCTGCGCGCCGACGGAAGGGAGTGCCATCGCCGCGAGCACGGCGAAAAGGAGGCGCGGGTACAGCCGGTGGAGTCGCATGGTGAATCGCAGTGGAGATCAGCGGTGGGGAGACAGGAGCGAGCAGGAAACGCAGCGAGCTAGTTCGAATCGCCGGTCAGGCCGAGGGGCAACAGATCACCGTTGCCTTGCTTGCCCATGTCGAAGGCGAGTTCTGCGCCGGACCGCGGGCCCGTGCGCTCGACGAGAAAGGCGAGGAAAGCAGGATCCTGGAACGACGTGTTCATGGACCAGGCGGTGTTGCCGTCGATCTCGAACCAGCCGGTCTCGATCTGCGGCATGCCGATCAGCTCGGCCGGGTCGTTGTTCGTGAACGTCGCCAGGAACGACTGCGTGAAGACGCTCGAGATCGAGGAGAGCGACGTCTTCGACCAGCAGCGGAACTGGTACTGGTGCGAGAAGACCTCTTCGTTGTCGTTGTAGACGAGGAAGTCGAGCAAGGCCGTGAACTGCGCGCCGCCCGTCAGGTTGATGAGCACGAGCTGGCTGTCGTACGGACCGCCCTGTCCGAGGAAACGCGGCACGAGGATCTTCGCCGGCGCCATCTCGTACTCGACGCCGTTGAGATCGCGGATCCCGTCGTGATCGACGTCGGTCGGCATTCCGAACGACGGGATCGCGCGGAACGAATACGGCTCGACCGAGTAGTCGAGGTTGTTGATGCCGTCGAGCAGGAGATCGTCGCCGATCAACCAGTTGAACGAGATCGCGCGACCCTGCACGTCCTTCACGAACGCGTACACGTAGCCTTGCTGCGCCCCGGGGTTCAGCGCCGATACGAGGAACGTCAGCGTGTCCTGCGGTGTCAGCGTCACCGTCGAGTTCGTCTCGAGACACAACGTCGACGCAGGGCCGACGCCGTTGACGAACACGATCTCGACGCGGATCAACGCGCCGGAAGGATCGCGGTTGGAGTTCGTCAACGTGATCAGCGTGTGATGTCCCGTCGTGTTGTTGAACTCGGGGAACACGAGGAGGCTGCCTGGATTGCGGCCTTCGGCGTGCACGGCGCGCGCGCCGGCGATCAAGATGCAGAACAAGAGGGCACACACCCGGATCAGACGCGTACTCACGTGAGGCTCCGTTTCATGAGGGGCTTCTCATATCTCGCCTGAGACGGAGTCCATGCGCGGAATGCGTGAACTCTCGCCCTGCGGTCTGCGCGCGCGTCCGGAGCGTCCGAGGGGGAACGTCGGCAGCGTCTCGTCGTGCGGGAGCGAGAACGCGGCCTTGCGGGGGACGGCGGCAGCCTGGCCTGGCCTGCCTCAGGTTTCTCCAGGATGCACCTGCGGCAGGAACTCGGGTAGAAGAAAGTTCCTGAAATGAAAGCCCGCTTACCCGGGATCCCCGGTCAGCGGGCGTCTGGCCGAGCGGCGGCCGCGGGGACGATTCAGCCCGATCGGGCGGGACTCGGCAGCCGGACGCGAACGAGCCGAGAACGTCCTCCGCTCGGGCACTCGTGGCAGTACCGGACGGATTGCCGCAGCGCCGCACACTGCGCTGAATCGAGCAGCAGGCGTCGAGCGGCGAAGTCGATCGCGACCTGCGGACGCGCGGGTCGGGACAGTGCGCGCGGGTCGCTCAGTGCGCGTGCGCGCGGGTCGGCTCAGTGCGCCTTGGCGTCGCTGGGTGCGCCGGATTTCTCGCTGCTGCTCTGCTTGGGATCCGTCTTCTTCGACGCATCCTCGGGCGCAGCTTTCTTCGCGTCGTCCTGCACCGACGGCTTGTGCGCATCGCTCGCGGGGGACGGTGCTCCCGCATTGTTCTTCAAGAGCTCGGGATGCGCCTGGAAGAAATCGGACTCCTCGTCCGGCTTCAGGTAGCACCAGTCGCCGCCGACGAAACGCCACGTCTCGATCATCGAGATGCGTTGCGTGAGCGATTGACCGGGCTCGAGCTTCACTTGCTTGGCCTGCTCGATCAGCGGCGTCCAGAGCGTCGAAACGCGCAAGTACGCTTCGTTGTCCTTGAGACCGACCACTTCGTCGACGCGCGCGTTCTCGTAGCGGTGCACCTGCATGCGCGTCAGGAAGCCGGCGAGCGGCTGCGCGCGCTTGGCTTCGGGCACATAGAAATCGTACGCCGCGACGAGATCGCCCTTCGTCACGTCGGTCCAGCGCTCCTGCGAGCGCTGCAGCGCGCGCTCGGCCGTCGGTCCGATCGGAGGCGGCACCGGCGTGGTCGTCTTCGCCACCGTGTTGCCGGCATCGGTGTCGTGTCCGCAAGAGCTGGCCGCGAATGCGAGCGCAGCGACGCAGAAAACAGCGATGGTCGTGGAGTGCAAGTGCTTCATGGTGTCGTGTGTTTTCGAATCGGGCGGTCGGATGGGCCGAACGGGATCGGCGTCGTACGTGGTTGCAATGCGACGTGCGAGGGAGAGAGCGCGGGCGACTGGATGCAGCGGGCCTAGTCCGACTCGGTCTCGCCGCAGCGCCCCCTCCATCCGGCGCGACGCGCTCGTGCGCTTCGCCCTCGGTCGGTGATAGGTGCAGGGAAACAGAGAGGGCCGGAGGACGAATCCTCCGGCCCCCAACTCTATCCTGCAGCTTCAGGACGGGATGCCTTGCTCCCCCAGGGGAACACGGATCCAATCCGGGTGTCGCTGGCAATCCCGCAGAGGGGATTACCTGACACCCTCAGTCGATCACTGGTTGTCGCCGTTGACCGGGATCGGGTCGCCGTCGCCGAAGATGCCGTGCGGCAGGAGCGAACCGTTGGCCTGGAGAGCCACGCTTTCGAAGGGCAGGTCGGAAGCACCGTGACCGGAGATCCGCTCGACCAGCACCGCGTAGATGGCCGGGTCCTGGATCTGCTCGGCCGAGGAGTACGCCGTGCCGCCGTAGACGCGCATCCAGCCGGACTCCTTGGTGTTCGCGCCCAGGATCTCGTTCGGGGCGTTGTTCGTCGAGTCGAGGAAGGACTCCGCGAACACGCCGTTGATGTTTTGCAGGAACGTGCGGTCCCAGCACTGGAACGTGTACTGCGCCGAGAACGCTTCTTCGTTGTCGTTGTAGACCCAGAAGTTCGCGATCGTGGTGAACGCGACGCCGCCCGACAGGCCGATCAGGATGAGCTGGCTGTTGTAGATGCCGCCCTGGCCGATGAAGCGCGGGATGAGGATCTCGTCCGGAACGGCTTCGTACTCGAGACCGTCGAGGTCACGGTTGCCGTCGCCGTCGAGGTCGGTCGTCGTGCCGTTGCCGATGCCCTTGAACGAGACCGGGTTGATCGAGTAGTCGAGCGCAGTGATGCCCTCGATCGTCATCTCGTTGCCGATCAGGAAGTTGTGCACCTTGGCCGCACCGGTGATGCGATCCTTCGCGAAGACGTACAGGTAGCCCTGTTGCATCTGCGGGTTGTGCGACGACGTGATCACCGTGAGCGTGTCGTTCGGCGTGAGCGTCTCGGTCCGGTTGAACTCGAGGCACTGGAGCGTTTCTCCCTGGGTGCCGTACTTGCCGATGTAGACGTACTCGACCTTGACCGTGCCGGCGAGTGCGCCGCCGGCGACCGGGGTCGTGTCGCTGCTCGTGTTCGTGACCGTGACGAGCGTCAAGTTCGCGACGCGGTTGTCGAACTCGGGGAAGAGGAGGAGGCTGCCCGGGTTGCGACCGTTCGCCATGGCGGAGGACGCCAAGCCGAGGAGGGTCATGCCCGACAAAACGACAGAGGTGAGTCTCATGGTGCTTTCTCGATGGGAAGAACTGGGAAGCGTCGAGTGGAGATCCCTTGGAGAGATCCCTTGGAGAGATTTCTCCTCGTCAGAGCTCTTGTTCAGAGACCTCGGACGCGAAGAATGGCTCGGGCTTCGTGCGCTGCAGGAAGACGCATTTGAACCTGCTGGACTGAGGGCTGCAAGGGCCTGGGGGCGAAAACTCGTGTGGGGCGAGGATCCTGCCGAAGCTGTAGAACGATCACCTCAAATAGGCACCTCAAATAGGCACCTCAAATAGGCACGTCGGATCGGGCAGCTTCGGATCGGGACGGATCGGCTCTCGCCGTTCCTCCCCTGGATCGTAGAAACCATACCCCTGCGCTCGGGCAG
>JBBQNP010000049.1:0-30508 GCA_038330085.1 Planctomycetota bacterium | reverse complement strand
CGTTCAACGGCAACCACTTGATGGCGCCGGAGGTCGTGCCCGGTACTCTTCTGTCCAACCGCAAGGTGGCGGACGGCGCGCACCGTCTCGAGGACGTCACGGTGGAGATCCTCCGGCAGTACGGCATCGCGCCGGGGCCGGGCATGCGCGGTCACAAGGTGCTCGAGTAGGAGTCGGGATGTTCGGCAGCGAAAACAAGATCAAGCTCGACAAGGACCTGATCGAGCGCATCAAGAAGATCGCGGCGGTCGCGGGCTACGCGTCGCACGAGGAGTTCATCGTGCACGTGCTCGAGAAAGAGGTCGCGCAGTTCGAGGGCGCGCAGAGCGACGCGCAGATCACCGAGAAGCTCAAGGGCCTGGGCTACATCTCCTGATCCCCGCCTCGAATCGCTGCCACGATCCAGTGCGATCGACGCTGATACCATGAACGCCCTCGATCGCGGGATCACGTACGTGTTCGACGTGCTGCTCTGGCCGCTCGACCAGCTCGGCCGCGGAGCTGCGCTCGTCATAGCGAGCGGCATCTTCGGCATCGTCGCGCTCGTGTGCTTCAAGCACCTCTCGCGCCAGAAAGCGATCCGGGCCGCGAAGGACAAGATCAAGGCGCACCTGATCGAGATCCGCATCTACCAGGACGACCTGCGCATCGTCGGTCGCGCGATCGGCAAGGTGCTCGTGCGCAATATGCAGTACCTCGCGCTGAACCTGATGCCGCTCGTCCCGCTCGCGCTGCCGTTCGCGTTCGTGCTCGCGCAGTTCGTCGTGCGCTACGGCTTCGCGCCGATCCCGGTGAAAGAGGGCGGGCCCGGGTTCCTCGCCGGACAAGGCACGACGATCGAGGTCGAGTTCGTGCCGTCCGAGGCAGCGCGGGTGCGCGATCTCGAGATCCATTACCCGGACGGCGTGAAGGTCATGTCGCCGCTCGTGCGCATCTCGAGCGAAGGCCGCGCATTCCAGGAAGTCGTCGCGACGAGGCCGGGCCGGTACGAAATCCAGTTCGCGTTGCCGGTCGGCGAGAAGGAGAGGACGGTCGTGACGAAGACGCTCTACGCCGGCAACGTGTCGCCGCGCACGATGCAGCCCTTGCGCGGACGCGGTCTCGAGTCGGCGTTGTTGTGGCCGGCCGAGCCCACGTTCGAATCCAGCTCCCCTTTCGAGCGCATCGCGTTCGTCTATCCGAATTCGGACTTGGGTTGGATGCCGGGCGGACCAAGCGGGGTGCTGATCGTGTTCTTCGTCAGCTCGCTCCTGTTCGGCGCGCTCGCGATCAAGCCGCTGCGGATCCAGATCTGATTCGCTATCTTGTCGACGTGCGTTGCAGCCTCTTCTTGCTCCTCCTCGCGTGCGCTTGCTCCAAGACGGAGCACATCGCACCGACCCAATCGAACACGAGCGCCATCACCAGCGTCGATCTGCACGCGAACAAGCAGGGCGGTATGGTCACGTTCGACACGGGGCGCATGCGCGGGGTCCTCACGATCGCGCCGGGAATGGAGACGGGATACGAGATCACGACGCAGACCGTCGCAGGCGAGAGCACGCTGAAGACCACGATCAAGGTCGACGGTCGCGTGCTTTCGGTCGAACCCGATTCGATCCGCATCGGGAACAAGTCGATCGGTCCGCTCTCCGGTGAAGTGAAGATCGAAGTGAAGGCGGACGGCGTCTACGTCGACGGAACCAAGAAGTCCGACCTCTGATCGCGTGTCCACTTCGCACTCCGACAACGTGTACGACGCCGACATCGAGCGAGCACTGCGCGCTTCGGAGGTCGCGCACCGCGGTCAGACACGCAAAGGCACGGAGATCCCGTACGTGGTGCATCCGATCCACGTCGCGATCGAGCTCGCGCGCCTCGACGTCGATCCGATCCTGATCCAGGCGGCGCTGCTGCACGACGTCGTCGAAGACTGCAAGAACGCCGGTTGGGACGGCGACCGCGTCGGGCGCGAGTTCGGTCCGGTCGTCGCGGGCATCGTCGCCGAGCTCACCGAGGACAAGGGTCTGACGTGGGAGGAGCGCAAGCTCGCCGGCATCGCGCACGTCGCGCACATGAGCGACGATGCGCGCACGGTGAAGGCGGCTGACAAGCTGCACAACCTGCGCTCGCTTGCCACCGACTTGGCTGCAGCGAGCGACAAGTCGGCCGTCTGGGTGCGGTTCACGGGCGGAAAAGAAAAGACGCTCGAGTTGTCGGGCGCACTCGTCGAAGCACTCGCAGCCCACGTCGACCCCCGCCTGGGCCGGGCCTTGCGCGCCGCGATGTCCGACGTCAAGAGCGCCGGATAGACCCGCAAGCCTCCCCGCGCGGCAGACATCCAAGGTCGATCCGCCACCTTTCCGCAGCGCCGATGCCGTGTGGGCCGGCCCGGCCATGCAGCGCCGCGGGCTCGATCGCCCGGATCACGCCGACGAATTGTCACCCGGTGCGGACTCGGGGTAGAACGTGATCATGCACGCCGTGCATCGCTCGCTCCTGTTCTCGCTCGCTCCCTTCGTGCTGCTCGTTTCGTCGCACGCACAAGGTGGGTACACGACCGAGAAGCACCCCGACCTCGGGCTGACGTTCCCGCGCGCGCGCGACTACGAGCAGGTGCCGACGCAGCCGGACGAGGCGAACATCGTCCTGCACTTCGTCGAGAAGCTGCCGCAGGGCGCGCGCGAATCCGCGAAGACGATGCGGCCGGAGCTCTACGTCCTGTGGATCGACCGCGTACCGGATCCGCCCGATGTCGCGCCGCGCACGGGTGGATCGGGCGAGCCTCCGCCGGAACCGGGCACCGAACCGGAAGGGACCGGCAAGAAGGAGAAGAAGGCGAAGGACGAGCCCAAGCCGCCGCTGCCGATCAACTCGTTCGAGCGGTACGTCGAGCAGCGATATCCCGAGTTCAGGCTCGTCGCGGAAGAAGATGACAAGCGCACGCGACAAGGCTGGGCGGCGCGCGAGTACACGCTGACCACGCGCAAGGGCAAGGGCGCCACGAAGGCGTTGGGCTGGGCGTGCACGTACTCGAAGCCCGAGCGCCTGATCGTGTTCTTCGGGCTGGCGTCCGAGGACGACATCGACAAGCACACGAAGATCTGGCACGCGACTTCGGACAAGGTCGACTTCTCGGAGCCCGAGCAGATGTCGACCGCGAAGCTCGACATGATTTACGCGCGGTCGAAGTACATCGACATCCCGTTCCGCATCGGCGTGCGCAAGAAGCTCGTGCGCGGTTGGCAGGCGCAGGACCTCGACGACTACATCGTCGTGTACGACACGCCCGATCAGCCGCTGATGCGCAAGGTGTTCCGCGACCTGGAGCTGATCCGCAAGGAGTACGAGCGGCTTTTCCCGCCTGAAAAGCCGATCGCCGCGGTCTCGACGGTGCGCGTGTGCAAGAACCGCGAGGAATACCTGAGCTACGGCGGCATGGCGATGTCGGCGGGCTTTTGGAACTCGCAGTCGCAGGAGCTCGTGCTGTACGACGCGGAGAAGGTGGAGCGCGACTGGAAGAAGAGCGACGCCGACACGTTCATCGTGCTCTACCACGAGGCCTTCCATCAGTACATCCACTACTCGACGGGCGAGTTGCCGCCGCACTCGTGGTTCAACGAAGGCACCGGCGACTACTTCTCGGGAGCGATGCTGAAGGACGGGAAGATGCGCGGGATCGGCGCGAACCCGTGGCGCTTGCCGTACATCCAGGCCGTCATCGACAAGGATCTGGTCGTCCCGTTCAAGGACATCATCCGCTTCGAGCAGCAGCAGTACTACGCGAACCCCGCGGTCTGCTACTCGGAGGGTTGGTCGATCATCTACTTCCTGCGCACGTGCAAGCAGGTCGCCGCGAAACCGGAGTGGGCACGCATCCTCCCGACGTACTTCGACGTGCTCAAGTCGGCGTACGCGGAAGAGCTCGGCAAGCTCGACGAGACCAAGAAGAGCAACGAGAACGCGCGCGGGGTCGCCGGTTTCGCTGCACGCAATCGAGCGGTCGAAGCGGCGTTTGCCGGCGTGGACCTCGACGCGCTCGAGATCGCCTGGCGCACGTACATCTCAGGGCTTGCGCTTCCCGACAAGCACTGATGCGTCGAGGCCGCCAAGCGGAAGCTCGGCGACCTCGATTGCGATCAGCCCAACGGAGTCGACGGGTCGATCGATTTCACGGCGCCCACGTGAGGCGCCATCCGTTCGAGAGGTTGAACGTGGACGGTGTGCAGAACGCCGCAGCGTTTCGGTACCACACTTGGTACGTGCGCACGCCTGGCGCGCTGACCGCACCCTTTTGGGAGATGCTCGGATCGCCCGCCGCGGGGTAGGTCGAAGCGCCGCCGACGTTGGAGCGCGCGCCCAGTCGCACGATCGTGCCCGAAGCGCAGCGCAGTCCGTCGCCGAACACCGCTCCTGCGCCGCCCGCCGTCTCGGCCGTGCCTTGGAAGTAGAGCGCGGACGAGTTCGGCATCGAGCTGCCGCGCAAGACGACCGTGTCACCCGAGATCGCCGCATGTCCGTCCGCGGTGAGCTTGCCTGCGGGACCGATCGAGTTCGTGCAGCCCGACTCGGTGCCCGACGCGCTCGCGTTGCCGCAAGGACACGCGGTGCCCGAGCCATCGCCGAAACAGAATCCGGTTCCCGTGGTCGGCGCTTCTGCGCTGATCGAGACGCGCCAGTTGCCGAACGGCGCCCCCGCGAGCAACGCGTCGAACGCGACGACCGTCGTGCCCGCGCCTCCAGCGACGCACGGCCGACCTTCCGGCGTCAAGACATCGTTCGCGACCACGATCCCGTTGGGATCGAGCACCGTGCCGCCGGCATCGACGCGCGCGGCGTAGACGTCCCCGATGCCCGTCTCGAGCGGGTTGACGTGCGCACGGTAGTCTGCGAAGGCGACCACGAACTCACCGCCGTTCCAGGCGACGTGAGGTGCGAACTGCTGGTTGTTGGCGCTCGAGATGACGAAGCCTGCATCCGTGTCGAGCTTGGTGCCGTCGTTCAGGATGCGACGACCGAGCACGTCACCGCCGCTAGTCCACACGAGCAGCGACTGCACACCATCCGTGGCGAGAACGGGCTCGCCGTTGCTGCTGGTTCCCGATCCGGCCACGTCTGCAACGCTGCCGATTCCGCTCGCGGACACGATCATCGAGCGGATGGTCGCGAAGGATGCGTCGTGCGTGACGCTGTGCGCCCAGGCGAGGATCCAGCGGTCGTTGAACGCCGCGACCGTCGCTTGCGTGTCGAACCCGACGTTCGTGCGCTGCACCGGGGCCGCGTCGAGCAACGCTCCATCCGAAGCGCGCACGCGCCTCGTGTAGACGTACCTTTGATGGAGCACGGGCTCGTTGGTCGCGACGATCAGGTAGTCGCCGTTCACGGCCGCGATGGAAGCCCCGCTTCCCGGCAGGATCGAAATCGGGGACGCGTCCAGCGCATTTCCGTTCGGCGCGATCCGCATGCCGTAGATGGTGGAACCGCCGAGCGTGAACTCTTCCCACACGAGCATCCAGTTCGTGCCACTCCACGCCAAGTCCAGGTTGTGAAGCGTCCTCGGTCCGGAGAACAGCGCGATCGGTTGCGGGTCGATCGCATAGCCGCTGGTGTCGAGGCGCTGCACGTTCACCGTCGTCGTCGATTGCGTGACCGAGAAAAACGCGGCGAGGTAGCCCTGCACTGCGTCTCCGGCGATCTGTGGATCTAGCTGGGCCGGAGGCGAAACCGTCACGTCGACCGGGGTGTTGACAGCACCGCTCGCCGTCATCACCGCGCTGTACACGTCCATGCGGTCCGAGGCCCAGCTCGCGATGGGGTTCGGATTGTTGCGCGCGTCGTCCCACACGATCTGCACTCCACCTGCGATGGGCGCGCAAGCCGGCCGGCTCATCTCCACGGAGCCTTGAGCGATCGTCACGGGCGCACCGCCGACGAGCGTTCCGTTGGTCGACAGCCGCGACACGTTCATCGCCGTGTTCGAGCCCGATCCGGTGCCGAACGCGACGGCCCAGTCCGTTCCGTCCCACGCCACCGCGGGCAACTGGTACGCCGAATACCCGGGCGCCGGCCCCATCAAGTCGACACCGCCTTGCACGAGCACGTTGCCCGCTGCCGAAACCGGTGTCGCGCGGATCGAAGCGTTGGCGTGACGCCACGTCACGCAGAAGTCCGACCCGTTGCCGGCGACCTGGACGTCGCTGATGCTCGAGCCGAACGTGATGGCGAACTCGGTTCCGATCTTCGCGAGGTTCGCGTCGAAGAGCTGACCGACCGCGTCGTTGAATTGTCCGCCCGGCAGGAAGTGCTGCGAGACGAAGAGATAGCGGCCGTTCGACCAGGCCATCTCGAAGCCCACCGGGAAGTAGAAGCCGATCGTCGACGTCATCATCGTCGAAACCGGACCGACCGTGCCGCTCGGGTCGATCGTGCAGCCTTGGATCGCGTCCGCCCCGCCGACGAGGCTGGACCAGGCGACGGCCCAGCGCGTCCCATCGCTTGCGACGACGGGATACGACTCGTCGACGTAGCTCACGTCCGCGAGCAGCATGGGCGGGTCGTCGAGCACGTGTCCCGCGGCATCGACGCGGGCTGCGAACACGCCGCGGTCAGATTCGAACTGGTGACGCACGAGCTCGTCCCACACGACGAGCCAGGTCGATCCGTTCCAGGCGACGTGCGGATCCCTGGGCGAGTTGGTTCCTCTGCGGACGCTGATCGGGACGGTGTCGATCAACGTGCCGGCGGAGTCGAAGCGCGCAGCTTCGAGCACGGCGACGCCGCTGGACGAGTACGCGACCGTGTCGCCGAGAATGGCGCGGTGATCTTCGTAGACGATCAACGACTGGTTGTTGCCCTGGGCGATCGCGGAGTGGCGCTGCTCCCCGGCTGCCGGTCCGCTGGCGAGGTCACCCGGCAGCTCGTGCGCCGCAGGGAATTGGGCTCGGGCGGGAGCGATCAGCGTCGTCGCGGCACAGAGGCAGGTCGAGATGAAGAAACGCATGGCAGGACTCACTCCAACGTTGGTCTGGGTCAAGGCGCGATCCGGGCCGGAGGGAGGCCGCTGCAGTTCATGCGCAGAAGGGTCGGGAAGGCCTTCACGATTCCGGCCGTGGTCGCGCCGCACGGATGCACGAATTGCGTGCGGAGGGCGATTTCGAGTGCGTCCCCGCGGAAAGACCCCCCCGGGAAACGCGCGCGAGGGAGAACGCTCAGGGCATCCCCCCTCGCACGAATCGCTCAGCGCGACCTGTCGACGGGCGTCGACAGGCCCATCCATATCAGGGGGTCCAGGCCACCTCGACGCCGTTCGTGAGGTTGAACGTGGAAGGCGTGCAGAAGGCCGCGGCGTTGCGATACCAAACTTGATATGTGCGCGTGCCCGGCGCCGAGACCGCGCCGCGCACGGACACATGCGCGTCGTTGGTCGAGGGGAACTGCGAGGCACCGAGCACGTTGACCTTCGTCCCGAGCCGGATCACCGATCCACCCGCGCAGCGCAGGCCGTCGCCGAACACCGATCCTGCCCCGCCCGCCGTCTTGGTCGTGCCTTGGTAGTAGAGCGCCGAGCTGTTGGGCTGGTCGCTCGCGTGCAGCACGAGGGTGTCGCTCGCGATCGAGGAGACGCCGGTGACGCCCAGACGCGCGCCGGTTGCGCTCACACTGTTCGCGCAACCATTTCCAGCGGTGCCCGCGTTGCCGCACGGACACTGCGTGCTCGATCCGTCGCCGAAGCAGTAGGGCGTGCTCACGCCGCCCAACACCTGGCCGAAGAGGATCGAGACGTGCTCGCTCGTCGTCAGCGGCGGCAAGCGCAGCGCAATCGCTGCAACGTCGCGCAGGTTGTCGCCGTTGAAGTCACCGCTCGCGACCCACAACGCCTGACCGCCGATGCCGTGACGCAAAGCCGGCAGCAGTCGTCCGGTGCCGTCGTTGAGGTAGAGCACGGCGTCCTCGCCGCCCCCGACCAAGATGTCGGGCCGTCCGTCGTTCGAGAAGTCCGCGACCGTGATGCCGTTCGTCCCGTTGAACGAGAGCGACTTCGGCGCCGGTTGCGCGCTGTGCGGCATGAAGTTGCCGGTGCCGTCGTTCAGCATCACGACGACTTGATCGTCGGAACCCCACGTGCCGAGGCCCGCGCCGACGAGATCGAGGGAGCCGTCGCCGTCCATGTCCGCGGCGCGCACCGTGGCTGTGAGCGTGAACGGCGCGAGCACGTGAGCGACGGGCGTGTTGAACGTGCCGTTGCCGTTGCCGCGCATGACGACGTATCCGCTCGTCGGCGCCGGCGCACCGTTGAACTGCGTGAGGCCCACTCCGACGACGTCCATGTTGCCGTCGCCGTCGAAGTCGCCGCTGTCGACGTCGCTCATGCCCCACTGCACCTTGTCGATCGTCGTCGCGGGATCGAACGTGCCGTCGCCCCGGTTCCTGAGCAGATAAACCTGATTGAAGGGCTTGCTCGGACACCCGCCGGTCTCGTTGCACACGACGTCGAGGTCGCCGTCGTTGTCGAAGTCGAGCGCGGTGAAGTAATAGACGCCGCACGAATTCGGCAGCGTCCACTGCTGGTTGGCTGACCACAGACCGCCGCCGAGGTTCTTGTTGGTGTAGAAGTGGTAGGGAGCCGAGCTCGAGTCCTTCACCTTGAGGATGTCCGGAAGTCCGTCCCCGTCGAGATCGCGCAACCTGAAGTTGCGAAAGCGACCCGGCCCGCCGAAGAACGAGAGACGCGTGAACGAGCCGTGCCCGTCGTTGATGTACGTGTAGACGCTGACCGCAATCGCCACGATGTCGAGGTCGCCGTCCATGTCGACGTCGGCGACCTCGCAGCGGTAGCTGTCGACCGCGTCGAGGAGGACGAACGCAGGGAACGAGCCGCCGTCGTTGCGGTGCACTTGCAGCGTCAGCAAGCCGTGGTTCGTGATCAGGATGTCGCGATCGCCGTCGCCGTCGACGTCCGCCGCGCTGATCCAGCGCGAGTACTCGCCCGAGGCGAAGATCACAGGCGCAGCGTAGGTCCCGTTGCCGAGGCCGCGCATCCAACCCCAGCGCGAGAGCGCCTCGCCGCCGACTCCGATGATGTCGCGCACTCCGTCACCGGTGACGTCGACCAGCTCCATCGAGTTCGGCGTGCCGAACCCGGTGCCGGTGTCGATCACTGAAACCGCGGCGAACGTGCCACTGCCGTTGTTCTTCCACAACGCCATCCCACTGCTTCCGGGCACACCCGTCGAGATCGCGTAGCCGTAGAGGACGTCGAGATCGCCGTCGTTGTCGGCGTCACCGAGAGCGAGCCCCGTGATCGGACCCGGGTAGGCCTGAGGTGCCGCGCCCGTCAGCAGACCGACCGGCGCGCTGAACCCCGTTCCCGTGTTGAACGAGATGGTGACTTCCGGCAACGACTCGAGGTGCGTGGTCACGACGTCCGGGCGTCCGTCGCCGTCGATGTCACCGACCGACATGCGGTACGGCTCCGGTCCGACGGCGTAGTCGGTGCGCGTGAAGTGCGCTGTCCCGTCGTTCCTGAGCAACGAAATGTCGTTCTCACCGATCTTGCGGTTCGTCGTGACCAGGTCGATGTCGCCGTCGCCGTCGAAGTCCGCGGCGCAGATGGCCATCGGACCTCTGCCGCACGCGATCACCTCGGCCGCGCCGAATGTGCGCGCGCCCAGGTTGCGGTAGATCACGACGCTCTGTCCGCTGCCGCCGTTCTCGCTGGCTTGCGTGAACGCGAGGTCGATGTCGCCGTCGCCGTCGAGGTCGGCAGCGCACACGGCTGCGGTTTCGCCTGGGCACGAGAGAAAGATCGGAGCGCCGAACGTCCCGTCGCCCTCGTTGAACGAGACCGACACCTGCGGCGTGAGGAAGTTCCCGATCTGCGAATGGGCGACGTCGAGCGCTCCATCTCCGTCGAGGTCGGCGACGATGTGCGCGTTCGGCCGGTACGGCGTGTTGGGAGCCATCACGCCGGCGCCGGTTTCGAATGCGCGCTGAGGCGAGACGAGCGGTGACTGTTGCGCGACCGCGGATTGGGTGATCGCGAGCACGAGCCACGCGCGAACGAGGGTGGAGAGATGCATGGGAGTTTCTCGAGTGATTGCTGGTGAGAAGTGTGGTTCGGGTGCGATGGCAATGGTCGGTAAGGGTCGGATCAGAGACCGAGCTCGCGAATGCGCACGTAAATCGTGGAGCGCGAGACTCCGAGGAGTCGGGCTGCCTCGCGGCGGTTGCCTTGCGTGCGCGAGAGCGCCAGTTGAATCGTCTCGGTCTCGACTTCGCGCAGGGTGGCGAGGCGCGTGACGAGCGGGCTGTCCGCTTGCGCAGAGGCGTTGGGCTCGAACTGTTCAGGGAGATCGCCGTCGATCTCTTCGCCGTCGGACATGTGGAACATCGCGGCGACGCAGTTGCGCAGCTCGCGCACGTTGCCGGGCCATGCGTGTGCGCGCATGCGCTCGAGGACACCGGGGCTGAAGTCGCGTTGCGTGCGGTTGTCGTCGTTGAGCTGCGCCAGGAAGTGTTGCGCGAGTGCTGTGATGTCGCTCGGTCGCTCCCGCAGAGCCGGCATGCGCAGCGTGATGCCGGCCAGTCGGTAGTAGAGGTCCGACCGGAACTTGCCCGCGCGCACGAGCTCGAGAAGGTCACAGTTCGTCGCGCACACGATGCGCACGTCGACCGGGAGGGTGTGTTGTGCGCCGACGGGGCGTACGCGGCGCTCTTCGAGCACGCGCAGGAGTCGGGACTGAAGGGCGAGCGGCATGTCGCCGATCTCGTCGAGGAAGAGCGTGCCGCCGGATGCTTGGGTGAAGAGACCGTCGCGATCGCGGTCGGCGCCGGTGAAGCTGCCGCGCACGTGACCGAAGAGGAGCGATTCGGCGAGTGACTCGGGGATCGCGGAGCAATTCTCGGCGACGAGCGGATTGTGCGCGCGGTGGCTGTGGGAGTGCAGGTAGTGGGCGAGCACTTCCTTGCCGACGCCGCTTTCGCCTTGGATGAGGACGGCGAGGTGGGTGGGTGCGATGCGCTCCGCTTGGCGCAATAGGTCCTTCATGGCCGGGTCGCGGACCACGGGCGTGACGAAAGGGTGGTGCGGTGCGGGGGTGGCGGTGGTGAGCGGATTGCGCGGCACGAGGTGCAGCGGCTGCACCTGGGTTCGCGGGATGGCGACGTGGTTGATCATGGCGGGGTGTCTCGCAGGTCCATGCGCAGAGGGCCGTCGGAACCCGTCAGGAATTCGCGGGGGGGGGTGGGGGTGCCTGGATCCAGCGACGGTTTCCAGGTACCGCCCGCTCGACCCCCTCCTTGCCGGGCTGTCGCACTCGCCCCTCACCGCGCAAGGGAAGCTGATCACCCGCGGCAAGGTGATTCCGCGCCTCCGGCGCGGTTGCGACCGACGCGACGCTCGACCGGAGTACCGGTCAAGGGTCGCGCCGGCCCCCTAATTGGGGGACGCGTGCTCTCGATGGGGAGAGCGTTGTTCGCCCGATGCTGTGAGCGGTGTATGCGCTCGTTCGATCTAGCGTGAGGCGAACTTGAGGGTGATGTTGCGGGCGTCGGCCGGTCGCGCGCTGATGTCGATGCGGTGGAGGTAGATGGGGTGGATGGGGCCGATGGGCTTCGCCATGGGGGTCAGCCTTTGACGCAGACGACTTGGCGGAGCGTGTGGACGATCTCGACGAGGTCCTTCTGTGCTTCCATGACGTCGTCGATGGGCTTGTACGCCATCGGCGTCTCGTCGACGACGTTGGCATCCTTGCGACACTCGACGTGAGCGGTCGCGCGCGCGTGGTCTTCGACGGTGAAGCGGGCCTTCGCTTGAGTTCGCGACATCGCACGACCGGCGCCGTGCGAGCAGCTCTCGAAGCTCTCGGGGTTGCCTTTGCCGCGCACGATGTACGAGCGCGTGCCCATCGAGCCGGGGATGATGCCGAGCTGACCTTCGCGCGCGCTCACGGCGCCCTTGCGGGTGACGAACACGTCCGCGCCGTAGTGGTGCTCGCGCGAAACGTAGTTGTGGTGGCAGTTCACGGCGACGAGGCCCGAGCGGAAGGGGGGCACGCCCTTGGTCGATGCGACGGCGGCGACGACGGCCTCCATCATGAGCGCGCGGTTGGTCATCGCGAATCGTTGCGCCCACTCGACGGCCTCGACGTAGTCGTCGAAGTGTTGCGCGCCCTCCTGGAGGTACGCGAGATCCTTGTCAGGCAAGTTGCCCAACTGATCGTGCATGTCCTTCTTGGCGAGCTCGATGAAGTGCGAGCCGATCTTGTTGCCCACGCCGCGGCTGCCCGAGTGGAGGAGGAACCAGACTCGCTCGGCTTCGTCGAGACAGATCTCGATGAAGTGGTTGCCCGTGCCGAGCGTACCCAGGTGCACGCGGTGGTTGGCCTGCTTGATCGCGGGGTGTTTCGCGGTGATGCGGTCGAATTGCGGACCGAGTTCGCCCCACGCTGCGTCGGCGCGCGCGGGCACGTTGTCCCACGAGCCCTTGTCGCGGCCGCGCGCGGTGCGTCCATGCGGAACGGCCTTTTCGATCTTCGCGCGCATCGGGGCGAGATCGTCGGGCAGGTCCTTCGACATGAGCGTGGTCTGCACGGCCATCATGCCGCAGCCGATGTCGACGCCGACGGCCGCGGGAACGATCGCGCCGATGGTGGGCACGACGCTGCCGACGGTAGCGCCGATGCCGTAGTGGACGTCGGGCATGGCCGCGACCCACTTGTGCACGAAGGGCAGGCGCGCGACGTTCATGAGCTGCTTGCGAGCAGCGTCTTCCATCGAGACACCGCGGATCCAGGCCTTGACGGGCACGCCGCCTTCGCTCTCGAGCAGTTCGTAGTTGGTGGTCATCGTGGGGAAGTCGCGTCGATGAGTATGGGCAGGGATCATGAACAGGCGAAGCGAAGAGAAGTGGCGGAACTGGTGCTCTGTCGCTTGCGCCCGAACCGTACGTGAGGCTCGACGAACTGAGCCGTGCCCGATAGCAGGATCGCTGCGCGATGCGCGCTCGACAGTGCACCTCACTGGCCCGGACATCGATGAGATCGCGAACCGGTTAGCTCTCACCTCTCCAGAACCCCCCCGGGGGAGCTAGACTGGGTCGCCCTCCGCTCGATTCGGCAGCCGTTTTCCGCGGTGAGTCGGGACCAGGCACCCACGCACGGATGCTCGAAGTCACCCAGATCCTTCACGATGTCCGCGCCGGCCGACCGGGGGCGTCCGAGGAACTCGTTGCGGCGCTCTACGACGAGCTGCGCGCGCTGGCGCGGCGCGATCTCGCGGGCGAGCGGCCCGATCACACGCTGCAACCGACAGCGCTCGTGAACGAAGCGTGGATGCGCCTCTTCACCGGCACGGAAGGCACGTTCGAGAACCGCGCGCACTTCTTCTCGGCTGCGTCGACGGCGATCCGCCGCGTGCTCGCCGACCACGCGCGCAAGCGTCAGGCAGAGAAACGCGGCGGGGGTCGCGGACGCGTTCCTCTCGAGGAGATCGACGTCGGCGGACCGGTGCGCTCGGAGGACGTGCTCGCTCTAGACGAAGCTCTCGAGCGATTGTCCGCGTTCGCGCCGGTGCAAGCGCGCATCGTCGAGATGCGCTTCTTCGGCGGGTTGACGACTCCCGAGCTGGCGCGCGCGCTCGAAATGTCGGAGTCGACCGTCGAGCGGCACTGGCGGCTGGCGCGCGCGTGGTTGCGCGGCGAGTTGGGCGAGCGCGATGGATCCTGAACGCTGGCGTCGCGTCGAAGACGTCTTCCATCGCGCGGTCTCGCTGCCGCGGGTCGAGCGTGATGCGCTGATCGCGAAGGAGTGCGGCGACGACGACGCTCTGCGAGCGGAAGTCATGAAGCTCATCACCGCGGACGACAGCCCGAACGCGCTCGTCGATCAGTTCGACAGTGGCGCGTTGCGTCCGCGCGAAGACCCGCTGATCGGTCGGGAAATCGGCCGGTACCGTCTGATCGCGCGGCTGGGCGCGGGCGGCATGGGTCTCGTCTACCGGGCGGAGCGAACCGACGGATTGTTCAAGCACGAGGTCGCGATCAAGCTCATCCGCATCGAGCTCGCGACCGAGAGCCTCGTGCGCCGATTCGAGCTCGAACGGCGCACTTTGGCGGGGTTGCACCACCCGAACATCGCGCAGTTGCACGACGGCGGCACGCTGCCCGACGGACGGCCGTACCTCGTCATGGAGCTCGTGCGCGGCATCCCGATAGACAGGTACTGCGACGAGCACGAGCTCACGATCGAGGACCGTCTGCAGTTGTTCGTGCAGGTGTGCCGCGGCGTGCACTTCGCGCACCAAAACCTCATCGTCCATCGCGACCTGAAGCCGGGCAACATCCTCGTCGACGAAGCGGGCGTGCCCAAGCTGCTCGACTTCGGCATCGCGCGCATGCTCGACGAGAGCACGGCCGAAGACGGTACGAGCTTCACGTTGACCGGCGCGTACTTGCTGACGCCCGACTACGCGAGCCCGGAGCAGTTGACGCTCGGCCCGGTCACCACGTCGATGGACGTGTACTCGCTGGGCGTGCTGCTCTACGAGATCCTGACCGGCAAGCGTCCGTTCCGCAGCGAGAACAAGAGCCCCGTCGAATGGCACCGCGACGTACTCGAACGCACGCCGACGCGGCCGAGCACGGCGGCAGTGTCGACAGTGGCTGCGTCGAATGCGGTCGCGCCTGACCCGAGCGCGAACTTGACGTCGGAAGCGCTCGCTGCGCGCAGGGCTACCACGCCAAAGGGTCTGCAACGAAAGCTGCGCGGCGACCTCGATCGCATCGTGCTGATGGCGTTGCGCAAGGAACCCGAGCGTAGGTATGCGTCGGTGAAGGATCTGGCCGACGACATCGAACGCCATTTCACGGGACATCCTGTGGTCGCGCGCGGCGACACGTTCGGCTACCGCGCGTCGAAGTTCATCCAGCGCAATCGCCTGGCGGTCGCTTCGGCGTTCGCCGTGCTGGTGGCGCTCGTCGCCGGCATCGTGCTCGCGCGACGGGGCGAGCAACACGCGCAGGAACAAGCACTGCTCGCCATGCAGAGCGAATCGCGCGCGCAGGCCGAGGCCGAAAACGCGCGCCGCAGCGAGCAGCACGCACAAGAACAAGCGTTGCACGCCCGCGTCGAAGCGCAGTCCTTCCAGGGCATCGCGCAGTACTTGATGGACTCGTTCCTCACGTCGACCACGGCGATCGACGCTCAGCAACTCGCGCAGAAGCGACAGCGCATCCAACTGCACGCCGCACAGGTGCGGCGTGAGTACGCGGAGCAGGACCACTTGCGCGCGAACCTGCTCGACTCGCTCGGACAGGTGGCGCAGCGCCTCGGCCTATTCGACGATGCAAACGCGCTCGTCCAAGAGGCACTCGCGATCCGGAGCAAGGCGTTCGGCGAACGCAGCCTGGAGTACGCTCTTTCGCTGCGCAGCTTCGGGCTGCTGAGGTACGCACAAGGCGATCTGGCGCAAGCGGCCGATCTGCTGTCGCAGGCTCTCGTGTTGCACCGTGAGCACGACAAAGAGACGCATACCGACGTGGCCTCGCTCGCCAACGATCTGGCGGCGTGCTTGCGCGGGCTCGGACGTCTCGACGAGGCTGAAGCACTGCACAACGAAGCGCTCGCGCTACGCCGCAAGGACGCGGACGGATCGTTGGCCGTCGCCGAGAGCTTGAACAACCTCGCCGGCGTCGACTTGGACCGCACCGACCTGAAGCAGGCGGCTTTGCACCTCGAGGAGGCGCTCTCGATCCGCCGCCGGATCCTCGGCGTCGAGGACTCCCTCACGCTGCAATCGATGTCCAACCTGGCGACGACGGTCTGGCGCATGGGCGATCGCGACCGCGCGCTCGCGCTGCTCGAGGAAGCCGAGAAGGGTTGCCGTGCGTTGCAAGCCGACGGAGAAGACGATCTCTCGCACGCACTCTCGAACCACGCGGCGATGCTGTTGCAAGCGGGGCGTGCGAAGGAGGCCGAGCCGCTGCTCGCGGAAGCGGTCGATCTGCAAGTGCGACGCCTGGGTCCGACGCATCCGTCCGTCGCATCGACGATCACCAAACAAGCGCAACTGCAGCAGGCACTGCACCACATGGCCGACGCGCGCGCGAGCTGGGAACGCGTGATGGTGATCCGTCGCGAGCCCGGCGCTTCGCCGCGCTACCTGGGTCAGTCGCTCTACGAGTACGGCGTGTTCTTGTGGGAAACCAAGGCTCGCGACGAGGCGCGTGAAGCGTGGCGCGAAGCGGTGGATGTGTTGCACGCGATCGGTGGTGCGAAGACTCCGCTTCTCGGACGCGTCGAGGTGGCGTACGGTCAGGCACTCATGGCCGCGGGCGACATGACGCAAGCTCGTGCGCTGCTCGAAGACGCGGTGACGATCTTGTCGGCACCACCTGGCGAGCAGAACCCCGACTTGGCCGAGGCGCGCAAGGCATTGGCGAAGTGCTTGGCTGCGATCGAGGACAAGCAGTGAACGATCGCGCCGACGGGAAGATGCCGACGGCGCGGTGAGTGTCCTCAATGAGATGGCCGCTTCATCCGGTCCAAGTCATCAGGGCTGCCACACGATCTCTCCGCCGTTCGTGAGGTTGAACGTGGAGGGCGTGCAGAACGCAACCGCGTTGCGATACCAAACCTGGTAGACACGCGGTCCCGTTGACGTGATCGCGGCGCGTGACGAGATCGAAAGCTCACCTGCACCGGGGTAGCTCGACTGACCGTTCGCGTTGTTCTTCGGGCTCAGGCGAGCGATCGACCCGCCGGCACAGCGCAATCCGTCTCCGAATGCAGCGCCTGCTCCACTCGCGAGCGAAGTCGTGCCTTGGAAGTAGAGCGCGGAACTGTTCGGCATTCCGCTTCCGTGGAGCACGAGCGTGTCACCCGACAAGCTCGCGATGCCAGTCGAAGCGAGGCGCGCACCGAGGCCGAGCGAGTTGAGACAGCCCGTTCCCGATCCAGCCGCCGACGCGTTGCCGCAAGGACAAGCGCTGCCTGACCCGTCGCCGGCGCACACGGTCAGGAAAGGAGTCGAGGGAGGCGGGCTCTGCATGTCGAACTTGGACAAGAACACGTCGATGTTGCCGCCGTGCGTCGTCTGGAACGCGCCGGGTGTCGGTGCCGGCGACGAACCGTTCCACACCCAGCCCACGACCGTCACATTGTTCACGGAGTCGACGAGCACGTCTGTCGCTTCGCCGGAGCCACACATCAGCACGAGCGCGAGCCGCTGAGACAACGACGCGTCGAACTTCCACACTTCGCCAAACCATGCGCCTGAATCACGGCGCGAGCGCAGCGCGAATACCACGTCGCCGTTGTGATCGAAGCGGATCGCGGTGCCCGCTTCGTTGTAGGTCGGCTCGCCCACGTACGTCGAAGCGAGGATCGGACCGTTGTTCGGGGCCAGGATCGTGACGAACGCTTCCTCGCACGTGCCGCTGAAACAACCCGTGTAGGTCGGGCGCCATGTCCCGGGCGTTGTCGGGAACGCACCGGACGAAGTCAGGCCGGTCAGGACGATCTGACCGCTCGAATCAACGTCGAAGGCGATGAGCTGCGAATGTCCACCGCCGGGTCCGTGGTTGATCGCGCGCGACCAGAGCAGCGTCTGTCCATCGGCCGAGATCTTGTGCAGCAGGATCGCATCGTTGTTCCCGCCCAGATAGATGTCGTGGTTCGCATCGACTTCGATGCCGACCGGTTCCTCCGGGAGTGCATCGCCGATGAAGGTCGAGAACACGAGCGTCTGTCCGTCCGGCGTGAACTTCGTGAGGAACATGTCCGAGCATCCGCCGACACAGTTGGGCCCCGAAACGATCGGGTCGAGCGCGTTCGCGAGCGGGAAGTCGATCGAGTTCGAGGAACCGGCGACATAGATCGATCCGGTTTCGTCCACCGCAACGCGGCCGCAGCGCGAGATGCTGTCGTAGCGCCCGTTCTCATTGCCGCTGCCGCCGTGATAGGTCGAGAAGATCAACTGTCCCAGCGGGTCGAGCTTCACGACGACCGCGTCCGTGTTGCCCGCGTTCAGCGGTTGGCGCGCGTTCAGCATCGGGAAGTCGATCGCGTTCGTGCGTCCTGTGACGACCGCGTTGCCGGACAAGTCACACGCGATGCCGGTGGCGAATTCGGTGATGCTCGTTCCCGATCCAGTCGCGCTGAGGAGCGTCGAGAAGAGCAAGTGCGCGCCGGTCGGATCGAACTTGGCGACGAACATGTCCCAGAAACCGTTCAACGCGCCGGGCGTCGTGCGCGGAAAGTTCGTCGAGGCCGTGTAGCCGGCGATCCAGTAGTTCCCGGCCGAATCGACGTCGAAGTCCCAGGCCTGGTCGGCGCCGCTTCCACCGAGGAACGTCGAGAAGATCACGACCGGATCGATGACGAGCGGCAGCGTGGCGTCGTACTTGCCGACGCAGAAGCGGACGGTGGTTGCTTCGAGCTCGTAGGCGGCATCGACGACGACGTGCCGGCCATCCACGACCTGGTAGGCAACCGGCGCGCGCTGCACGAGATCGCCCGCCGAGGTCGCCACGATCAAGTCGCCATGTTCGTCGAGACGCACCGAGTGGCCACCCTCGAGCGTGAACGCGATCGCGCACGGATCGGCATGAGGCGCGAGGACGAAGTCGTACTCGAGCTCACCTTGTTTGCCGTAGTAGACGAGATCGATGCCGGCGTAGACCTGCGCGCAACGCACGCGCTCGTAGTTGGGCACGTCGACGCGCCAACTCGCGGGATCTTGTCCGCGGTACACGTTGGTCACCGCCTCGAGCTCTTGTTCAGGAACGGCGACGACACCCAGCAAGGTTTCGAGCGGTACGAACCGGATGCCGGCGTCGGCGCTGGATCCGGGCCTGCCGCGCAGGACCAAAGTCGCCGCGGGAGACTCGATGAAGAGCCCGTAGTCGAGGCCTTGACACGCAAACGCTCCGTCGACATTCCCGGGCACGAAGGCCAAGGGCGTCGCCGAGATCGTGTCGCGCGGGGTCGATGTCGGTCCGCCCGCGCTGCAGATCGAGGCGGTCGCGGAAAGGGTCAAGCAGAGGATCGAAAGGCGCATGGCAGTCCTCATCGCGGGTCGTCGCGAGTGTTTCGGACTTCCCGGATCGCGAACGAGTGCGCAGTTCCGGTGAGGGTCCGCGAGTTCATGCGCAGTCGGGCGTCGCGCTCCTTCAAGAAATCAGCGGGTTGGAGTCGAGGAGGCGAGCTCCGAGTGCACTCCCGGCGCGAGACCGCAATTCGCGAACGGAATGCGGCCATCCCTGGTTCGGAAAGGCTCTCGGATCCCTGCCGTCAGGCTCGAAGGCGACGGTCCACGACCGTCCAGAAGCTGGACTACGTCTTCGTGGGCACGACGCCCGCTTCGCGCAATGCCGCGAGCACGCGCTCGCGCTGCGCGGGCCGGCACATCATGAACTGATCGACGTGCGGGTCGGGGACGTTGTAGGCGATGTCGGTGCCGTCGAGGCGTGACACGCTCCAGCCGAGCGCGCGCGCGACGCACTCGGGCGCGCACGTGTCCCACTGGTTGAGTCCCTTGCGATGCGCGTAGATGTCCGCTTCGCCGAGCAAGAGCATGCCGACCTTGTTGCCGACGCTGCCCGAGTGCACGAGGTCCGCGCCCATGAGTTCGGCGAAGCGCGGCATCCAGGACGGCGTGTGGCTGCGGCTCACTGCGATGCGCGGTCGATCGGGGACGGGCGTATCGCCGCGCACGAGAGTGCCCGGACCCTTCATTCCGAACACGGGCCCGCCTGCGCCGCACGCGCCCCACAACAACTTTCCGCGCGCTGGCAACGCGAGCGCACCGAGGTGACAACGTCCGTTGACGACGAGGCCGATGTGGACGGCCCAGTCTTCGCGCAACTGGCTGTACTCGCGCGTGCCGTCGAGCGGATCGATGATCCACGTGCGTGCGATCGACAGACGTCGCGACGAGTCGGCCGTCTCTTCGCTCAAGAGTCCGTCGTCGGGATGGCGTCCGCGCACGAAACCCTGCACGAAACCGTCGGCGGCCTGGTCGCCGATGTCCGCCATCTGCCCCGTGTCCTTCCAGCGACCAGAAGCACGCAGGGCGAGCGCGCGTGCGCCGGTCAGCTCGGCGGCTTCGATCGCGAACTCGAGGTCTCTCCTCACGTCGGCGGCGGGGTCCGATGTGTGCACATGCGGTTCATCCTCGAATACGAGGGCAATGTCAAGCGTGCTCGCGTGTTGGTCGTCACGATCGCGGTCGAGTTCAGCGGTGGCGCGGCCGGATGGTAGAACTCGCACGATGGCGCTCGACCCCGGCCTGCCCGTGCGAGATGGGTTCCGCCTGCGCGGCACGTCGGTGTCGCGGCTGGAGACGTTCGTCGACGCAGCGTTCGCGTTCGGGGTCACGATGCTGGTGATCTCGGCCGGATCGATGCCGTCGAGCATGCCGGAGTTGATCGCTGCCCTGCATCGCGTACCGACGTTCGGCGTGTGCTTCCTCTTGCTCATGATGTTGTGGTGGGCGCACAACCAGTGGAGCCGCCGGTTCGGGATCGAGACGGGCAACACGGCCTGTCTCAGCCTGCTCTTCGTGTTCGTGATGCTGGTTTGGATCTATCCGCTGCGCATCGTGTTTGGAGGTGCAATGCACTTCTTCACCCGCAGGTGGGTCCCGATGGAGATCGAGTTGACGAGCAGCGCCGACCTGCAGACGTGTTTCCAGATCTACGGCGTCGGCTTCGGTGCGCTCAACGCCATCCTCTGGGCGCTCAATCGCAAGGCGTTGCGGATGAAGGACGAACTCGAACTGGACACAGTCGAGGTGCTCGAGACGCGCCGGGCCATCGGGGTGCATGCGATTCATGCGGCGGTAGCGACGTTTTCGGTGTTCCTGACATTTTTCTTGGTGGACGCCCAATCGATCTGGGTGGCGTTGCCTGGTTTCGCTTACGTGCTCACAGGTGTTGCTATGTCGTGGCACCACGCGCGCTTTCACCGCATGCGCGCGAAGCTCTCTCCGGGATAGCGCTGTGCTGACTGTTGCCGGCGCTACAATCCGCGCCTCGACATCCCGCAACACCTTGGGAGACATCGCCATGCCGATCGACATTGGAACGACCGCGCCCGATTTCACGCTGAAGACCCAGGACGAGAAGGACTGGAAGCTCTCCGATCAGAAGGGCAAGAACGTGGTGCTGATGTGGTACCCGCTCGACTGGAGCCCGACGTGCGAGAAGGAGAACTGCAAGGTCAGCGCGAAGCCGCTAGAAGCACCGCCGGGCACCGTCGTCGTCGGCATCAGCCGCGACTCGACGTGGTCGCACAAGGCCTGGAAGGACGCGAAAAAGATCAAGCACGACCTGCTCGCCGATCCGAAGCTCGACGTGACGAAGGAGTACGGCCTCGTTCACCCCGCCGGTTTCATCAGCCATCGCGCGACGGTGATCGTCGACAAGACCGGCAAGGTCGCGTGGGTCGGCGTCCAGGAGAAGACGGGCGACGAGCGCAATTGGAACGAAGTCACGGAAGCCCTGAAGAAGCTGAAGTGATTCAGCGGGAAGTTCCACAAAGGACAGATCTTTTCTCGGAGCGCGCGCCTGACTAGGCTCGTCGCTCGTCCGCACGACGCGGACGATCATGACCAGCGTACGAGGACTGCTGACGCGCACCGAGCTCGAGGCGCGCGTGAAGGCCGGCGACGTCGAGACCGTCGTCGTCGTGTTCACGGATCACTACGGGCGCTTCATGGGCAAGCGCTTCGACGCGGAGTTCTTCCTCGACGAGGGCGTCGAGCACGGCACGAACGCGTGCGATTACTTGTTGACCGTCGACATGGAGATGAACCCGGTCGCGGGATATCGCTTCACGAGTTGGGAACGCGGGTACGGCGACTTCCAGCTCGTTCCGGACCTCGAGACGTTGCGGCTCGCGACGTGGCTGCCGAAGACCGCACTCGTTCTGTGCGACGTGCACGACGTCAAGACCAAGGAACGCGTGACCGTTGCGCCGCGCTCGATCTTGCGCGCGCAGCTCGACAAGCTCGCCAAGGCCGGCTTCATCGCGCAGACGGCGAGCGAGCTCGAGTACTACCTCTACCGCGACACGTACCGTGACGCGGCCAAGAAGGGTTGGCGCGGTCTCGAGGCGGCGGGATGGTACGTCGAGGACTACCACGCGTTGCAGGGCACGCGCGAGGAGCCCTTCACTGCGGCCGTACGCCGACATCTGCGCGACTCCGGCGTGCCGGTCGAAAACTCGAAGGGCGAGTGGGGCCTCGGTCAGCACGAGCTCAACGTGCGCTACGCCGAAGCGCTCGTGATGGCCGACCGACACGCGATCTACAAACAGTGCCTGAAGGAAGTCGCCGACGCCCTCGGCATGAGCGTCACGTTCATGGCCAAGCCCGCCGCGGACCAGGCCGGCTCGAGCTGTCACATCCACATGAGCTTGTGGAACGGCAAAAAGAGCGCGTTTCCCGGCACGAAAAAGCTCGGTGCGGAAGATGCGCCCATCGAGTGCTCGGATACGTTTCGCTGGTTCCTCGGCGGTTGGATCGCGCACGCGGGCGAGGTCATGCCCTTCTATGCACCGACGGTGAACTCGTACAAGCGGTACCAGGCAGGCTCGTGGGCGCCGACGCGCATGGCCTGGAGCCACGACAACCGCACGGCGGGATTCCGTGTCGTCGGCAGCGGACAGAGCCTGCGCATCGAGTGCCGCATCCCCGGCGCCGACTGCAATCCCTACCTCGGGTTCGCGGCGTCGATCGCGTCCGGTCTCGACGGCATCGAGAACAAGATCGAACCGCCGCCGATGTTCACGGGCGACATGTACTCGGCGAAGGACCTGCCCGAGGTGCCGACAAGCCTGCGCGTGGCGACCGACGCCTTCGAGCGCAGCAAGTTCGTGCGCGCTGCGTTCGGCGGGGACGTCGTGGACCACTACGTCCACTTCTTCCGCGACGAAGACGCTCAGTACGGGAAGGCCGTGACGGACTGGGAACGTCAGCGCTATTTCGAGCGCATCTGAAGCACGCGAGGATTGGCTGTGGGTCGTCCGGCCGCGGCGCGTACATGCGCCACGTCCATGTTCCCGACTTGCGCTGGTTCGCAGGTCCTCGCAGTCGGAACCCGGCCCGGTGGCGACTTGTTCCCGAGCGCGCGGCGAGGTACTTCCCTCTCCATGCGACTCAAAGGCAAAGTCGCGCTCATCACGGGCGCAGGTGGCGGAATCGGCGGCGAGTCGGCGTTGGCATTCGCGGCGGAAGGAGCGCGCGTCGTCGTCGTCGACGTGAACGAGAAGGGCGCGCTCGAGACGGTCAAGCGCGTCAAGCAGGCCGGCGGTGAGGCAGCCTTCGTGCGCGCCGACGTGTCGAAGGACTCCGACTGCGCCGCGATGGTCAAGTTCGCGGAGACGACGTTTGGCCGCCTCGACGTCTTGTTCAACAACGCCGGCGTGATGCTCGGCGACGACGACGACGCCGTGAAAACGAGCGAAGACGTCTGGGACAAGACGATGGCGATCAACCTCAAGGGCGTTTTCCTCGGCTGCAAGCACGGCATTCCGGCGCTGCGCCGAGCCGGTGGGGGATCGATCATCAACACAGCTTCGTTCGTTGCGAGCGTGGGTGCAGCGACCCCGCAATTGGCCTACACCGCGAGCAAGGGCGGCGTCGTCGCGATGACGCGTGAGCTCGCCGTGATCCACGCGCGCGAGAAAATCCGCGTCAACGCGCTGTGTCCTGGTCCGCTCAAGACCGAGCTCTTGATGAAGTTCCTCGACACCGACGCCAAGAAGCAGCGCCGTCTCGTGCACATCCCGATGGGGCGGTTCGGCGAAGCGAAGGAGATGGCCAAGGCCGCGTTGTTCCTCGCCTCGGATGACTCGTCGTACATGACGGGCGCCGAGCTGATGGTCGACGGCGGGATCACTGCGGCCTACGTCACGCCGGAGTGAGCCGCGCGATCTCGCTTGACGCCCTCCTTCGGCGAACTCCGTCCTCGTCCGTGATGCTCGCGCAGCCTCGGTGTGCGAACATCGGGATGGATGAGCTCCAGCAATCAGCCATCGCAGTCCCTCCCGCCGTCCGCGGATGTTCGGGGAGCGGTGATCCTCTACGACGGTGACTGCGGTCTCTGCGACCACCTGGTGCAGTTCGTGCTGCCGCGTGATCCGCGCGGATACTTCCAGTTCGCTGCGTTGCAGTCCGAGTTCGCACGCGCCCAACTAGGCGCAGCCGGCCTCCCGCCCGACGATCTCGACACGATGGTGCTCATCGAATCGGGCAAGGTGCACATGCGCTCGACCGCTGCGCTGCGCGTGGTGCGCAAGCTGAAATGGCCGTGGCCGATCTTCTATCCGTTCGTGATCGTCCCGCGCTTCGTGCGCGACGCCGTCTACCGCTTCATCGCGCGCAACCGCCATCGCTGGTTCGCGCGACCGCGTGCGTGCGGCGTGCCCAAGCCGGGATGGCGCGAACGGTTCATCGCGTGAACTCCACGAACGATCCGGGCTGACACAGGGCGCGCCGCGGAAACCTGCTCTATTCTGCAAAGCCACTATCCTTCGAAGACATGGACCAGCCCGCACAGCGACCGAAGATCCCGCTCGAGCTGCGCTGGTTGGCGTGCTGCAACCTCGCGGTCGGCGCCACTGCGGCGATCAACATCGTGCTCGGCATCGTCAAGGACGGAATCGGCGGCTTCGCGATCGATTTCGGTGTGCTGTACCTGTTCGTGGGCTGGGGCCTGCTCGGGCTGTTCCGCGGAGCGAGAACCCAAGCGTTGTGGTTGACCATCGTCGTGCCGGTCGTCCTCGCGCCGATCGCGCTGATCACGGGCAGCGCACAAGTTCGGATCAACGGTCATGCCGTGAGCGGACTCACGACCGCGCTCGTGTGGACCGTGTTCGTCTTGCTGCTCGTCTGGGACCTGCGCGTGTTGACGAGTCCGCGCGTGAAGGCGCTGTACCGTGACGAGCACTTCCTCGATCGCCTCGTGAGAAGGGATCCCGAAATCTGAGGCGACGCCGTCACTCCGAGGTTCACTTGCTCTCGAGGAAGAGCGCGACTTCGCCGATGCCGACGGTTGAGTTTTGCGCCTGACGTCCGATCAGCCGGACTTCGATCGAGTTGACGAGCTTCGACCGATCGAGCTTCAACTCGAACCACGTGCGCGTGTCCGAATCGATCGAGATCGTGCGTGCGGCGGCGCCGTTGATCGAGACCGAGATCTCGCGCGGCAAGGTGAGCACATCGGGTGATCGCGGCACCAGGCGCGCGAGTGCGATGCGCACGACGTTGCCGCGCTGCGCCTCCTCAAGGCGCACGTTCAAGAGCGGATGTTCGTCCTCGAGCGCGGCGATCCAGGCCGATCGCGGGGTGCCGTCGATCACGTGGTGCGCCGTGAACGTGGCGTCCCATCCGGACAGCTTCGACAACACCGACGAACCCGACGCCTTGGCGTGGCTCCGCAACACGAGATCGAGGTCAGGATCGTAGCCCGGCTCGTCGACGGCAGCCGGCGCGCCCTCGTCGACATCGATCTCGACCCCGTTCGTGGTGATGATGTGATCTTCGGGAGCCGGACCCGAGGGATTGTCGCCGTGCGCCGAACGCACTCCCTTCGCGTCGCGCGCTCCGGGCTGGCAGACATGGACCTTGGCCGTGAGTCGATGATGTCCGGGCGCGATGTTGCGATGCTCGCATGCAAAGCGCTGATCGCCGGCCGGACGCTCCGGATCCCCGAGCGCGACCTCGATCGTCTTGTCGTCCAGCAAGTATTCGACGAGCGCGACATGCGGACCGCGACCGTGCTCCTCAGGCCACTCGTACGCGGCATTCGCGGGCGAGACGAGGCGCGTGACCCACATGCGCAGCGTGCGCGTTCCTTCGGCGTCCAGCATCGCGCCGCCCGCGACGTCGGTGCCGGCCGTGTGTTGGAATGGCCGCGGCCTCGGTCCCGTGGTCGGTGCGAAGCGTGCTCCCGTGCGTACCGCGGCGTTCGCGCGCGCGAGGAAGAGCAAAGCGAAGAGGGTGGGGGCGCGCTCGTACGTTCCGGGCCAATCGCCGTGCGCGTCCTGCGCATCGACGAGGTAGGCAGCACCTTCGTTGTACCAGTCGTGATCGCCGATCGTGTCGATCGTGGTCAGGTCGCCGACGCGCTCGAGCCCGTAGAGGAAGTAGTGCAACCAGCCGCCGTGCATCGTCTCGCTGCCAAATGCCGGCAGGCGTGCGAGCCACTCGAGGCCCTCGGCACGAGCGCGCCGCATCGACCGCGCCGTGTCGTCATCGAGTGCGCCCGCGCGCGCGAGCTCGATCTCGCAGATCGCGAGCACGCCCACGCCGGCCGCGGTCATGGTGTTCGAGCTCGGCGTGCCGGCCATGTAGCCGAATCCGCCGTCCTTGAAGTGATAGCCCGACACTGCGCGCGCGAGATCGCTCCACACTTCGACGGGAATGGCGACGCCCACCGACGCGGCTGCGTGCAACGCGAAGGCGACGAACTGCGTGTTCGACAGGTCGCCACCGCCTGGGTAACCGAAGTCGCCGGCCTGCTCGCGGTGCTTGACGAGATAGGTCGTGAGTTCGTCGATCCATCCGCGCTGTCCGACGGGATCGAGCGCGACGAGCGCGAGCAGCATGCACGACACGTCGTAGTTGCTCGTGAAGCGCTCGGACCCGAGGTGCGAAACGAGCTTCTCGACGACCGGGCTGTGCAGAGAAACACCCGACTTGAGCAGCGTGTACACGACCAGCGCGCGCAACCCGGTTCGGTCGGTCAGCGTCATCGCCGCGCCCGGCTTGACGCGCGGATCGCGGCCTTCGCCGTCCTGGTAGAGCTCGAGCAGGTGCGCAATACCGAGATCGATGGCTGCGTCGATCTTCGCTTGCGGTACCGGCGGCGCTTGCGCTCGCAACGACGGAAGGACGCACGCCAGAACGAGACAGAGCCGAGCGATGTGTCCCACGTCAGGATTCTAGTCCTCTCGATTTCGATCGGGGACGAACTCTCTACGTGCGCAATCGCACAGGGGCCTGAGAGTCGGCCCGATGTGCGCGTGCGCACACCTGATTGTTGCAATGCACTCGCGCGTTCGACGACGAGCTTCCTCACTTTCGAAGCAGCGCGTGTGCAGGATGCACGACCGAGCGTTTCAGCGCCGGAAGTGCAGGCTCTTCGGCCGCGTCAGCGCGTAATAGCCGTACTGCGAAAGGGACGAACCCATGCCGCTGTCCTTGACGCCGGTCCACGGCAGCGCGGGATCGAGGTAGTCGCAGCGGTTTTGGAACACCGTGCCGACGTCGAGATCGCGCGCTATGCGCTCGACGCGCGCGGGGTCCTTCGTCCAGATCGAAGCGGTCAGTCCATAGCGGCTGTCGTTCATCAGCGCGAGCGCTTCGGCGTCGCCCTTCACCGCGCACACCGGCACGATCGGACCGAACGTCTCCTCGCGCATGACGTCCGCGTCGGCGGGACAGTCGGCAATCAAGGTCGGCTCCCAGTACCAGCCGCGACCGTCTTTCCAACGCCGTCCGCCCGACACGATGCGCGCACCCTTGGCGAGAGCATCGCGGAGCTGCGCGTGGACGGCTTCGAGCGCGCGCTCGTCGATGAGCGGGCCCATCGTCGTCGCGTCATCGAGCGGATCGCCGAGCCGGTACGCGGCGACGTTCTTCTGCGCGCGCTCGAGGAAGCGGTCGTACAGCGAATGGTGAACGTAGACACGCTCGACTGCACAGCACGACTGTCCCGCGTTGTAACAGGCTCCGTCCACCACGTTTTCCGCCGCGAAATCGAGGTCGGCGTCCTCGGCGACGTAGGCCGGATCCTTGCCGCCGAGCTCGAGGCCGGCGTCGATCATGCGCTCGCCGGCGATCTTGTAGACGCTCTTGCCGGTCTTCACGGAGCCTGTGAACGCGACGTGGTCGACGCGCGGATCGGCGACGAGGCTCGCGGCTTCGCTGTCGGGCACGACGACGTGGGCGAAGATGCCGGGAACCGACAACGTCGAGAGTGCTTGCTCGAAGCGCATCCCCGTCAGCGGCGTCTTCGGACTGTGCTTGAGCACCACCGCGTTCCCCGCGACGAGCGCCGGCACGATGACGTTGACCGGCACGAGCAGCGGATAGTTCCAGGCCGCGATGTCGAGCACGACGCCCAGCGGCTCGCGCTCGATGCGGCGCGCAAAGCCCGGCTTCTCGGGCAACACTTCGGGCGCGAGGACCGTCGGCGCGATCTCAAGCATGTGCTCGACGCGCGCGAGCAGCGTGTCGACCTCGCCGCGTGCCTGCGCGACCGGCTTGCCCATCTGCAGGCTGATCTCACGCGCGATCGCCTCCTTGTCGCGACGGAACGTCTCCATCGCAGCGCGCACCTCCGTGATACGGCGCTCGAGCGGCACGCGTCGCCATTTCAGGAACGCAGCGCGCGCGCCGTCGAGCTTGCGGCTGCGTGCCGCGGCATCGTCGGTCTCGATCGTGCGCACGACGTCGAGCGTCGCCGGGTTCGTGATCGTCAGGCTCATCGCATCTCCATCTCGCCTCTGCATCTCGTACGTGTCTCGGATATCGGCCGGCAGTGTCTCTCGACACGACCTCCGACTCCAGATCACTTGTGCGCGGGAGGCTGCAACAGGCCTTTTTTCTCGGCGTCGCGCACGTGCGCGAGGGTCAGCGCGTTTTCGGCGTCCTTGCGCCACGTCACGTTCTCCGGCGCGAGCTGCAGCGCAGCCTGGATCGATGCGATGGCGGCTTCGTAGTCGCCGAGGTCGATCAACGCCGCACCCAGGCTGAAGTGCGCCACGGCCATCTGCGGATCGGACTCGGTCGCGTGGCGAAAGGCCTCGACCGCCCCGCGCGCGTCGTGCCGCGCGTCGCGCATCAGGTTGCCGAGGTTGAACCACGCTGTCGCGTTGCGCGGATCGCGCGCGAGCACGCGGCGGTATTGCGCATCGGCGTCGTCGACACGACCGAGCTTTTTGAGTGCGTTGCCGTAGTTGATGCACGTCGGCACGTCGTCCTCGAGGCCGAGCGCGCGCTCGTACGCGTCCACGGCGTCCGCATAGCGGCCCTCTTCGAACAGAGCTGCACCCTGCCGGCGTAATTCCGCGACGCTCGAGGTCGGCGTGATCGAAGTGGGATCGATCGACCCGCGCTTCCCACTGAACCCGTAGTAGAGCGTCGACCCGACGCTGATGATGACCGCGATCCAGACCAAGCGGAATCCTGCCGGACGTCGAGCTTGCGTCGTCGCCTCAGCACCCTGTCTCGAAGAGTCGTTCCTGGAAGCCATCGTGATCCGGTCAGTGTCGAGTCGAACCACCCTCGCGTCCATTGTGCTGCTCTTCGGCGCGGAGCGGGGCGCCTTCGTCAGGTGAACCTCAGCGACCCGGAACCGCGCGCGGACCGTTCCACGATCCGAACCCCCCGGCGAGGTTGACCAGGTTGTCGTGACCTTGCGCGCACAGGAACTCGCACGCCGCCGCCGAGCGCGATCCGCCCTGGCAGTACACGAGCGTCTTCCTGCCGTCCTTCTCGATCTCGCGCACGCGCGCTTCGAGCTGATCGACCGGGATGAGCAGCGCACCCGGGATGATGCCGGCAGCCGTCTCCTGCGGCGTGCGCACGTCGACGATGCGCACGTTACCCGCGCTCACCATCTGCACCGCTTCGCGCACGTCGGCTTCACGCCACAAGCGGCCTTCGAGGATCATGTCCTCGTCGATCTTCTCGCCGCGCGCCACCAGCGCGAGCATGCGCCGCAACGTTTCGAGCGACTTCTCGTTCTCGGCCTGCACGTTCTCGACGCGTCGGCGCGCTTCGCTCTGTGCGTCCTCGATTTGCTTGTGCATGCCCGACGCACGCGAACGCGCAGCGAGCGCAATGACGAGGGCTACGACGGCGACGACGATGGCGGCGATCTCCATGGTCAGCGGATCAGTTGTCCGCGGGGGTCACGATCACGTTGCCGCTGCTGGATCTGAGGCTGACGGACTTGCCGCCGCCGTTCACGCGGCTGTGCACCTCGCGACCGCTCTTGGCGAGCGCACCCGGCGCGACCTCCATCGTGTAACCGCAGTCGATCTGTCCGTAGCCCGTCTTCGCGACGAGATCGAAGGCCAAGTCCTTCGGCGCCTGCAGCTCGACGCGCCCGTAGCTCGACGCGAGCGACCACGCCGATTCGATCCGGCTGCCCGGACGAGCACGCGCCTTCACGCCGCCCGAGCTGCTTTCGAGCGTGAGCGCCGTGAACGTGCCGTCGACGTCGATCGATCCGTAGCCGGTCTTCGCGTTCAGCGCGGACTGCACGTCGTCGACGCTGATGCTGCCGCTCGAGGTCTCGAGAGAGAGCTCGCCCTGCGCGTGCTTGACGCGCAGCGCGCCGTAGCCGCTCGCGAGATGCACGCGCGAACCGCTCACGGATTCCGCGGTCACATGGCCTGATTTCGAGCGCGCTTCGATCTCGTGCTGCGTGTCGACGTCGCGCAGCTCGACGGCGCCGTAGCCGCTCTCCGCCGTCAGACGTTCGGCCTTGACGCGCGCGATCTGCAGGTGACCGGAG
>JBBQNP010000048.1:0-30768 GCA_038330085.1 Planctomycetota bacterium | reverse complement strand
GAAAGCGCAGCAACCACCGCGCTCTCAGTCGTCCGCTGAAGTGTGAAGAAACGGGACTGGCACCGTATTTCTGCGAGTCACAACTCGATCTTGTGGTGGTTCTTGCCGGCGACGAGATCGAGCGTCGAGTCGATGCGCTCGCCCGTCGCCATCGTGATCCACAAGCGACCGTGCATCGGTGGCAAGCCGTCGATGGTGAACGTGCCGGCATCGAACGAGCCGCGTCGACTCGGACGCGCACCTACCCAGCCGGAGAAGAGCCCACCGCCGCCCGCACCCTGCAGCTCGAACGTCCCGGCGCCGGCTGTCTTGCCGTCGGCGCGCAGCACGTCGACGTCGAGGCTGCAACCGGCTTCCATCCGCACCTCGAGCGGCGCGGGATCCGTCTTGTGCCCGCTTGCGTCGAGCCAGCCGAACCCGACGCGCGCTTCCTGCCATTGCGATGAGGTGAAACGCAGTTCGTAGTGTCCCGCGACGGGCGTCAAGGCGAGCTCGAAGGCACCCTTCGCGTCCGTCTTCGTCCGACCGGCAAGGGTCGCTCCCCCATCCGTCGGCACCCCGACGCCAGCCACATCGATTCCGGCAACAGGCTTCTTCTCCGCGTCGACCACGTTGCCCTTCACGACGCCGCCCGGCTGCGCGCCGTCGTGCACCTCGAGCTTCACGTTCTGGGTCAAGAGCGCCGTCGTCACGACAGCCGGCAGCGCGAACAAGAGCACCAGGAGCAGGACGATGCGCTGCTTCGTGAGCACGCCGAACCGGCCGATCAAGCCTTTGCGACCTTGCCGGCGGCGATGCGTTGCTCGGCGAGGCGAGCGGCGGCCTCGTTCGTCGTGACGTTCTCGACGCGCGCGATCTCGAACACGCGCTTCAGGTTCGTGTAGATGCTCTCGACCCGGGTGAGCGCCTTCTTCTCGTCGTAACCGCCCGGCAGCATCTCGATCGACACGTTGATGATGCCGCCCGCGTTGATCACGTAGTCGGGTGCCAGCAAGATTCCGCGCGCTTTCAGGTCGCGACCGTGACGCGGCTCGAGCAACTGGTTGTTGGCCGCACCCGCCACCGCGCGGCAGCGCAACATCGGGATCGTCTCGTCGTTCAACCCGGCGCCACGCGCGCACGGTGCGTATATGTCGCACGGCGTCGACTGGTGACCCTTGTCGGAAACGGCCTCGAAGCCGTGCTTCTTCACGAGCTCCTCGACCCGCGCATCGTTGATGTCGCAGATGATGACGCGCGCGCCCTTTTCCTTGAGCAGCTCGGCCAGACGTCCACCGACGGCACCGACGCCCTGGATCAGCACGCACGTCTTCTTGAAGTCGGCCTTCCCGTCGATCTCCTCGAGCACGGCGCGGATTCCGTACAAGCATCCGAGCGCCGTGTACGGGCTCGGGTTGCCGGAGCTCCCCGCCGCGCGCGACAGACCCGTGACCCAGCGCGTCTCCTTGCGCACGGTCTCGAGGTCCGCGATGCCGATGTTCATGTCCTCAGCAGTGATGTACTTGCCGTCGAGGCTGTCGATGAAGCGACCCATCGCGCGGAACATCGCGTCCGACTTGCGCTTGGGATCGCCGATGATCACCGACTTGCCGCCGCCGAGTCCGGTCTCCGCCACGGCCGACTTGTACGTCATCCCCTTCGAGAGCCGCAGCACGTCGAAGAGCGCTTCGTCCTCCGACGCGTACGGCAGCATGCGCATCCCACCCAGCGCCGGTCCGAGCGTCGTGTCGTGCACCGCGATGAGCGCGTGCAGCCCCGACTCCTGATCGCGGCAGCGCAGCACCTTCTCGTAACCGTCGTACTCGATCTCGGAGATTTCCATCGTCGCTTGCTCGTTCCGTCTACCGGCTGGCCGGCTGTTCGGTTCGGGGATTTTGGTCGCCATCGGATCGGAGAGGGGCTCGGGACAGGAGCCTCGCGCAAGATCGTCACGCGGGGAAAAAGCCGCAGCAGAATAGGGGCCTGCCCGCGCCGTGTCGAGGCGCATCAGGGGGAGATCGCCTCAGGTCGGGTGCACGCGGCTTGCGCGTCGCGAGAGCGCGCATGGCGAGCCCGCTCGAGCGCACGTCTAATGGGCGCCTGCATGATCGTTCCGCCTGCGCCCGACCGCCGCGGTCACCTCGAGGGCATGTGCTTCGTCACGCTCTGGACGACGGGGCCCGACCCCGCGCTCGACGGTGTGCTGCGCGTGCAGGTGCTGCGTCCGGGCAGCGATGCCAAGGGTTGGCAGCGCTTCGATCGCATCTGCAATCCGTTCGCGGGCGCGAGCGACGAGGCCGGGACTGACTCCGGTCAACGCGCGGAGAAAGTCCACGGGCTGACGCGCGCTCACCTCGAAGCAGCACCACCCGTCGCGGAAGTGTGGGACGAGCTGCGCGCGTTCGTCGGCCCCGGACCGATCGTCGTTCCGGATGCGGAGAGCTTCGCGACGTGGTACGCGCACCTCACCGGCTCGCGCGAGGAGATGCCGCTGTGCATCGGCTTGTCGGAGATGGCTGGATTGTTCGTACCGGGACGTCTCGCGCTGCGTCGCGCGGAGCTGGTCGCATTGCTCGGCGACGGAGAGGCGACGACTACGCGAGAAAACGCGGCGCCCGATCCCGAGCGGTTGCGATCGGCGTTGATCCACTTGGTGCGGCGCATCCACGCGCTCGACGAAGACGTCTTGCGACTCGTCGCGTTGGGTTACACGCGCGCGTGGCGTGCATTGGCCGGCAGCGACGAAGCGGCAGCAGCACGACTGCAGTTGGCGTTGGCGATCCTCGACCGGCCTTCGGTCTGGTCGCGCGCGGATGAGAGCGAATCGATCGCGGAGGGAGAGCTTGCTTCGTCGCGAGTTCCTCTTGCTCCGTTGCGCGACGGCCGGATCGTGTCGTTGGCACGCGACAAGCGCACGCTGGAAGACGCGCTCGACAGCCTGCGCCCGCGTTGCGCGATCGAGAACGAGCGCTATGCAGAGTTCGACACGTTGCCGCCCGACACGATCGCGCCCGACAAGCGCTTCGATCCGCGCGACATGGCGACGCTCGACGAAGTGTTCCGCGAGCACTTGCCGCGCAGCTTCGCGGCCCAGTCGGGTGCGCCTGTCACGCTTCGGCCCTCGCAGCACGAGGTAGCGCGCGCGGTCGCGGGATCGTTCGGCAGTGGCGAGCTATTGCTCGTGCACGCGCCGACGGGAACCGGCAAGACGCTGGCTTACCTCGTTCCGGCGATGCTGTGGGCGCGGCGACAAGGCGTGCGCGTCGGCATCGCGACGTACACGCGCGCGCTGCAGGAGCAGGCGATGGACCGCGAAGTGCCGCGCGCGCTCGCGATGCTGGCGCAGGCCGGCGTAGCGGAAGGAACGCGCACGTGCGTTCTCAAGGGCCGCGACAACTACGTGTGCTGGCGCGCGATCAAACTCTCTGCCCCGGAGGACGATTCGGCCGAAGCGTGGTTGGCGTGGACGACGCTCGCGCTGTTCACGGTGACGGACACGGACGCGGACCTCGATCGGCTGCCGATGAGATCGCCGTTGCCGCTCGCGTCGAGCGAGCCCTTCGTGCGCGCGTTGCAGACCCTCGTGCGCGGCATCCGCTGCCAGACCGCGTGTTGCACGCGCGTCGAGGATCGTCAGACCTGCGGAGCGGAGGTCGCACGCAAACGCGCGGAGAAGTGCCACGTCGTCATCATCAACCAGGCGTTCGCGCTCGCACGCCAGGAGTTCTTCCGACACATGGTGTTCGACGAGTGCGAGCACCTGCACGAGCAGGCGCACAGCGCGTGGAGCGCCACGATCGGATTCCGCGACATCCGCGGCGTGCTCGCGCGCTTGCATCAGCCGGGACGATCGCGTTCGCGCGCAGTCCTCGACCGCATCGAGCGCATGTTGATCGGAGGCACACCGTCGGGTGATGCATGCGACGCCGCGCTCGCCGCGTGGACGACGTTCGACGACGCCGTCGACGCGCTCGAAATGTGCGTGCGTGCGTTCGACGCGTGGCGCGAAGAAGAGCGCAAGACGCGCGTCGACCGCGAGCAGCACTCGCTCTTGCGCGAGTACGTCGAGGCCGAAACCTCGCGCGAGATCGTCGACGCGCGCTTGACCGCTTCGCGCACGGGCAGCGCTCTCGATGCCGCGCTGGCCGAGTTGATCGAGCGCATCGACCAGCTTCCCGTCCACAACGCGGGCCCGTTGCGCCGCGCGTTCGACACGACGCGCAGCGAGCTGCTCGGGATCCTCGAGGTGCTCGACGCGTGGATCCCGGTCGACGAGGGCCAGCCGCGCTTTCGCCCGCGTACGTTCTACGACGTCGAGGTCGAGCCGCGTGGCGACACGATCCTGTGCGCGCGCGTGCTCTTGCCACACGAGTTCCTGGGCCGCAACTACTACCCCGAGCTGAAAACGGGAGTGTTCCTCTCGGCGACGACGTGGTTGCAGGACGGGTTCGCCGCGTCGCGCGCGTACCTGGGCCTCGATCGCGCAGAGCATCCTGCGCCCGAGGAAGAGCGCACGCCGAGCATCGTGCGCACGTTCCGCGCTCCGGATGTGTTCGACTACCGCCGCGTGCTCGTCGCGGTTCCGCGAGACGCGCCGCCGGTCGGAGCGGACAAGGACAAGTTCCTCGAGTACGTGCGCAAGTTCGTGACGTACCTGGGCGAGCGCACGCGCGGGCGCATGCTCGTGTTGTTCACCAACTCCGCAGATGCGAAGCGCGTCGGTCAGGAGACGACAGGGTTCTTCCGCGCGCGACGCATCCCGCTGTGGTTCCAGAACATGGAGGGTGCCGCGAAGGAAGAGCTGTCCGAGCTCTTCCGCTCGACGGTGGAATCGGTCTTGTTCGGCGTCGACACGTTCTGGTACGGCGCGGATTTCCCGGGAGAAACGCTCGAATACCTGGTCATCGTGCGCCTCCCCTACGGCGTGCCCGATCGCTATCACCACGCGCAGTGCGCGGCGATCGGCATGGCGGAGCAACGCCGGCAGATCTACTTGCCGCGGGCGCTCGGGAAGTTTCGACAGGGCTTTGGCCGCCTGATGCGACGCGAGAGCGACCGCGGTTGCGTGTTCGTACTCGATTCGCGCATCACCGATCCGCGCCACCGCTTCTTCCTGCGCGAGCTGCCCATCGAGCGTCCGTTCGAAGCCGGCACATCGTTCGCGCCTGAGACGAGCGGTGCGCGGCTCGTACGCGGCGACACCGATCACTGCCTGCACGAAGCTCTCGCGCACATGAACCTGCTCGGCGATCTCGCACAGCGCGGCTTGGATTGGAGCTTCCACTCGCCCGGGCGAAGGCTCTACGGCAACGACGAAGAGAACGTCGAGCTCGAGCGCGAATCGACGCCGACACCGACGCCGTCGAGGCTGCGACGCGAACCGCCACCCGGACCGCTCGACATCTCGGCCGAAGACCTGCCGTTCTAGTCCGTAGACTCGACTCGAGCTTCAGCCCGGTTTGACCGGCAATTGGCACGCGATCTCGAAGTGCTCGTAGCCGTGCGCGAACGGGCGGCCGATCCACGATTCGAACGAGGGCTGATCGTCGGGGACGTATCCGCTCCGCGGCAGCCAGGTCTTGTACAGCCAGTCGATCGCGCGCACTTCGAGGTCGAGCCCACCCTTGATGACCACTTCGGCCACGCGCATCGGCGGGAACTCGAACCGGCCGATCTCGCCAGCGGGCTCGACGTCGGGCACAACGACGGCGACGTCGTAGCGACAATCGGCGAGCGCGACGATCTCGGGCTCTTCCCACATGTAGCCGAGCCACTGGTTGTCGGCGAAACCGCGCTCCTCCGCCCACGACATCAGACGATGCACCGCAGGGATCACGACGCCTTCGCAGAACGGATCGAGGACGCGGATGTAGGCCACCGTGCGCGCAGGGATGTCGCGCAGTCGGACCTCGAACCCGTCCGGGTTCGCGCCCGCGGGCAGACCGGGAAGGTACGTGACCCCCGATGGATCTGCGTGCGTGCGCTCGAACTCTTCGCGCCTCGAGTTGCGGAACGACACGAGGTCGAACGCGCTCGGTGCCGCGCCGAAACGCTGCTTGAAGCTGCGCGAGAAATCGGAGGAAGAGGAGAAGCCGCAGTCGAAGGCGATGTCCGTCAACGATCGCTTCGGCGCGTGCGACATCAAGTAGAGCGCGCGCTCGAGCCGCTGCCGCTTCACGAACTGCTTGAGCGTCTCGCCGATGAGGCCCTTGAAGACGCGGTGGAAGTGGAACGGCGAGAACCCGGCGGCGAGGGAGACCTCTTCGAGGCTCAACGGCCGCGCGAGGTTGCGCACGACGTGGTCGATCGCGCGGTTGACGCGCTCGACATAGTCAAGAGGTGCTGTGGGCTCGTTTTCCCGATCGGATCGCAAGATATGGCAAGCAGCGCGTTCGGCTCCCCGGCATCCTAGCAGGCAGACGAGTTGGGCCCGCGAACCCAGGCCCTCGTCGAGAAGAGAGACCTCACATGAACGCACTCAACAGTCTGATGATCGCGGGCGCCATGGCCTTGGCCGCCGTCGCCGGCGCGACCACGACCCAAGTCACTGCTGCCAAGGAGAAGAAGACGATGGAGCTCGGCAACTATTCGCTCAGCCTCGCAGTGAAGGACATCAAGGCCTCGAAGGCCTTCTACGACAAGCTCGACTTCAAGCAGGTCGCGGGCAACGTCGATCAGAAGTGGGTCATCCTCCAGAACGGGACGACGACCATCGGCCTGTTCCAGGGGATGTTCGAGAAGAATGGCATCACCTTCAATCCGGGTTGGACGAAGGACATGGAGACGCTGAAGGACTTCCAGGACGTGCGCGAACTGCAGCGCACGTTGAAAGAGCGCGGAATCAAGTTGACGGCCGAGGCCGATGAGAAGACGACGGGCCCGGGGAGCTTCACGGTCGCCGATCCTGACGGAAACCAGATCCTGTTCGATCAGCACGTTCCCAGTCCGAGGCGCTGACGAGCTGCGTCATCGACAGCAGCACACGATGAACACTCTGTTGTGGGTCTTGCAGATCCTCGCCGCGCTCGTGTACGGAGCGTCGGGCGTCATGAAGGTTTTCATGTTCGACAAGGTGAGCGGCGACGTCGCGTCCTTTGGTGCGTTGCCGCGGCAAGCCTGGACGGTGCTCGGCATCATCGAACTCGTCTGCGTGGTCGGGCTGATCGTTCCGGGCGTCTTCCATTGGCAACCGACGCTCACAGTGGTCGCGGCCACAGTCCTCGCGATCGAGTGCCTCGTGTTCATCTGGGTGCACGTCAAGTACCGCGAGATCCCGCCCATCATCATGAGCGTCGTGCTGGGCCTCATCATGGCGTTCATCGCGTACGGCCGGACGGCCTTGATGCCGCTCTCCTGAACCGCGCGCGCGACCTGATCCACTCAGAGTTCGCGCCTGGTTTCGCGGTCCGTTCGCAAGATCTGGCAAGCGGCGCAAGCGGTTCGCGGACATAGTGACGGCGGGCGAGCACCCCTCTGCGAACCAATCGCCCCCCCTCGCACGAAAGACAACTCACATGAACGCACTCACCAGCATCACGCTCGCATCCGCATTGACCTTGGCTGCCATCGCCGGCGCAGCCACGACCCAATCCACTCCAGCCAAAGAGAAAAAGACCATGGAACTCGGCAGCTTCACGCTCTGTCTCCTCGTCAAGGACATCAAGGCATCGAAGGAGTTCTACGAGAAGCTCGACTTCAAGCAGGTCTCCGGCAAGCTCGAGCAGAAATGGGTCGTCCTCAAGAACGGCAACACCAAGATCGGCCTGTTCCAGGGCTTGATCGATTCGAACCTCATGACCTTCAATCCGGGTCAGACGAGTGACAAGGAGACGCTGAAGGACTTCGCCGACGTGCGCGAGCTGCAGAGCATGTTCAAAGAGCGCGGAATCAAGTTGAAGACCGAGGCCGACGCGAAGACGACGGGCCCCGCGAGCATCACGTTCGCCGACCCCGACGGGAACGCGATCCTGTTCGATCAGTACGTCGAGAGCCCGAAGCACTAGCTCGGCACGAGGGGAGGCTGCGCGCTCGGTGTGGCACACTGGCCCGGTGTCGAAACCTCGCAGGGGCGCAGGGTCGACACCTCGCAGCCAGTTGAACTCGGACACGCATCAACACTCGGAGGCCGGCGCGCGATCGACGACTGCTGGTGAGACCGGTGGGCCGTCGACGCCGCGCTGGGTCGAGGTGCGCGTGCTAGCGCCGCGCGGATGGTGCGAGCTCGTGGCCGAGACGCTCGCGATCGGTCCGTGCACTTCGGTCGCGTTCGGCGCACCGTCGCTCGGCACGGAGGCTGCACCCGACGGGTTCGACTTCGTGCGCACATTCGTCCCGGCCTCGGATGATTCGGCAGAGTTGCGCACCGAGATCACGGCGGCGTTGGCGCGGCTCGCGCAAGCGACCGGCGCGGGCGAGCTGAAGCGACTCGCGCCGCAGTTCAAGCCGCTGCCGCCCGAGGACTACGCCAACTCGTGGAAGAAGAGCTGGAAGGCGTTTCGCGTGGCAGGGCTGTGCGTGATCGCGCCGTGGAGCACCGCCACGCCGCGCGCGGGTGAAAAGGTCATGCGCCTCGAGCCTGGCGGCGCATTCGGTTCAGGCCGGCACGCGACGACACGCACGTGCTTGCGCGTCGTGATCGAGCGGGTGCGCGGGGCTGAGCGCGTGCTCGACGCGGGCTCGGGCTCGGGGATCCTCGGCGTCGCAGCCGCGATGTGCGGAGCGCGTGTGGTCATCGGTTTCGATCTCGACCCCGTCGCCGCGGTCCACGCGAACGAGTTGGCGCGAAACAACGGCGTCGCGGACCGGTGCCGCTTCGTGACCGCCGGCTTCGAGTCGCTTGCCGAAGTCGCGCCGTTCGATGTCGTGATCGCCAACATCAACGCCGACGTGATCCAGGCACACGCGCACGATCTGCGCCGGGTCCTGGCCATCGGCGGATGGTTCGCGTTCAGCGGCTGTCCCGTCAACCGCGTCCCCGATACGCGGCGTGCAATCGAGAGCGCCGGCTTCGCGATCGAAGAGGAACGCGTGCGTGGACGCTGGCACACGTTCGTCGGTCGATGACGCGGGACCTTTGCATATCGCGTGACCCGCTGGTCCACTGCGGCGAATCGTGAAGATCCTCTTCCTTTCGCAGCGGGTCCCCTACCCGCCCAATCGCGGCGACAAGATCACGACGTGGCGGCTCGTCGAGCGCATGAAACGCGCTCACGACGTGCGCGTCGTCGCGTTCGCGCACGGAGACGGCGACGAGGAAGCGGCGCAGGCGTTGCGTTCGAAGGGCATCCCGACCACCACGGTCCGATACAACGACAAGTGGAGCAAGATCGCGTCGTTGCCGCTGCTCGCGACGCGAACACCGTTGACGTTGGGCGTGTACGGTTCGCGCGAGCTGCAAGCGCACGTCGACCGCGAGATCGCGGGCTGCGACATGGCGTACGCCTACTCGTCGTCGATGGGTGCGTTCCTCGAGAAGCACACGGGTGTGCCGCGCGTCATGCACTTCGGCGAGCTCGACAGCGACAAGTGGCGTCAATACGCCGAGCGCGCGCGCTTTCCCTCGAGCTGGGTGTACGCCCGCGAGCAGCGCACGTTGGTCGAGTTCGAGCGTCGCATCGCGCGTACGTTCACCGACAACGTGCTGTGCACGCCGCTCGAGCAGACGATCTTTCGCGAGCAGATCGGCGCGCAGGTTCCCTCGCTCGTGCTGCGAAACGGCGTGGATCTGCAGCAATTCGCGCCGTCAAGCGCCGCCCCCGAGCCCGGGCTCATCGTGTTCACGGGCGTCATGAACTACTTCCCGAACGCCGACGGCTGCATCTGGTTCGCCGAGGAGATCCTGCCGCGCATTCGCACACGCGTTCCCGACGTTCGATTTGCCATCGTCGGTTCGCACCCGACCCCTGCGGTCGAGCGTCTCGCGCGGTTGCCCGGCGTCACCGTCACCGGGTTCGTCGACGACACGCGCGACTGGCTGGGCCGCGCTAGCGTCGCCGTCGCACCGCTGCGCATCGCGCGCGGGATCCAGAACAAGGTGCTCGAGGCGATGGCGATGGGTTTGCCGGTCGTGGGCACCACGTGCGCGACGCAGGGCGTCGAAGGCCGCGACGAGCGCGAGTACCTCGTGCGCGACGACGCAAGCGCCTTCGCGGACGCAGTGATCGGACTGCTCGGTGATGCGAAGCGTGCCCAGGAACTCGGGGCACGAGCGCGCGCGTTCGTCGAGGCCAACTACGACTGGGAGGTGGTCTTCCGGCCGCTCGACGAGTTGCTCGAACGCTGCCGACTTGCTGGCAAAACGCACCGATGACGCACGAGCAGATCGCCGGCGTGTTCGACGCGTGGGCCGAGAACGGCCGAGCCGAGTCGATGGAGCGCGGTCACGGGGACGTCGTGCGCCAGGTCATCGCGCAACTCCCCTCCGCTGCTGGGCACAAGGTGCTCGACCTCGGCTGCGGGAACGGCTGGGCGACGCGGATGATGACGGGAAAGGCGCGTGGCGTTCGGGCGGTCGGCATCGATTGCGCCGGGGAGATGGTCGCCCGGGCGCGACGGATGACGGACGCTGCCAAGCCATCGCCGGACGCGAGCCCGCTCTTCGTGAACGGAAGCTTCGAGGCCATGCCCTTCGCCGACGCGGCCTTCGATCAGGTGTTCTCGATGGAGGCGATCTACTACTCGGTCGACCTCGAGCGCGCGCTGTCGGAGATCGCCCGTGTCGTGAAGCCGACCGGTCGCGTCGACCTGGTGATCGACTGCTTCGCGGAGAGTCCCTCGACGCGCACCTGGAGCGCCATGGTCGGCCTGCACATGCACTGCCTGCCGGAAGCCGAATGGTGCAAGCACCTCGAGCGCGCCGGGCTGAGGCACGCGAGAGCCTCCCGCGTCGTGGACACGCGCGGACCCGGCGACGAGGCCAAGTTCATCCCGAGCGCGCACTGTCCCGACTGGGCGACGCAGGCGGCACTTCACGCCGCGGGCAGCCTGTGGTTGTCTGCTCGAGGCACTTAAGGGCTCTGTCGCCGCTGAAAAAAGTCTCTCGACCTGCAACCGCGTGCGCTGCCGTACGTCGGCGAGGGTGTGCAACCCACTCCGCCGAACGCTTCTGACACGCCCGAGCGTCCTTCTTCTTCATCGCAATCAGCCCGTATCTACCGCAGACACATCCTGTTCGGGCTTGGAACGTGGGCAGGGTGTGCGTTGGTCGATGAAGTCCGCTCCCCCACCATCGACGAGGGGCTCACCTGGCGCGTCTTGCGAAGATGTGCTGAACATCCGCTGCGTCTGATGCTCGCGGGCGGCCTGATTTCGTGGGTCCTGTCTCGTCCTGCGCAACCGGTCAGCGACGTCCCGACGACTGCAGAGCCTTCGCCTGCCGAGGGGACGTCGTTCGCGAACCCCATCGAGCGACCCCCGCTCTAGGAAGGATCGACGCAAAGCCTTATCATGGCGGCTCCTCTGTTCGACCCGCCTGCCGCTCCGGCAGCACCCCCGGTACCGCTCCATGACCGAAATCGTCACACCCGTCCCGATCGTGGCCGTCACCGACTGCCCGATCTTTTCCGGGCCTCTGAAGAGCGAGCGTCTGGGCGCCACGCTCGGGGTCGACCTCGGCTCGCAGGACATGGCCTTGGCGGTCAGCCGCGACAACCGCATGCCCCGCGCCTCGGTCGTGGTGACGACGGCCGCCCGGCACATCATCCGGATCTCCAAGGGCGGCGAGAAGATCGAGACGATCGCGGTCTACGGCTCCCAGGCCGATCCGACCCTGCACCCGGACTTCCGCGAGATCACCGAGAACCTGCGCGACCTTCGCAACAAGTGGTTCGCCAAGTCCAAGCTCTGTCTGATCCTCGACGAGCCGCGCCTCGAGGTCTCGACCCTGCGCCACATCCTCGGCATCTACGACCGCGTGTACCTGCGCATGGAGTGGGGCACCGCCAAGACCTTCGCCGCGATGACGGGCCGCAAGAGCACTGAGTTCGCGACGTATCTCGACAACCTCGGCCACGTCGAGCACCTCGTCGTGCAGGCGCGCTTCCTGCGCGGGGACATCGACAACTCGACCGAGGCCGAGGTGAAGGCCTGGGTCAAGAAGATCGGCGAGCTGAAGCCGCGCGAGGTCGCGATTCTGAACGGCGACGGAAAGCTGGACGGCAAGAAGACGAAGTCCGCTCCCAAGTCGCGCCTCACCGAGATCGCCGCCGAGGTCACCGAGAAGACGGGGATTCCCGCCTCCGTGATCCAGGGCGATTCGCTGCTCGCCTGAGCGGGCGTGCCTGGCTCCGGTTGCCGGTATTCCCGGCAACCGGTGCCTGGCTCGGCCCGCCCAGTCCCCTCCAGGGCAGTCGACTCCCTCACTCCGACCGGTCCGCTTCACCTGGCATTCGCGATCCCTTCCCCGATCTGACCGGACGCAGAGATCCCTCCAGACCGCGCGACGGATCTCGCAACAAGACGTAGCCTGCGCGCGAATCATCCCCGCCGCCTGATGACGCTCGTCCAATTCCAATCCGTCACCCGCCGCTTCGGCAACGTGACCGCCGTCGACAAACTCGACCTCGAAGTCCGCGCCGGCGAAGTCTTCGGCCTGCTCGGCTCGAACGGCGCCGGCAAGACGACCGCCTTGCGCATTCTCTGCGGGTTGCTCGCACCGACATCCGGCACCGTGATGCTCGCCGGTCGCGACGTGCAAGCCGACCCGCTCGCCGCGCGCCGACTCTTCTCGTTCGTGCCCGACGGCGCGCCGATGTATTCAAACCTCTCGCCGCGGCAGCACATGGCGCTCGTCGGTCGCTTGCACGGCGTCGACGAAGCACGCATCGCCACCGAGACGACACGCTTGCTCGATGCGCTCGAGCTCGGCACTCGCATCGACGATCCCGTCGGACAGTTCTCACGCGGGATGCGGCAGAAGACCGGCCTCGCCTGCGCGATCCTCCCGCGCCCGCAGCTCCTCATCCTCGACGAGCCGTTCAACGGCCTCGATGCACCGACGACCGCCGTGTTCAAGGAAGTGCTGCGCGGCTGGGCCGACCGTGGTGGAGCCGTCCTCTACACGTCGCACATGCTCGACGTCGCCGAGCGCGTGTGCGATCGCGTCGCCGTGATGCACGCCGGCCACCTGATCGGAGTCGGCAACCTCGACGAATTGCGCAACGTCGCCGGTCGCGGAGGCACGCTCGAGCAAGTGTTCGGCGCGCTCACTCAAGCCGCCGATCCGCGCGTCGGCGCAGCTCGCATCCTCGGCTCGTGAATCGCCCTAAGTCGTTCCGCGGCGCAGGATCGGTGTCGGTCTGAAGTTGTCGTCGACCGCGACCATCGTCACGTCGGCTTCCGTGACGTGCACGAACGAGCCACCGCCGAACCTCCGCTGCGCCCACACCGACACGTGCGCCGTGATCGACGTGCGCCCGATGCGCGTCGTGTCCGTGTAGAACGACACGAGGTCGCCGACCTGCACCGCCTGCTTGAACTCGACCTTGTCCATCGCGACGGTCACGATCTTGTCGGGATGGTGCTTGTGCGCTTCGATCGCGGCCGCGAGGTCGATCTCCGACATGATCACGCCGCCGAAGATGGTGCCGAGCGCGTTCGTGTCGCGCGGCATCATCAAGCGCTTGATCGAGGGCACGCGATCGGAGGGGAACGTGGCGGCGGACTTGGATGCGCTCATGTGCGGTTCTCGAGGATGCGCTCGGCATAGGCCTGCACGCGCGATTGGACTTCGGTGGTGCGTGGATCGAAGAAGTGCCCGACGCCGGGCACTTCGCTCGTCTCGAAGCGCTTCATCACGTCGGGAAAGCGGCGGTTCAACTCGGCCAGCGTGCCATATACGTCGTTCTCGGCCATCAACACGAACCCCGGTTGCGTGACGCGCGCGATGTAGCTGACGTCGAACGCGAGCACGGGCAGCGCGACCAGCACGAGCCGCACGATGCGCTGGTCGTCGATCGCGCGCTGTGTCGCGATGCGCGAGCCGAACGAGAACCCACCGGCCCACAGCTCGAGCCCTGGGTAGCGCTCCTGCATCCAGTCGAGCGCGACGCCCAGGTCGGCGACCTCGCCTGTCTTGCCGTCGTGCGTGCCCTCCGAATTGCGCACGCCGCGAAAGTTGAAGCGCAGGACCGCGAGCCCGGCTTTCTGCAGCCCGCGCGCGGCACGGAACACCACCTTGTTGTCGGACGTGCCGCCATACAGCGGGTGCGGATGGCAGAACACGATCGCGGCGCGCGGGGCACGGCCCTCGTCGGGCTCCCAGAGTTTCGCCTCGAGTCGGCCGGCAGGTCCGGGAAGGAAGAGGTCCATGCGAGCCGCGTACTGTAGTCTCCGGCGCAGCGTGTGGCACCGCGTACTGGCCGTCTTCCGATCGGGGTTCGAAGCGCAATGGCGCGGCGGCGCATGGCCCGTCGCGCCGTTGATCGTTCACGGATCGATCGCGGCGGCGCTGGCGTTGCTCGTGCGCGACGTGCTGCCGCCCTATGCGTACGCGACGATCATGTTGTCGCTGGCGATGGGGTTGTTGGCGTTGCCGCTGTTGGGCGACTTCGGGTTCTTATTGCGTGCGGACCCGGCGCGCGAGTGGGTCGAGGCGCTGCCGGTGCGCGCGAGCGAGCTGCGCATCGCGCGGACGATGCTCTTGTTGCTGCTCGTGATGGCGCTGGCGGCGTCGGCGCTCCTGCCGATCGCGTTGTTCGCGCCACAGGATGTCGGCTTGTTCGGCCGCATCGCATTGTTCGCGAGTGGTGTTGGTCAAGCGCTGTTCGTCGCGGCGTTCTTGTTGGGGCTGCAGTCGCTGCTCGGATCACGAGCGGAAGCGGTGTTGGTGATCCTGCAGACTCTGCTCGTCGGCGGAATCATCGTCGGATGCCTGCTCGGATTGCGTCTCGTGCCCTTGCTCGTGCACGTGAACGGTCCGGTCGATGCGCCGGAGTGGTTCAGCTACCTGCCGTCGGCGTGGTTCGCAACCGTGCTCGCGTCGAGCGCATCGATGTCGGCGACGTGGAGCGCTGCACCTTGGATCGCAGTCGTTGTGGCGGTGGCGATCTTGTTCGCGGCGCCTCAGCTCACAGCGCCCGCCGGCCGACGCGCAGGCTGGTTGTCGTTTGTGTTGAGCCCGTTGCGCGCGCTCGCCGTGCGCACGTGGGTCCGTTCAGAGGAACGCGGCAGCTTCGACCTCGTGTACGACGCACTGCCGCTCGAGCGCGAGTTCGTGCTGCGTGCATATCCGATGATCGCGATCCCGCTGGCGATGTTGTACGCCGGGTCGCGTGGTTCGTCGGGCCCCGAGCGAGACGGTCTGATCAGCGTGTTGCTCTTCACCCCGGCGACGTACTTGCCGGTGTTACTCGTGCACGTGCCGGCGACGTCGACGCCGGAAGCGCGCTGGATCCTCGACGGTGCGCCGGTCAGCCGCGCGCACATCGACAACGGCGCGATCAAGGCCATCGTCGTACGCTTTCTCGTGCCGATCTATGTCTTGCTGTTCGCGCTGGCGTGGTCGCAGGCCGGTTTGAACTTCGCCGCGCGTCTGGCGCCGATCGGATTCCTTTTGTCGATCGTCGTAATCCGCAAGCTGTACGCGACGTGCGTCAGCGACGTTCCGCTGTCGACCCCCATGAGCGAACTCGAATCTCGCCTCGACTGGACGGGCACGTTGCTCGGGCTCGGCGTCGGACTGACCCTCGTCGCGATCATCGCCTACCTGAAGATCACGAACGTGATCCTCGCCGTCCTCGTTTGCAGCGTCTTGATCCTGATCGAGCGCTGGTTCGACTCGCATGTCGCGGACGTGCGTGCAGACACTGCGCCGCCGACGTAGGCTCGTGTCATGTTGCCGATCGCCCTGTTGATCACGTTGTTGCAAGCGACGCCGGCCGCACCGGCATCGAGCGTCCCTTCTTCCAACGCATCTGCTTCAAACGTCGCCGACTCGAACGTAGTCGTCGAGCTCGTCGAGAGCGCACCGATCGAGACGACCCTCGATCACCCCGACATCCGCAACGCCGACGTCGTGTGGAAGGAGATGATCGACGGCGCGAAGACGTCGCTCGATTTCGCCGAGTTCTACGCCAGCGATCAGCCCGGATCGAAGCTCAGTCCGGTGATCGAGGCCCTCGACAAGGCAGCGGCGCGCGGCGTGCACGTGCGTTTCCTGGCCGAGAAGAACTTCCAGAAGACGTACCCCGAGCTGCTCGCGCGCTTCGCGTCGACACCGGGGATGGAGGTGCGCATTTACGACATCCACGCGCTCACCGGCGGAATCCTGCACGCGAAGTACTTCCTCGTCGACGGCACGAGCGCGTACCTCGGCAGCCAGAACTTCGACTGGAGATCGCTCGAGCACATTCAGGAACTCGGCTTGCGCGTCGTTTCGCGCGAAGCGACCGCGGTGTGGCAAGGTGCGTTCGATTTCGACTGGGCGATTGCCGGCGGTGCCTCGCGCGACGAAGCGCTGCACGCGACGCACGTGAGCGGTCTGCCGCTGCAGATGGGGACCGGCACCGATGCTGCGCGCATCACGCCCGTCTACAGCCCGCATGATCTCTTGCCGGACGAATCGTTGTGGGAGCTGCCGAAGATCGTCGCGCTCATCGACGGTGCCAAGAAGACCGTGCGCATGCAGTCGTTGACGTACAAGGCCGCGGGTCGCAAGGGCGAGTACTTCGCCGACATCGAGGACGCGTTGCGCCGTGCCGCCGCGCGCGGGGTCGACGTGCAACTGCTCGTCGCCGACTGGTGCATGCGCAAGGGCACGATCGAAGGACTACAGAGCCTCGAGCCCTTGCAACACGTCGAGGTGAAGCTCGTCACGATCCCGACCTGGTCCGGCGGTGTCGTGCCGTTCGGTCGCGTGATCCACGCCAAGTACGTCGTCGTCGACGGCGAGAACGCCTGGGTCGGCACGAGCAACTTCGAGCAGGACTACTTCACGGCTTCTCGCAACGTCGGCCTGATCGTCGAGGGCGGCGCACTTCCCAAGCGCCTCGACGCGTTCTTCCTCGACGGCTGGAATGCGCCGTACGCGAAGGAAGTCGATCCGTGCGCGACCTACACGCCGCCGAAGACGGGCGGTTGATCGCGTTCAGTTGACCCAGGTCACCTCGATGCCGTTCGTCAGGTTGAACGTCGACGACGTGCAGAAGATGGCTGCATTGCGATACCACAGCTGATAGGTGCGCACTCCGGGCGACGCGACCATGCCCTTCACCGAAATGCTCGGATCACCGACACCCGGGTACATGGACGTTCCGCCAACCGCGTTCACGGGTTTGAGTCGCACGGTCGTTCCACCCGCGCAGCGCAGACCGTCACCGAAAACGTTGCCGTTGCCGCTGTTCACGCGCGTCGTCCCCTGGAAGTAGAGGCCCGCGCCGTTCGGCATGCCCGATCCCGTGAGCGCGAGCGTGTCGTTCGACAGGCTTGGCGTTCCGCTCGTCACCGAGAGGTTTGCGCCGTGCGTGTTGACCGAGTTCGGACAGCCCTGTCCCGGACTGCCCAAGCTCGTGCACGGACATCCGGTGCCCGAGCCGTCGCCGAAGCAGAACGCCGTCGGGCTCGTCGTGCCGAGATCCATCCTGAATGCCGCATCGACTCCCCCTTGTAGACGTCCGCGGAAGATCAAGTAGCGGCCGTTCGGGCTGACCGCGAAGTTGTAATCGATGTCCGTGATGTGCTCGATCACGATACCGCCGACGGTCGTGACCCCTTCCTGCACGAGCAGTTGTCCGTTGCGGAAGATCCCCGTGTCGCGCGTCGTGTCGGGATCGTTCCAGTGGCCGAACCAAAACACGTTGCTCGAGTTGTCAATCTGCAATGCGCCGATGCCGAACGAAGTCAGCGTGAAGCCCGGAATGCCGGGAACCGGCGAACCTTCGCGCGCCACGACGACGGCCGCGTCCTTGAGGATCACGTCGTTGTCGAGGCTCGACCCGTCCAAGCCGGCTGTGAACACGAACTCGCCGTGGTCGTTGATGTCGACGGACTTGTCGCCCAGCGTAGAGTAGTTTCGCCCCGCGATCGGCGAGGGCTGACCTTCCTGTGCGCGCACGATGCGCTGCGTCGGCGTGCCCGTGACGACGTAGCGGTCCGTCGTGGTCGGGCCCGTCATGCGGGCGAGGAAGATCGACTGGCCCACGTTGTTGAACCCGATGCTGCGCGACTCGACGCTGAAGTCCAAGACGGTCTCGCCGCTCGTGCCGAGTGAGGAGCCTTGCCTGCACAGAACCGCTTCCGAGACGAGGCTGCCAAGGCCGTTGATCGTCGTGAGGACCAGCGCTTCATTGTAGATCCCCGCGAGGTTGGGATCGCTGACATACGAGGCCGTGAGGAACTGGTGGTTGTCGTTGATCCGCGCGTCGAAAAGAGCTGTGTAGGGCGTGTTGGCGCTGAAGTGATCCTGGCCCGTCGTCGCGAGCGAGATGTCGCCTTTCTGGATCACGAGCGATGCGTTGAAGAACACGCCTTCGTTGACGTTCGCAGGCAACGAGCTCATACCCAGGACCCAACCTGCATTGCCCGCCGAGTTGATCGAGAGCGGGCCGACGAAGCTCAACGTGCCGCCGGGTACGAGCGTCTGTCCTTCGTGCAGATAGGCCGTTCCACCGCGCACGACCACGAAGGTCGAAGCGGTGGACAACATGGTGTTGGCGTGCACGAGCCACTGGCCCGAGTTGTTCACCGCGACCTGCAGCACGTCGGTGACGGTGCCGTAGGTGCCGATGACGTCGCCGTCCTTGACGAGAGTCGTGATGGTCTGCGCGTGTGCGGTGCTGGTCACGAACGTCGCGGCCAGTGCGAGTAGTCCAAGTTGCGAATGCATGATGCGTCTCCGGGAGCGGGATTCGACCCGCCCACGCTAGAGGCGTTCTGCGATTACCGCAACCCGCCGGTCTGGATGCACGGAAAGGCCGTCGCGGTGCGCCAAAACGACCGAAAACAGGCGCGAATTGGCCCTCACCAAGGCCGCGACACGCCCAAGAACGCAGCGAACAAACCGCTCACTGCGCCTCGAGGTACGCGCGCATGTCGTCGGGCAGCGGGCTGACGACTTCGACAGGCTGCCTCGTCGCGGGTGAGCGGAACGCGATGCGATGGTTGTGCAGCGCTTGCCGCGTCATGCCGAGCTGACGCAGGTCCTGCGGCGTGAGCGCATCCGCGAGGCCGCGCTCGAACATCGAATCGTCGTCGCCGTAGAGCTTGTCGCCCACCACGGGATGTCCGAGGGCCGCGAGATGCACGCGGATCTGATGCTGACGCCCGGTGAACGGCTCGCACGACACCAGCGCGCAGTAGCGATATCGCTCGACGACGCTCCAACCCGTGCGACACGATTGTCCGTCGATCGCAATCGCCATCTTGATGCCGACGTTCGATGCGCGCGCGGGGCCGATCGGATAGTCGACGATGCCCGCGTCGCGATCGGGAACTCCGTGCACGATCGTGAGGTATTCCTTGCCGACCTCGCGGCGCTCGAACTGCTGTTGCACGTCGGCGTGTCCAAAGGGAGTGCGCCCGATGATGACGAGACCGCTCGTCTCGCGATCGAGTCGGTGACACAAGCGCGGCGCACCGGCGGTTTCGAGCTCGAAGCCGGCGCCGTAGCGGGCGTGCACGCGCTGGATGAGCGTGTCGACGAGGTGGCGCCCGCTGGGGTGAACGGCCATGTTCGCGGGCTTGTCGACGACGACGATGGACTCGTCCTCGTACATGACGACGAGCTCGCTGCTCGGGTTGGCGATCATCGGCGCGCGCAGGTCTTCGGGGATCACGACGATGACGTGCGTGCCGTGACGCAGTTTGCGCGAGGGCTTGAGCTCGACGGCGGCAGTCCCGGATCCGCGCGGGTGCTCGGGTGTCGCGGGGTCGACGAGGACGTAGCCGTCCTTGATCAGGGCCTGGACGGACGTGCGCGACCGCCAGGTGAGGTGCGCGGCGAGGAACGTGTCGAGACGCATCTCGAGGGTCTCCGCGCGCGCGCGGAAGTAGCTGGCGTCGACGCGCAACTCGACTTGGCGGGGCGCTTGGGTCAGGTCACGGTCTTTGGGATAGATGCCCATCGGGGTAACCGGACGATCATCGTAGCGGCGGAGAGGAGGAGCGGCGGTTCAGGCGGACGGCGGCCCGAGAACAACCAGGAAACGAGCGAACCCCGCGGGTACGGGGTTCGAATGTCGGGCTCTGATCATGCTGGTCGCGCTGGCGCGCGACTGCGAACGTCGCGAGCGCCTTCGGACGATTCAGAAGGCGGATCGTAAGACCGATCCGCCGCGCTGAACGTCCAGGCCTAACGCTTGCCCGCGCGGCGCGTCGGGTCGTTCTTACGAGTCGCCTTCTGAATTGTCCGAAGGCGCTCGCGACGTTCGCGCCGCCTTTGGTCCGAACGCTTCTCGTGCCAGGTGTTGGCCTTGGCGAGACGGAAGATGCCGCTGTAGTTGCACTGGCGCTTGAAGCGGCGCAGTGCTGCTTCGAGGGACTCGTTCGGACGGACCTGGACTTTGATCACACGCGGTTTCCTATGGACACAGTCTTTGGACACAGGGGGACGCGGCAGCTCCGGCTCAGGCCTGGAGCGCCGAAAACGAAGGGCGGAGAAGGTACCTCGCGGCGCGCACGGGCGGAAGGCCCGGCTGGATTCGACCCCGCCCGGCTGCAATCCTCAGGGGGTGGAACGGATCGTCCAGGTTGATCGCGCCGAGGCGCACCGTGATGGTCCCGGCGTCCTGGTCGGCACGGTCGAGCGCGTCACCTTCCACAGCGAAGAGACCCTCTATGGCGTCCTAAGGATTCGCCCTGAAAGAGGTTACGAGCCGCCTCCGACGCGGTCGGTGCTCTTCGCGCAGGAGCTAGCGACAGCCGTCGGCAAGATCGACCAGCCGACCGCCGGGTTGCGGGTGAAGCTCTTCGGCCGCTGGACCGAGCACAAGTCGCACGGACAGCAGTTCGAGTTCGAGACTTCGGAGGTCCTCTCGCCGGCGAGCAAGGCTGGGATCGTCAAGTACCTCGCGTCGGACCGCTTTCCCGGCATCGGCGAGAAGCTCGCGGAGCGCATCGTCGAGAAGCTCGGTGTCGCGACGTTCAACGAGATCCTCGAGAACCCAGAGAAGCTCGACGGCATCCGCGGGCTGAGGCCGCAGGTCAAGGACACGCTCGTCGCCGCGGTGATGGCGGAGTACGGGACGCACAAGGCGCAAGCGTTCTTGCGCGGGCTCGGGCTCGGGCCGGTGCAGTCGGCGGCGGTGATGCGCAAGCTCGGGCTCGAGTGCGAAGATCGTGTGCGCGACGATCCGTACCGGCTCGCGAAAGGGATCCCTGGAATCGGGTTCGCGATCGCGGATCGCATCGCGATCAACCTGGGTTTCGCGCCGGATGATCCGCGACGAGTGCGCGCAGCGTTGTTGCACGCGTTGAAGTCGGCAGCGGACGAAGGGCACACGTTGTTGCCGCGCTCGGGCGCGATCACGTGGGCGAGCGAGTTGGTCGGCGAGTCGGTGAAGACAGAAGCGCTCGAAGCTGCGCTGGCCGAACTCGAAACGCAGCGCGACGTCGTCGTGTACGCAGCGGAAGCGCGCATCGACGACCGCATCTACTTGCCGGGTTTGGAGCACTGCGAGCGCCAGCTCTCGCTCAACGTTGGCCGGATCGCGAAGTCGGGTCCGTTGAAACCGCTCGCGAGTGCCGCCGCGCTCGCGCAACACGAACGACAGTCGGGCATTGCACTGCACGAGCATCAGCGCGAAGCCGTGCTCGGGCTGCTCTCGCATCCGATCGGCCTGCTGACGGGCGGACCCGGCGTCGGCAAGACCACGATCGTGCGCTTCGTCGTCAACCTCGCGCGTGCGACGCATGCGCGCGTGCTGCTCGCGTCGCCGACCGGACGCGCGGCGAAACGCCTGTCGGAAGCAGCCGGCATGGAAGCGCAGACGATTCACCGTTTGCTCGGCTACGACCCGGAGAGCGGCGATATCGGGCAGGCCGGCGGTTTCGCGCACGACGAGCGCAACCCGCTCGAGTGCGACCTGCTCGTCGTCGACGAGATCTCGATGCTCGACGTGGTGCTCGCGCATCACTTGTTCAAGGCGCTCGCGCCGCCGGTGCGCGTCGTGCTCGTGGGCGATCCGGATCAGCTGCCGTCGGTCGGTCCGGGCAACGTGCTCCACGATCTGATTGCGTCGAACGCGATGCCCGTGTTCCGCTTGACGCAGATCTATCGGCAAGCGAAGGACAGCCTGATCGTCGAGAACGCACACCGGATCCTGCAGGGCGAGCGACCGCGCTTGCCGGAGAAGGGTGATCTCAACGCGGGGTTCTACTTCTTCCAAGCGGAGCCCGCCGACAAGGCCGCCGATCGTCTCGTCGAAGTCGTGACGAAGCGCATCCCCGGTTCGTTCGGGTTGAAGTGGGTCGACGACGTGCAGGTGATCGCGCCGATGTACCGCGGCGAGTGCGGCGTCGACGCGTTGAACGAGCGCTTGCGCAACGAGCTCGGCGCCGGCGGCCGCGAAGTTCGACAAGGCACGCGCGTGTGGCGCATCGGTGATCGCGTCATCCACACGCGCAACGACTACGAGAAAGAGGTGTTCAACGGCGACATGGGTCGGATCGCGAGCGTCGAAGGCGACGGAGTGGTCGTCGTGAAGTTCCCCGATCGCAGCGTGACGTACGAGGGCAGCGAGCTCTCCGACCTGCAACCCGCGTTCGCGATCACCGTGCACCGCTCGCAAGGCGGCGAATTCCCGGCGGTCGTGATCCCGCTCGTTCCGCAGCACTGGATGATGCTGCAGCGCAACCTGCTCTACACGGCGATCACGCGCGCACGGCAGCTCGTGGTGCTCGTCGGCTCACAACGCGCGCTCGACATGGCGATCGAAAACGACCAGGAATCACGACGTTTCAGCGCACTCGCCGATCGTTTGTCACGCACATGAACAACAGACGGACGACCTATTGGCACGAGCCCACGGGCACCGTGGTAATCCGCAATCCTGGTTCGTAGACCTTCTTCCCGCACAGCTCGTCGGGCGAGTATTCCTGCGCGAAGTAGCCCGTTTCCGATTCGTGCACGTACTCGTAGCCCTCGCCGTGACCGAGCGACTTGACCCGCCGCCGTGCTCCGAAATGGGGACCTGCCCGTTGCGAGGACGCTGAAATCTCCCTGATGCGCCTCTCGTCGGTCCGACGGCAGCAATCCATGGAGGATTCGAGACGTTGCGCTCTACTTCCTTGGCGCGGACATCCGGTCACCCGCATCGCCATGGCTCTCGAGTACATCCTCTACGCTGACGAGTCGATCGAGACGGGCAGGTACTTTTCGAACTTCTACGGAGGCTGTCTCGTCCGATCCACTGACCTGCGCGAGGTCACACTCGAGCTCGATGCGCGAAAGCAGAGTCTGAACCTCCACGGTGAGATCAAGTGGCAGAAGGTCACGTCCAACTACGTCGCGAAGTACGAGGACCTGATGTCCGCGTTCTTCGACTTCGTCGCCACCGGGAAGATCAAGGTCCGTGTGATGTTCACGCAGAATCGGCACATAGCTGCCGGCCTGTCACAGGAACAGCGGGAGGACTCCTACTTCCTTCTCTACTACCAGTTCATCAAGCACGCGTTCGGGCTCGGACTGGTTCAGCATGGCGAGAATGGCGCAAGGGTTCGCATACAGCTGGATCGCATACCGGACACGTTCGAACGACGCGCGAAGTTCAGGGGCTACCTCGCCGCGTTGACCAAGTCGCCCGACTTCCGCGCACGACAACTGATCGTCGATCCGGCTCAAATCGCGGAGGTCGACTCACACGACCACGTACTTCTGCAATGCACAGACGTCGTGCTCGGCGCAATGCAGTTCCGTCTCAACGACAAGCACAAGGAGAAACGGCCCGGCTCGACCCGACGAGGGCGACGGACCCGAGCCAAGGAAGTGCTCTACAAGTCGATCCTCGGGCATGTCCGGAATCTCCACCCGAACTTCAATCCTGGCATCAGCACGGGGCAGCGAGGCGATCCGACAAATCGCTGGGCAGATCCGTATCGACACTGGCTCTTCATTCCTTCGCTGCACGAGCGGGACGACAGCCGGACGAAACCGAAGTGAAGTGGCCCCGTCATCGCTATGCCTTTCGGCGGCTCCCAAGTGGAACTTGGGCATTCGCGAAGTCCAGGGCCGCACCAAGTATCGGTCGGCGGATGCAGAATGCCAAGGCTCCGGAGGGGTTCTCATCCGGACAAGGCGCTCGCGCCGCGCAATCGATTCGGGCGATCGACGCTTCGGCTACCGGTCGTGAGATTTCGCCGTTCCGTGCTTCGCCCCATCGTACCGGCCCCATGCACCGTCAGGTCTCGCGTTGTTTTGCCCACCACTCGAGGCGTTTCGCGATCTCTTTTTCGAAGCCGAAGGCGCCGGGTTCGTAGAGCTTCTTCCCGCGCAACTCCTCGGGCAAGTACTCCTGCGCGAAGTAGCCCGTCTCCGATTCGTGCGCGTACTTGTAGCCTTCGCCGTGACCGAGTGACTTCATCAGTGACGTCGGTGCATTGCGCACGTGCATCGGAACTGCGGCGCCGGGCGTCTCGCGGGCGGCTTCGAACGCGGCGAACATGGCGGCCTTGACGCTGTTCGACTTCGGCGCTGTCGCCAGGTACACGAGCATCTCGCACAAGGGCAGATAACCCTCGGGCGGACCGAGCATGTGGAACGCGTCGCGAGCGGCGACGGCGAGTTGGAGTGCGACCGGATCGGCGAGGCCCACGTCCTCTGCGGCCATCGCGATCGCGCGACGGAAGATCACCATCGGATCCTCGCCGCCTTCGATCAGGCGCGCGGCCCAGTACAACGCGCCATCGGGATCGCTGCCGCGCAGCGACTTGTGCAGCGCGCTGAGCTGGTCGTAGTGCACGTCGCCGCCCTTGTCGTGCTGCGCGAACCGTAGCTGCAGGCTTTCGCGCGCGATCTCTTGTGTGATCCGACCCTTGGCTCCGACGTGCAGCGCAGCGACTTCGAGCACCGACAGCGCGCGGCGCGCGTCACCGTCGGCTTGCGCGGCCATCCACTCCAGCGCGTCGGCATCGATCGACACATGCATCCGACCGAGTCCGCGCTCTTCGTCGGCGAGTGCGCGCTTCAACAACGTTTCGACATCGGCGACCGTGAGTGCCTTCAACACGATCACCCGACTGCGCGACAGCACAGCGCTGTTGATCTCGAAGCTCGGATTCTCCGTCGTCGCGCCGATCAACGTGACCGTGCCATCCTCCATCGCGGGCAACAGGCTGTCCTGCTGGGCCTTGTTGAGCCGGTGAATCTCGTCGACGAACAACACCGTGCGTTTCTGTTCGAAACCCGACCGTTCCCGCGCTTCGGCGAAGATCTCGCGCAGGCGCGGAACGCCTTCACTCACCGCGCTGAACGGCACGAACGCGCGACCGCCGACCTGTGCGACGACGTTCGCGAGCGTCGTCTTGCCGCTCCCGGGCGGTCCCCACAACACGATCGAGCCGAGCGTTGCGCCCTCGATCGACTTGCGCAGCGGCTTGCCGGCGCCGAGCACGTGATCCTGCCCGACGACTTCGTCGAGCGTGCGCGGTCGCATACGTGCGGCGAGCGGCATCGAGCTCGGATCGCCGACGAACAGGGACGGCTGCTTGTCCTTGCGACTAGCCACGCACGCCGGCCCGCGCGCGACTCGCGCAGAAGAGGACGATCGACGCGGCGACCGTGACGTTCAACGACTCCACTTGCGCGGCGATCGGAATCGTCACCGCCTCGAAGCTCGCACCGACATCGGGAGCGACCCCCGTTTCGCCCGTGATCCACAGTGCGATCGGCCCCTTCCAGTCGAACTTCTGCGGATCGAGCCCTCCGCGCGTCGTTGCGCACACTTGGCGCACTTTCCGACGCGAGAGCAACGCGAAGCACGCTTTGGCCTGCATCGGCGCCGCGATCGGCAAGCGCAACAAGCTGCCCATCGATCCGCGCAGCGCTTTCGTGCTCCACGGTGTCGCCCCGCCGGCGAGTGCCACGAGCGCCGTCGCTCCGAACGCTTCCGCCGCGCGCGCGAGCGCGCCAAGGTTGCCCGGGTCCCCGACACCTGCGACGACGACGATCAACGTGCGCGGGTCGAGCTTCAGCGTCTCGAGGTCGACCGCCTTCGGAACCGGCGCGAGCGCGATGATGCCCGGCGACTTGTCCAAGCTCGACACCTGCTCGACGATCGCACCGTCGACGAGCTGCACGCGTTGGCCGTGCTTGCGTAGCTCGTCCGCCCGCTCGCGACGATCCTGCGCCAGTACCACGATCTCGATCTCGCGTCCGGCCGCGATCGCATCGTCGACGAGCCTGTCGCCTTCGAGTGCAATGAACCCGGGCTCGTCCCCGCTCACCACCCGTCGTGCGCGCTGCACGAGTGTGTTCGAGCGCGACGTGATCACCGGCAGCTCATCCATTGCGCGAGCTTGTAGCCGGAAGCGCTGCATTCGCGCAATTGCTCCGTGTCAGAGGCGGTCTCGGGCACCGACCGCGACGGGATCTCGCGCTCCGTGTGCAGCGAAACCGCGCGCTCACTTTGCCGCAGCCTGATACTCCTGGAGCGCATTCGGCATCTCCGCCTCCAGATCGCGGATGCGCGTCTGATGCGAAGGGTGCGTCGACGCGAACTCGGGCACCCGGCTGCCGTTCGAGAGCTGGCTCATGCGCTCCCAGAAGGTGATCGCCTCGTGCGGGTCGTATCCCGCGCGCGCCATGTAGTGCAGTCCGATCTTGTCTGCCTCGCTCTCGTGATCGCGGCTGAAGGGCAAGAGCACGCCGTATTGCGCGCCCGCTCCGATCGCGGCCATCACGCCCGCACGCTGGCTCGGATCCATGTTCGACAGCGAAACCTGCGCGCCCATCAGCGCGGTCTGCGTGATCTGTTGTTGCAACACGCGCTGCGCACCGTGCCGGGACGTCGCGTGCGCCATCTCGTGCCCCATGACCGTCGCGAGCCCGGCTTCGTTGCCCGCGATCGGCAGGATGCCCGTGTACACCACGATCTTCCCGCCCGGCAAACAGAACGCGTTCTGCTCGGAGCTCTGCACCAAGCTCACGCGCCAGTCGAAGTCCGCGCCCTGCGTCCCGGTCGCATGCGCGAGACGCTCGGCCACGCGCTTCACCATGTCGAACTGCGGCCCGCTCTCGATCACACGCTCGTGAGAGATCACGTCTTCGTAGGCCTGCAAGCCCAGCGCGGCTTCTTGCTCGGTCGACAGGCCCACGCGGTGACGCTCGCCCGTCTCCGCATTGGTGAACTTGTCGGCACCGAAGTACTGAAACAGCATCACGGCGGCTGCGATCAACAAGGGCACGATCAGAAGGTGGCCACGTCTCATGCTTCACTCCGGATGCTTCACCCCTGGTCCATGCGTGCTTGGCGATGCACGCCCAGCAATGCGCGGGCCAAATCGTACCGATTTCGCGGTGATGAGTGCGTCATGCCATGATGCGGCACCTCTTGCATGACGACCCTACGCACAGGCTTGGTGATCCGGACTGATGCCAAGGTCTGCCACGTCGACGTCGGCGGTGAAGTCGTGCATGCTGCGCCGCGCGGCATCCTCTTCGACGGCCAGCAGAAGAACCCCGTCGCAGTCGGTGACGAAGTCGAGGTCGATCTCGCGAGCAAGCCGGCGAGCCTCGAGCGCGTCCTCCCTCGTCGCAATACGTTGTCGCGCATCGCGAGCTCGCACGATCCGCGCGAGCAGGTTCTCGCGGCGAACGTCGACCAGCTCTTCGTGATCGGTTCGGTCGCCAAGCCCGGGTTTTCGTCGAACCGCACCGACCGGATTCTGGCGACGTGCGTGTGGCAGCGCATTCCGGCTGCGGTCGTGCTGAACAAGATCGACCTGGTCGATCCGGAAGACATCGCCCCGCTCCGCGCGACCTACGCGCAGATTCCGGTCGACGTGATCGAGACATGCGCTCTCGACGGACGCGGCCTCGAATTGCTGCGCAAACGCATCGAAGGGCGCATCAGCGTCTTCTACGGTGCCTCAGGTGCGGGAAAGTCCAGCCTGCTCAACGCACTGAAACCCGGCCTGAAGTTGCGCGAGGGCAAGATCAGCAAGTTTTGGGACCAGGGCAAGCACACGACGACGTTCTCGCAACTGCTCACGCTCACCCCCGGCACGCGCGTGATCGACACGCCCGGCATCCGCGTGTTCCGCCCCTTCGGCGTTCCACAACAAAACCTGCGTGACCTGTTCCCCGAGTTCGGTCGCTATCAGGGACGCTGTCGCTTCAACGGTTGCTCACACGACCACGAACCGGAATGCGCCGTGTTCGAAGCGGTGGATCGCGGCGAGGTTCCCTCCTCGCGCTATGCGAGCTACGTCGAGATGCTCGACGAAGCGCGCAAGGTCGAACCGGAAGGCGACGAGGACGCGGGCGAAAGCGCCGAGGACTGACGCATCAAGGACGCCATGCAACGCGCCAACCGTTGCTGAAGTTCAGCGGCGCTGCGTTGCAAGCACCCGGACCTTCGCGGTAGGCTGCTTGGTAGAAGCGCGTTCCACCCGTAGCCGGAAGCTGACCCGAGACGGAGATCGGCGTGCCGCCATTCCCCGCTCCGATGCTGGTACTCGTGTCGGCCGACATCGTCTTGATGCGCACAACGGTGCCGGTCACACAGCGCAGCCCCGCGCCGAACGGCATTCCCGCGTAGTGCCCACCGTCGGACTGCATCAGCACCAACACCGTCGCATGCGGGAGGTCCGTGAGCGTCAGCGTGAGGGTGTCTGCGGCAACCGATGCGTCGCCGCTGCCCGTGAGCAGCACACCGTTGAGCGCATACGGGCTCGCGCAACCATGTCCAGTGACTCCCGCGTTGGAGCACGGGCACCCGCTGCCGCTACCGTCGCCCGCGCAGAACGTCGCACCGCTGGCGGAGTAGACGTACGTGATCGTGATCTCAGGGCCGACCGAGGCGCGCGCATCGAACACGATCACCGGGTTGCCGATCGGTTCGCATTCCGGATCGAGGATGCCGTCCACGTCGAAGTGCGCGATCGCGCTGCCCGGCCCCGCTGAGCCCGGCTGCGCGATGAACCCATCGAACTCGGGCGAAGACGGCAGGATCGAAACCGTCGTGTCCAGGTCGCCATGGATGATCTGCATCATCCCCGAGCTGCCGGCGAAATCGATCGTCCCGTCGAACGGCATGAGGAACTGCGAGACGTATCCGCCCGCAGTCGCCGTCGCGAGCGAGTGACCCTCGCGGCTCAACTGCGCAGCTCCCGCGAAGAGGAGGGTCACGGTCTCGGGCGCGAACGTGTCGGTGTTCTCTGCCCGCAACGTCGCGCAGAAGTGCGGCGTGAGCTCAATGCGCGCTTCGACCAGGGTTCCCAGCGTCGGATCGAAGCGAGGCACGTCGAAGCCGGCCTTGAACGGTGCGTCGGACGGGTACAACGACGTGTAGAAGGACTGCTCGAGGCTCTGGGCGCTCGCTGCGCCGCCGAGCAAAGCCACGCTGAAAAGACCCGGTGCGAGCAGACGGACACACGAACGCAAGACGAAGGGGCGATTCATGGGGACTCTCTCCGGTGGGTGAACGAGCGCGAGCTTCAACAAGAAATGCTCCATCGGATGTCTGAGGGAATTCTCACCCGAACCAATGACGGGTAAGCGCCACCTTGTAGATCCACGCGGCGGTCATGACGCCGGCGAGCAGGACCGCCCACCCGCCGACGCGCACGCCCTGCACCGCGTTGTTCAAATCTCTCCCGCGCAGCGTCTGCCATCCACACCAGGCAGCGAACGCCGGCAGCAGGAGTGCGACGACGAAACCGAAGGGTTGGTTCCGTATCGATGCCCAGAATTGCCCGTGGGCCGCCAGCGATACGGAAGTAGTCACGCCGCATCCCGGGCACGGGACGTTCCACCACAGCATCGGCTTGCAGGGCGGCAGACCGAGTTGCTCGTGGGTGCCGAACCCGCGTGGATCCGGGTGGACGAACACCCCCAGAACGACGAGCACCACGACACCGGTGAGTGCAATGCCGAGCAGGATCCAGTGCTCCCACGACCGCCCGAACGGTGCAACGAGGAACGGGGCGGGCTCGACGACACTTGACGCCACTGTCAGGTCACTTGCCTGCGCACGTCCAGACCTGTCGGTCGTTTGCGGAATTGTCCCCGCCGCGGGCGGGCTGCCACCCTCAGCCGGATCGAAACTGGGCTCCACGCCCCGTCATCTTCGCGCGCACTCGCTCAGCGTGCAAACGACGCGCGGGTGCCAACGACGACCCGGTCAGTTGAAGTCGTAGACGTACGACAGACGCAACTTGTTCAGGATGGCGTACGGCAGCTTGCCGAGGAGCTTGAGGTCCGGATCACCCTTGTCCTGGAACCCGCGCAACACCGGGTTGCGCATCGTGAAGAAGCGGCGCGACGTGCGATCTTCGGCTTCGTACGAACCGGGGCGCACTTCGCCGCCGAGCTCGACGTTGAGCGAGCCCGTGTAGAACACGCGGACGCGATGAAGCGACTGGTTCTTGGCCAGGTCCCGCTGGCCCGGATCTCCACCCGAGTCGAGGAACTCGTGCGCGATCAGGATCTCGTCGACGTTCACGTGCAGGAGCGGCGTGTTGATGCGCTCGCACGAGTTGAGGTCGATCAGCGTGGCATCGCGGACCTTGAGAAAGTACCGACGTGTCTCGTCGAGCACCTGCGAGAGGCGCGTGTACTTGTTCTCGATGTTGCCCTTGATCAGGAACGAGTCCGTCAAGAGCAGATCGGAGACGATCGTCAACATCAGGGGTCCTTGG
>JBBQNP010000047.1:0-31387 GCA_038330085.1 Planctomycetota bacterium | reverse complement strand
CACGCCGCTCGTGCCGTCGGCGAGAGGACGCGCGTCGCCGTGATTCGAGTCGGTCGTGATGCCCAGATCGAAAGCATCGACGGGCGTCGCGCGCAGACCCATGCCCTTGAGCGTGTGGGCGACGACGCGCGCGCTCATGCGCTCGCCGAAGCTCAGCACGTGATCGCGCTGTCCCTCGAGCAAGCGTTGGCGCACGCGCACTTCCGCGAGCAGGCCGAAGAGCTCCGTGAAAAAGCGATCGAGCAGGTCGGGATCGAGGTCGAGCTGGCGCAACAGCGACCGGTGCCGGATGCGCACGCGGTCGCCTTCCATGTGGCCGCCGAGCGCGGAGCGCGTGACCGTGTCGAGCAGATCGGTGACGCCCTGGTGCGCGCTCACGACGACGATCGGACGCTTGCCGCCGTGTTCCTGCACGATGCGACATGCGCGCTGGACCGCGGGACCGTCAGCCAGTGCCGCGCCGCCGAACTTGAGAACTCGATCGAAAGACATCGAACCAGTTATAGGGGGCGCGGCGCTGAGCAACCAAGCGCTCGTGTACGAATGCTGCAGGATCCCCTGAGCGGTGCACGAAACCTGGTGGCCGCGCATCACGGGCACGTTCATGCATCGACGCGTTCCGAGGAAACTCCCGATGGGCAGATGGAGCGGTGCGCCGGATGAGGATCCGCGGATGGGAAGCGCCGGTCGGATCGAGCACGATCGAGGAGGCCGATGCTGCTAAGATGACGGGCTGGCCAGCCCCCCTCGAAAGCCATCTGGACGACATGACGCCGATCGACCGCGAGACCCTGATTTACGACTGGAACCAGCCCGATTTGCGGGCTGCTGGTCGCATCCAGTTCGACGACGAGACGCTGCGCGACGGGCTCCAATCGCCGTCCGTCAAGGACCCGACGCTCGACCAGAAGATCGAGCTCGTGCACCTCATGGACACGCTCGGGATCCACACCGCGAACGTCGGTCTGCCCGGAGCCGGCGCGCGCGCGCGCGAGCACATCCAGGCACTCGCACGCGAGATGAAGTCGCTCTCGATCCGCCCGAACGTCGCCTGCCGCACTGTCGTCTCCGACCTATAGCCGGTCGCGGACAAGGTTCAGGCGACGGGTGTCCCGATCGAAGTGTGCGCGTTCATCGGCAGCTCGCCGATCCGCCAGTACGCCGAGAGTTGGGAGACGGCGCACATCGTCGAGCTCTCGCGCACGGCGGTCGAGTTCGCGGTCAAGAACCACCTGCCGGTGATGTTCGTCACCGAGGACACGACGCGCGCGAACCCCGAGACGGTGCGTGCGCTGTACACGACGGCGATCGAAGCGGGTGCGCAGCGCATTTGCGTGTGCGACACGTGCGGTCACGCGACACCGAACGGCGTCAAGCGCATCGTCACCTTCGTGAAGTCGATCGTCGACGGGCTGGGCGTCGACGTCGGCATCGACTGGCACGGACACCGCGACCGCGGGATGGGGTTGATGAACGCGCTCGCAGCGCTCGAAGCCGGCGCGACGCGCGTGCACGCAACCGCGCTCGGTGTCGGTGAGCGCACGGGCAACGTCGAGATGGACCTGTTGCTCGTGAACCTGCGCTTGCTCGGGTTGATCGAGAACGACCTGTCGAAGCTCGGTCGCTACGTCGAGCTCGCGAGCGCCGGCACCGGGGTTCCGATTCCGAACAACTACCCCGTGTTCGGCAAGGACGCGTTCGAGACCGCGACGGGCGTGCACGCCGCCGCCGTGATCAAGGCCTTTCGCAAGGGCGACGCGTGGCTCGCGAACCGCGTGTACAGCGGTGTGCCCGCGGACCTCGTGGGCCTGGAGCAAGTGATCGCCGTCGGTCCGATGAGCGGCAAGTCGAACGTGACGTGGTTCCTCGAGAAGCGCGGCATTCAACCGACCGAAGAGCGCGTGCAGAAGGTGCTCGATCTCGCCAAGCAGACACCGCGCTTGCTGACGGAAGCCGAGATCCTCGCCGCTGCGCGGAACTGAGCCCCCGCCTTCACTCCATCGGCCGGCAGCGATCCTTGTCGGGGTCTCCGCTGCCCGTCGCGACGTGTGCATGCGACAGTCGGGCTGTCGCATCCTGCTTCACACCGCACTTGTCACGCGCGTGACTCCCAGTTGGACAGATCAGACCGAAGCCGGAGAATGATCCCCATCGGATTGTTCCGGTGGAAAGATCAGGCTCCATGTCCTGGGCGCTTCGAGTTCTACTCCCCCTGTCACTGGCTTTGGCGACGAGTAGTTGCCTCGATCTCCATCTCGAGATGGGTTCGGCGACGCTTGACCAATTCACCTGGTCGGCCAGCCCTTCGTTCGACCTGGACGGCGACGGCCACCCGGACATCTTGCTGAACGTTTCGGAGCTGGACCCCGCCAATCCCGCCGGCGCGCACTTCCGATCGTGGCTCCTGTCAGGTCGAGACCTTTCCCCCATCTACCGTACCTCTGAAGATCTCGTGGCCATGGGCTCGGCACACTTCGCGTTGGAAGGCTGCGAAGGCGTGATCGTGACCGAACTGATTGCAGCGAAGGACGGCCCTCTCGACGGGAAGGCCTTCTCGAAAGAAGCGCTGCTTCAAGGCGCTTCGGGCGACCCGCTCGTGATCTCGGATCCTGAAGATCATCGGCAAGGACGATTCGAGGATGCCACCTATCCGCCACAACGGAACTGGACGTACGTCGATCTAGTCGATCCGACCTGGCGGCTGGGCGCTGTGAGCGAACGCCTCCTCGGTGCAGAGCTGCCGGAGTTCCGTGCGCTCGTCCAGGTCCAGGCGGATCTCGAACGGACCTATCCCGCCTTGAGGGGTTTGCAGATCTGCGGTGATCTCGACGGGGACGGGACGCTCGACTGGCTCGGCATGACGGAGGATCGCTCTCTCGTCTATGTCGTTTCGGGCAGAGACTTGCGAGTACTTCGGATGATCTCGACGGCATCGCAGCGTCTCGCCACGATCGCTACCGGCGGGTTCGAATTGGGCGATGTCGACGGTGACGGGCAGTCCGACTGGCTTGTCGGCGTGCAGGTGTCCCAGTCGGACGATCACGAGACGCGGCGCACGTGCCGGCTCGGCCTGATATCGATCGTGTCCGGTGCGGACCTGCACGTGATCCGTACGCTCGAACGCGAGACCTTCCTGAGCGGACCCGCATCGCAGTGTCCAGTCGTCCACCTTCCCGACTGAACTTCGCAACATGATCACGTCCAAGGCAGTACTCCTCGTGCTCGTGCTCACGAGCCCGATGTTCGCGCAGGACACGCCGGATCGATCGCCGACGACGACGACGAAACCTGCAGTCGACAATCCTGTGACCCTGGTCGAGCGACTGTCCGAAATGTCGAAGCACTTGTCCGGGTTCACAGCCAAGTACCACGGCGTTTCCCACGACGAGCCGTTTGACCTGCGCTTGGTCTACCGCGCGCCGGACAGCGCACGGTTGGAGTTCATCGACGACACCGGGAGCATGGCGACATGGATCCTGGACGGTCACGCGTTCATCCGCGGCGATGGCGAGGCCAAGACGCTCGCATCGGACCTGGACATCAAGAAGGAGTTCGGAGCGAACGGCGGCTTCGTGAAGGTCCTCGAAGCCGAGTTCCCCCCACCCGACGGCTACGACCCGCGCGGAGGTCCTTTCTTCTCGGTCTGGCCGGCAAGCGCGAAGGAGAGCGGCAAGTCTCTCAGCACCTCGGTGAGCTGGTACACCCCCCGCATGCCCCTGCTCGCATGGCTCGCTCATCCCAAGGACTGGGCTGACGCGAAGCAGGCGGACGGCAAGCTCGTTCGCGAGCTCAAGGACGGCAGCCAAGTCGTACTCTCCCTGACCACCGGCTTCATCGAGAGCATCTCCAGGCCCGACGGTGCACATATGGAGTTGACGAGCTTCAGCGAGTCCGTCGACGAGGCTGACTTCGTGGTCCCCGAGCCGAAGCCGGACGCGAAGGACGAGATGGCGAAGGTGAAGGCCGGACTACCGGCGTTGGTCGACCTCATGCGACGTGCCGTGATCTACTCGCGCATGTCGTACGAGAAGGACACCACGGGCGAAGCGTTCCAGACGAAGCTCGCGAAGGTCTTCGATGCCCTGTTCACGCCGGACGCTGTGGCGTGGCACGACCGCCTGGACAAGGAGTTAGGCACGAACGTCGATGCGTTCGCGACGTGGTCCCATGATCGCTTCAAGCAGATCGGTGGTGATGCTCAGGCACGAAGGGAGTTGCACCAGCAGATCGCGGAGCGCAGGACCTTCTACGATCAAGGGATGGAAAAGGTCCTCCAAGGTCACGTGTTCGAGATGCGCGGACTCGATGAGATCGGGTTTACCAAGGAGCTCATCGACCGCGTGCATGCCGTGGAGCGGGAGACCTACGAAACCGTCGGGAGGCGAGTCGCGGCAGATCCGTTCCTGGCGAAGTTCGACGCTGCGATGTCGGACGCGGAGTTCGGCAAGTAGGCGCCGCTCTCAGGGCCGGCGTGCGTCATTCGTGCGAGGGCCTTGGTCGACCGCGAGGGCGAGGGTCATCAACGCGAACGGGAGGCGTCTTTCGCCTCCCGATTCATTCCGACTCGTTGTCGTCGGACCGTTGCGCTGCCGCAACCCTCTGCGTGATGAAAGCTCGTTCAGCCGACCTGCACGCGCGCTTCCGGCTCGGCCGGCCTCATCGCCACCACGGGTTTGCCGTGCTTCGCGACATAGGCATTGTTGTAAGCGCACGTGAAGCACTTGTGGTACTGGCCGCGCTGACGGTCCTGACATTGTCCCTGCGTCACCTTGTGCGCGAACAGCACGGGCGCGCCATCGATGCGCGTCGGGCAGTGTTGAAGGCCGGTGGTCGGTTCGCTCATGCGGGATCCTCGCTGCGGGCTCTGTCCTCCACCTCGGGAAGGGTGGAGCCGGCGGGTCCAACCGCCTTCAGGTCGGTCGGTCCTGGACCGGGGGGCGCATTGTGAGCTTGGGATCAACCCCCTAGCAAGGGAGTCCGCCGGGAGGGGTCGCCGCCTGCAGGTGACGCATGGCTTCCTGGGCCGCCTGGGGGCCCCTGTGGCTGTCGCGGGAGAGCTCCACGGCCGCCATCCCGGCATAACCAATGTCGTGGAGCGCAGTTAGAACCTCACCCAGGTCCAACTCCCCCTGGCCGAACATGCGGTGCTCGTGGACCCCGCCAGCGATGTCGTCGAGGTGAACGTGCACCAGATGGGCCGCGAGCGAGCGGATCGCCCGCCCGACCGGCACGTCACCCGTCACCAGTAGGTGGCCGACGTCGAGGGTCAGGCCGAGCTCATTTCCCCGCTCCCCGAGACGCCGTACCAGCTCGAGGTAGCCGACCGGCCGTTCGATGAACATGCCCGGCTCGGGCTCGAACGCTACGAAGACGCCGTTGTCGCGGGCGTGATCGAGCACGGGGACGAGCGCTTGGGTCAGCCGATCCCACACGGGTTCGCTCGAGGGGTCGAGGGAATCCCCGCTCATCGGTGTCGGTGCAGCACCCGACCATATCGACACGACCGATGCTCCGAGGTTGGTCGCCAGGTCGATCGAGCTGCGCAGGAACTCGACGCGCCGATTGCGATCGGAGAGTTCAGTTTCGAGGAGCGTCGGCCGGTGCTTGCGACGGGGATCGAGCACATAGCGCGCGCCGGTTTCGACCGCCAACGAGAGGCCGAGGTCCTGAGCTCGCGCACGCAGCTCGTGCACATGGACCATGTCGAGGCGCAGCGGATCGAGCGCGCCGACGTCGGGTGTGATCGCGACGCCTTCGTAGCCGAGCTCGGCCAGCAGCGTCAGCGCATCCTCGGGACGATGATGCGCGAGGCCGTTCGTGTTGTAGCCCAGACGGTACACGCGCGAGAGCCGTCTTCACTCGCGCGGGACGCTGCCCGGGGGCAAGGGGCGGGGTTGGATGCCGCTTTGTTGGGCGCGCTCGACCGAGTCTGCGTCCGGTGCCGACGGTGTGGCTCCATTCGTCGCGCTGGGATCGGCGTCGGCCTTGCCGTTCAACCCACCCGGGTGGACACCGTGGGTCGAGCGAGAGAACTGGCTGGCGGGATCGACGCCCGGCTTCGGATCGATCACGGGTGCGGGATGCGCTTCGGTCGAGGCCGGATTCGCTGGGGCACCATTCGACGGCGCATCATTCAACGGGGCACCCGTCGAGGTCGCACTGCTCGCCTCTGAAGCGCCAGTCGGCAACGTGTTCGTCGCCGTGCTGTTCTTCGATGCATCCGTCAGCAGCGTGTCGAGCGAGATCGGCGGGATGTCGACCTCGTCGCGCAACCGGTTCTCGAACTTGCGCGCCGCGACCCGCGCCACGTCGCGCACCGACATGTCCGTCGGCATCGCGCTCTTGATCTTGCGGATCTCCTGCTCGACGCCCGAGTCGTGGATCGCGGTGTCGAGGCTCTTGCGGAACTTCGCCAGCGTCGCGCCGGCCTGCTGGGCGACCTCGGGCAGGCGCTTGCCGAACAAGAGCAGCGCGGCAACCGCCACGATCATGAGCTCACTCATGCCGAGGTTGTCGAGGAATGCGATCAGGGGTACCACGCTGCTGCCACCGGCCCCGGACTCGACGCACGTCGCACGCGAGGACCGTCGGTCAATGGTACACGCTGAGCTCGCGATCCAGGAGGCCGAGCCCCGAGCGCTTCCATGTGATGCGCGGCTCGAAGCTGATGGTGAACGTCGAGCCTTCTCCCGAGCGATATCCCGCCCCGATCTCGGTCACGAAGTCGTGGCCCAGCCTGCGCAACGTCGCGGAGTTGCCGACGCCCGTCCCCGCGGCGATCGCGTACGACTGGCCGAACTCGACCTCCCACTTCGGGCTTATGCTGTAGCGCATCGCGATCGAGGCGGACTCGAACAGCCGCGTCTGCTGGTCGCTCGACAGACCGCGCTGGTAGCCGAACTCGAGGCCGACGTTGTCCAACGGCTCGAGGCCCAACGACGTCAACGAATAGACCGTGTTCCCGGTGCGCAGGTCGTAGCGACCGTCTTGCGTCATCGCGATCGGAATGCCCTTGACGTACGTCAGGAAGTCGCCGAGCACGGCCACCGGTTGCAATCCCGAGTGCTGGCCGTCGGGAAGATTGGATCCGTCCGACACGCGCACGTCGAGATCGAGGTGCTCGAGCGTGTCTGGCAACCACCAGCGTGTGCGCAAGCCCACATCCACGTAGCGACCGGTGATGGGATCCTCGGTCTGATCGATGTGCACGAGGCCGCCACCGTTCTCTTCCGACGCGACGTCGCCGTGCACGCCGACCGAAGGCGTGATCGTGTGGATGGCGCCGTTGGAAAAGCGTTTCCAGAACGTCGTCGCCGCGTCGAAGCCGACGATCAACGCCGCGCGCGAGGGTGAGTTGCTGGGATCGGCGCCTTCGCTCCACACCGTGCCGCGCGCATCGACGTAGGGTGTGCCGCGCGCGTCGAGGAAGCCGAGCGCGAAGGGCATTTCGACCCTGTGCTCGGTGTCGATGCGCGTCAGCTCTCGGCTGCCCAGCCCGTCCTCGAACGGCGCGTAGTAGCGCGCATCGCCGTCGTTCCTCTTGTAGTAGCCCGCGTCGACGCGGCCGGTGTAGTAGACGGGGTTGTCGAAGGCCTCGGCGATGCGCTTGCGTCCGAGGTATGCGCCGGCGGAGGGCAGCTCCGCGGTGTCGGTCCGATCCTCGGTCAACGCCTTCGCACTGGCGTTGAAATACCACTCGTCTTTCGCCTTGCGCCAGTGGAGGTAGGTGTCCTTCTCTTCGTAGCGCAGGTACTGCCGCTCGAAGAACTCGCTCTGGATGCCGGCGTCGCTCTGGTGGCTCACCGCTAGGTCGAACCATTCGCCGTCGGCGACCGTGTAGCGCGCGCGCGCGTGGAACCACGTGCGGAAGAGCGAGCGATCATCCTTGTCGACGGGCACAAGACCGATGTCACTCCCTCTGTCGGGGATGACGTCGTACTCCATCTCGAGCAGGAACTGGTTGCCCGCGCGCAGCGTGATTCCAGGACCGAACAACACTCCGCGTGAACCGAGGATGCCTACGTTGTAATGCCAGTTGCCGCGTATGTCGGTCTCCGGAAAACGAAGGATGTGCGCGAGCGCCTTGCCCGTGGCCTGACCGACCGGGCCCAGTTCGGCGTTCACCGTTGCACTCACGGCGGCCCCGTACTTGGCGCTGTTACCGAGCACGAATCGGTCGATGAGCGGGTTGCCCTCCTGGTCGGACTCGAACACCAGCGGCGGCAGCGGCAAGCGCAGCCCGTTCTCGAAACGGATGCGGTTGCCTCGCGCCGACACGTCGTACGCGACACGCTGGTCGTTGGAATTCGACTTGGGCCGAATGCGCAGGTCGCTGGTCTCGATCACGTAGTGGGGCGTGTCGAAATCGCACGCGGTGATCTCCGCCTTGTCCGCGCGCAGCGCCGGTTCGGGAGAGATCCGCATCCAGTTCGCGCGCGCGCGTATCCTCCGCTTGAAGCCGCGCACATCCGTGACGATGCTGACGTCGCCGTCCCGGATCCAGCCCTGCGTCTCGATGATGTCGAGGTAGATGGCCGAGGCGCGCGCCTCGCGCTCCCCTTGCTCGAAGATCTCGACGTTGCCCTCGATGTAGACCTCGGAGAGCACGCGGAACACCGGGCTCGATTGGATCTCCAGCAACTGCGCCGGCAGTGTGAGCGGGTTCTGCTGCGTTCCGCTCGTCACAGGGGCGTGCGGATTGCGTTCGACGTTCTGATTGGGCTCGTTGACGCGCAGCTCCGTGCCGTTCACGGCCTCCGACATCGTGTGCGTGCCGCTCTTGCGCCATTCGTTGCGGTCGACCCAGAAGAGCATCCAGTCGGCGAAGAGTTGCTTGGATCCCGTGCGCAGCCGCGGATTGCGCAGCACGAGAATCGTCCTGTCATCTCGGTCGAAGGGCTGCATCGATTCGTAGTCGAGCGACCAGGACGGACCGGGCGATCCGACGCGGGAGCGCATCGATCCCGGATCGGTCGACAACAGCATGTTCGTCATCTCGTAGTCGATCCGGGCCGACTGCCACTCCGCGTCGAGCATCATGAGACGCGCGGGCGTGCCCTCGATGCTCACGTGCTTGGGCGTACCGTCGAGCCTGTCGCCGCGAGCCTCGAGACGATCGCCCAGCTGCGCATGGAAACCGCCGCGCGTCTCGAGCGACGTGATCTGATCGGTGCGCAGGCTGCGAGCCTGCGAGAAGTCCCCCTGCATGCGAATCGAGCCGGCGTCGATCGACCACGCCTCGCCTTGCCCGGTGATGCCCTCCACGTGCGCCGAGCCGTCGAGGAAGATCTCGTGTTTGTCGGCGCGCATCGTGTCGGCGCGCACTTCACCCAGAACTGCCGTCGAAGCACCCGGGCCGGCCTGCTCGGGCGTCTGCGCGTCGCGCAGGAAGGCCGCATCGACAGCCTTGGCGCTTTCATCCATCTTCAGGCGCACCTTCGAGACTGTGATGTGCTCGGAATCGAACTCGATCCAGTCCGCGTCAAGCGTGTACGGCAGCGCGGTGCCGACTAGATGTCCGCGCGCGTGCACGACCTTGCCCGCATCCGCCGACAATCGGCCGAGGCCCTTCTCGTCGAGCGTGAAGAGGTCTCCGTCGCCGGTCATCTCGCTCGTGCCGTGATACTCGACGTGCACGGCCGTGCGCGCGACGACGTTGGTCGTCGCTACGGTCGGATTTTCGCCCTGAACGGGGTTGGGCTGGGCAGTTCCGTCGACGACCAGATCCTCGCAGTCCACGTCGGCCGTCGATTCCACACCGGGCGCGAGTGGATTGTTCTCCACCACGGGCACGGAGCGCTTCCAGTGGCTCTTCACCTCGCCGGTCGCGTGCACGTGGAAGTCGCGCGGCGCATCGGGCGTGGCCGGATCGGGAGGCGAAGATCGGATGTCGAGGTGCTTGCACTCGAGATCGAGACGGTTGTCCGCGTTCTGCACTCGCGCTTGCGCAGCGCCGTCTGCACTGGCTGCTCCGGGGGTGACGACGATCTCGTTGCCGCTGATGCCGGCCTCGGCCCCCGGCTTGGCTTTCGGGGCCAGGAATCGGAAACGCGCCGGTGACGACGGCGAGCCGTACAGGTGGACTTCGTCGCGGCTCACGACAGAGATGCGCTGGCCGGATCCCTCACCGTCGGCGTTGTGGAACGAGACGTTGCCGCTCGCCGAGAGGCTGCGTGCGTTCCATTCGAACTTGTCGAGCAAGTCCGCGTGCCCGCCCGTGACGCCGTGATCGGTGCTGACGATCTCGACGTCGCGCGCCTGAGTGATCGTGAGCTTCTTCTCGATCGACGTCGCGTCGAGACCGCCGACCGCGATGAGCGTCACCGCTTCACCCGCCTCGGTGATGCCGTTCAACGTCGTGACGCCGTGTGTCGTGATGTCGAGCTTCGTGAGGTCGGCTGCGTCGGTGTTCCAATTCAGATCGAGCGAATCGCAGTGGATGTCGTTCTTTTCGTAGACGAGAACGCTCGTCCCCTCGGCGGTGAGCGAACCACTCTTCTTGCTCGCGTCGTCATGACCGAATATGCGCGACTGGGCAGAAAGCGTGATGCCCACATCGGGCATCTCGAGCTTCGCGGGACCTTTGAAGTCGACGTGGTCTCCGTCCTCGCGCGTCATGACGAGTGGGCCCGCACCGGAGAGATGTCCGTGAACGTTCTGCAGCTCCACTCGCTCGGGCGGCAGGAAGCGGCCGAGCTCGATGGTGCCCGTCGGCGAGCCGGTCAGGGTGGCCTTGGTGAGCGCGCCTTGCGCTCCACCGGCTTTCTGCTCGAACTCGAACTCGGCGTGGTCGGCCGCGAAGGTGTCGGGGCCGCCCGAGAGCACGACGTGTTCGTCGAGGATCGCCTTCTCGAGAAGCCCGCCGTTCGAGAACGTGAAGTCCGCCTTCTCGGCGTCGAACCTGTCGCCGCGGCTCGTCGCGTGCACGGCCCCGCGCGCGTCGGCCGAGACGATCGCGTAGCCGTTCGCATTCGTCGGGCTCTTGCGGCCGACCATGTGGATCGTCTGCGCGCGGATGTTGACTGGGTTATCGCCGCTCACTTCGAAGCGCGCGCCCTCGCTCGCGATGACGTCGACGTGATCGATGCCGTCGACCAGCACCTTGCTGATGACGATGGGACCCGTGAGCCCCGAGCCGAGCGTCACCTGGTGCCCGTTCTCCAGGTCGAAGACGATCTCCGCGTCGTGCTTCAACTGCAGGCTCGAATCGCTCATCTTCGCGATCAACCCCGTGCCGGTTGCTTCGAGCCCGTTGCCGTGCACCTGCACGCGATCGTTCGACTCGAAGCTCTCTGCCCCTTTGGATTCCGCGCCGATGGTCCAGTCGAGAGCGGGCACCTCGAGGTGCAACGGCACGACGGGTCCGCCCTCGAAAAGCGTCATGTCGACGTTGGTGAGGTGGACGGGTTCCGTCTGCGAGAGACGCGGCTGGTCGTCGACGAGCGTCAACTTCACCGCGGACTTCGGCGAGACCAGATCGGCGCGTTTCTTCTGCGTTGCGGGATCGAAGAGGTGCACGACCAGGTCGTGCATGTCGTACACGTCCTCGCTGACCGCCTCGAGGTGCTTCGATGTGACTTCGATCTCGGGCCGAAGCTTGCCGCCTGCGTCCTTGTACTGGATGAACGAGGCCGAGCCGCTGAGCGTGATGCCGATCTTCTGGTGCGCTGACTTCGTCGAGGGCGCTTCGAGCTCGGTGAACTGTCCCGGCTTGGGCGGCGCCTCGTTGCCGCCGTGATCGTCGTGGTGCGCGGGTTTGGTGCGCAGCATCCACAACACGGCGAAGCCCGCGCCGAAGATCAGAAGGAAAAGGACGACGCGCCTCATCGGCCGGCCGCGTCGATCACGGCCTGCCACAGGCCGCGCGCCTGGAGCACGATTTCGCACAGCTCGCGCACGGCGCCGCGCCCGCCCGCGCGCGACAGCACGATGTCGCTCACCGACTTGATCTCCAAGCGTGCGTTGGCGGGCGCGACGAACAATCCGGCGCGTGCGCGCAGGCCAAAGTCGGGGAAGTCGTCACCGCACGCGATCGTCTCCTCGACGCTGATGCCGAAACGTTCCTGCACGCGTGCCAGCGTCTCGCGCTTCGACCCAGAGTTCATTTCGATGGAGTCGATTTCGAGCTCGTGCGCGCGATGAGACGTCGCGGCACAGCCGCGACCCGTGATCCAGGCGATGCGCATGCCGGCGTGCTTTTGCATCCAGCGCAAGGCGATGCCGTCGTGTACGTCGAACGCTTGCACTTCGACGACACCCGTCGGTCCCGCGGCGTAGACGATGCGTCCGTCCGTCAGCACGCCGTCGACGTCGAGAACCAGCAGACGTGCACGTGCGAGCGCCGTGCGCACGTTCCCCTCGCTGCCGGCCCGCTCTTCCACGTCTTGTGCCTAGACGCGGACGTCGAGCACGTCCTGGATGTCCACGAGACCCAAAGGCCGGCGCTCCAAGTCGAGCACCGGGATCTGGTCGATGCGGTGCTCGCGCAGCATGTGCATGGCCTCCTCGACGAGCGATTCGGGACCGATCGACTTCGGGTTGCGTCCCATCGACGCCTCAACGGGACGATCGACATCGAGACCGTCACGCTCGAGCAGCCGCGAGAGGTCGCCGTGCGTGAAGATGCCGACCAGCCGGCCGTCGCCGTCGATGATCAGCGCAGCACCAGGACGTCCAGGTGTGCGGTTCATCAGGAGCACGACCTCGCGCACCTTCGCGCCGAGCTTCGCAATCGGAACTTGATCGCCTTTGCGCATCACCTCGCGCACCTTCATCAGCTTGCGACCGAGCCGGCCGGCCGGATGGAAGAGCGCGTACTCCTCGCGGCCGAAAGAGCGCTCCTGCAGCACGACCATCGCGAGTGCGTCACCCAGCGCGAGCAGCGCCGAAGTGCTCGCGGTCGGTGCGAGGTTCATCGGACACGCTTCCTGCACGCGACCGATGTCGAGCACGCAGTCCGCATGTCGCGCGAGCGCAGAATCCGGCTCGCCGGTGATCGCGACGATCGAAGCACCCAGCTTGCGCGTCGGCCCGATCAGCGCCGTGATCTCCGCCGACTCGCCCGAGTTCGAAATCGCGAGCAGGATGTCGCGCCCCCGGATGCGACCGAGGTCGCCGTGCTGCGCCTCGGTCGGATGCAGGAACAAGGACGGCGTGCCCGTGCTCGCCAGGGTCGCCGAAATCTTCTGACCGACGAGGCCCGCCTTGCCGACGCCCGTGACCACGATCAACCCCTCGCAGGCGAGAACCCGCTCGACCGCGTCGACGAAGCGCACGTCGAGGCGCGCCTCCAGGCCGGCGATCGTCTGCGACTCGATCCGAATCACCTCGGCCGCCCGGTCGAGGAACCGCTTTTCGCGGGCGTGATCTCGAGGTCGTCCGGGGGGTATAGCCAATGCGTTTTCCTCTGGGATCGCGCGTGCTCCACTGCCTGCACGCCGATCGGCGGATTCTAGCCAGGACTTCTCACCAGGTCTTGTCGTGGCGCCGCCAACTCGCGTCCTGCGGCGTCGTTGCGACCGATCCGATCCTCAATGACCACGCAGGTCACCTCCGGTCGTCTCTGCCGCCACTCCTTGCAGGTCACGAGCTGGCGGCGCCACGACAAGACCTGGTGAGAAGTCCTGGCTAGAGGTCGGCCCTCGCGCTTCAAGCGAGCGCGCCGACCGGTAAGATCCTGCGCTCGCGTGCGGCCCGACGGCGCAGCGGATGGAGCGGCCCGATCACCCACGAATCCAAAGCCTGTTCTTGCAACGCCTGCGCGGGCGTCGCGCTCCTGTGCATGGTCCCGGCCGCGGCGTCGAACCAGCTCGATCCGCTCGCGATCGTCCTCATCGTCGTCCTGATCGTGATGTCGCTCGGGTTCCACGAGGCGGCGCACGCCTGGACGGCCTGGAAGCTGGGCGACCCCACCGGCAAGGACCTGGGACGGATCACGCTCAACCCGATCCCGCACATCGATCTCTTCCTGACGATCGCCCTGCCCGTGTTGTGCGTGTTGACCAACATGCCCGTCATCGGCGGAGCCAAGCCCGTGCCCGTGAACGTGCACCGCCTGCGCAACCCCTGGTTCGACATGGCCGTCGTGGCGTTCGCAGGCCCCCTGTCGAACTTCGTCCTGGCCTTGTTCTTCGCCTTCCTGGCGAAGCTCGCGATCACGACCGGCTACTACAATGGAGCGGCGGAGTTGGCACTCGCACGCCACCGGGACCTGCTTCCCATGGTCCTCGAGTACGTGGCGGCCTCCAACGTCCTGCTCTTCCTGTTCAACCTGATCCCGATCCCGCCGCTCGACGGCTCGAAGGTCGCCGTGCAAAGCCTGCCTGATTCGATGCGTGAGCCGTACCTGAAGCTGGGTTTCGCGGGGCTGTTCTTGATCTACGCCCTCCTCAACTTCGTGCCGCAATTCCAGCAGTTCTTCTGGAGCGCAGAGGGTCACCTGCTCAACGTCGTCGACGCGATCATCTCGCTCGGAGGCCGCTGGTGAGCGCGACGCCGTTCACGGTGCGCCTCGAGCGCGTTTTCCAGGGTCCGCTCGACCTGCTCCTGCACCTCGTGCGCGAGCAGGAAGTCGAGATCCACGAGGTCGAGATCTCGCGCGTCATCACCGGCTACCTCGATCACCTCACGGCGATGCGCGATCTCGACATCGAGGTCGCGGGCGATTTCCTGGTGATGGCGGCGACGTTGATGTCGATCAAGAGCCGTTCGCTGCTGCCGCGCGAATCGGTCGAGCTGGAGGACGACCTCGATCCCAAGGACGAGCTCATCCAGCGCCTCATCGAGTATCGCCGCTTCAGAGAAGCCTCGGATCGATTGGGCGAGCGGTACGAGCTGCGCGCGCTGCAACACGCGCGCGGCGCAACGCCCGACGTCGACGAGCCGGCCGAGCCGGAGTTGGATCTGGGCGAGGTTTCGTCATGGGACCTGCTCGCAGCGTTCTCACGGCTCGTGCGCGAGACGCTCGCCAACCGTCCTCACAAGGTGCGGCCCGACACGCGACCGCTGCGCTACTACGTGGCCGAGATGGCCCACCGCGTGCGCGCGAACCCGTCGATGACCTTGCGCGAGATCATCCTCGGACTGGACGAGGAGCCGTCGCGCGAGTCGTTGATCGGATCGTTCTGTGCGCTGCTCGAGCTGTGCAAGCTCGGCATCGTGCGCGTCGTGCAGAGCGGTCACGAAGGCGAGATCGGCATCGAGCTCGTGACTGCGCACAGGGAAGACATGGACGCGGTCATCGACTCGTCGGTGTTCGACGACGAGAACCCGGCTGCGGAGACCAACGCGACCGAGCCTGGCCAATCTCATCAGGCAGAGTCCCATCAGGCAGAGTCCGAGCACGGACAGTCCGTGCACGCGCAGAACGAGGCCATGAGTGCTGTCTCGAGCGCTGACGGGGCAGGCCGCGCAGCCTTTTCCGCCGGCGAGGAATAGGCCTCGATCCCGCCCCTTTACCTCGGCGTGCGCGCGTCCCATAGTGCGCCCCCCGAGAGAGCCCGCCTTCCGACCCTTCACGCCAGCCGATCCGAGATCGATCCGAGATCCACATGAGCAACGCGCTCGACGTCACCGACACCTCCTGGGACACCGCCGTCCTCCAGAGCAGCACGCCCGTGCTCGTCGACTTCTGGGCGACGTGGTGCATGCCGTGCAAGGCGATGACGCCCTTCGTCGAGAAGCTCGCGGACGACTTCAAGAGCAAGCTCAAGGTCGTCAAGCTCAACACCGAGGACAACCCCGAGGTGGCTTCGCGCTACGGCATCACCGCCATCCCCACGTTCCTGATCATCAAGAACGGCGCGGTCGTGAAGCAGTTCGTCGGCGGCGTGCGCCGCTACGAAGAGTTCAAGGGGATGGTCGAGCCCCACCTCTGACGCTCGTTCGCGTGCGCGTCGTCTTCATGGGCTCGCCGCCCTTCGCGGCACCGGCGTTCGCGGCGGTTTGCGAACGGTCGGACACCGAGACGGCGGCGCTCGTCACGCGGCCCGACAAGCCGCGCGGTCGCGGGCTCAAGGTCGAGGAGTCGCAGCTCATCACGATTGCGCGCGCACACGGCGTCGAAGTCCTGCAACCAGCGAGAGCGCGTGATCCCGAGTTCATCGAACGTCTGCGTGCGATCGCACCCGATGTCATGGTCGTCGCGAGCTACGGGGAGATCCTGGTGCAATCCGTGCTCGATCTGCCGCGAATGGGTTGTTTGAACGTGCACGCATCCTTGTTGCCGCGACATCGCGGCGCGTCGCCGATCCAGGCTGCGATCCTCGCGGGTGACGCGGAGACCGGTGTGTCGATCCAGCGGATGGTCGCAGGCCTCGACGAGGGTGACGTGCTGCTCGAGGAGCGCACTCCGATCGGCGCACACGAGACCGCAGGTGAATTGCTCGCGCGCTTGTCGCAGATCGGAGCGAGCGCGACCGTGCGCGCGCTCGATGTTTTGCAGTCAGGGTCCGCACGTTTCACGCCGCAGGATCCGGCGCGCGCGACCTTGGCGCGCAAGATCAAGAAGGAGCACGGCACGATCGACTGGACGAGGAGCGCCGTCGAGATCGATCGTCTGGTGCGCGCGTTCACGCCCTGGCCGGGAGCGCGCACGACGACGGCATCGGGGGCCGAGCTCGTCCTTCTCGACGTGCGTTCGCACGCGGATCACAGCGACGCTGCACCGGCGGGTTCGCTCGTGGCGACGTCGCCCGCGCTGCTCGTGCGTTGCGGAACCGGTTCGCTCGAAATCCAAAGGCTCAAACCCGCCGGCAAGGGCGCGATGGACGCCACCGCCTGGCTGCGGGGCGCGCGCATCGAAGTCGGCGCGCGATTCGGGGCTGCGTGATGCCGCGGCTCACGGCACTCTCGATCCTGCAGTCGAAGCACGATTTGTCGCTGCGCGGAGTCGATCGCGCAGCGCGTGAGAACGGACTCGATGACCGCGACCGCGCGCTCTTGCGCAAGATCATCGGCGTCGAAGTGCGCCGCCGCGGCACGTTGCATGCGCTCGCCAACGCGTTCGCGAAGCACAAGCTCGATCCGGCGGTCAGGGACTGCCTCGCGATCGGGCTGGTGCAGATATTCTTCCTCGACACGATCCCGGATCACGCCGCCGTGTCGGAGACCGTCAACGCCGCGAACGAAGCGTTTGGTCCCAAGAAGGCGCAGATGATCAACGCCTGCTTGCGCGCCGCGCTGCGCACGCGCCGGCAGGGAACGAGCGGTGATCCGCGCCGCGACCTGCCGCTGCGCAGCGTGCACCTCGAGATCCCCGTGTTCCACGATCCCGCACAACATCCGCTGCTCTGGGCGGGGGAAGCGTTGTCGATGCCGGTAGCGCTGATGAAGCGCTGGATCCGTCGCTACGGTGAAGAGCGCGCCTACGATCTTGCACGCGACGCGCTCGAAGAACCTGACATCTCGCTGCGATTGTGCCGACCCGAAGCGGTCGCCCTCGACGCAGGCGCAGCGAACCCGGTGTCACCGGGCAGCGAACCCTCGGGCATCGATGCAGGCAGCGACAAGCAGATCGGTTTCGAGGTGCCCCATCTCGAACTGCGCGCTCTCGAACTGCCTGCTCTCGAACTACCCGGTGTCGAGCTGCGGAACGGACTGCATCCCGATATCCGCCTCGCGTCGATGAAGTCCGCTCGCACCATCGTCGCATCCGAAGCGTTCAGCGCCGGTCGATTGACCGTGCAGGGTGAGACGGCGATGCGCGCGGCCGAGCTGGTGGGAGCGCAGGCCGGTGAACGCATCCTCGACCTGTGCGCAGCTCCCGGCGGCAAGACGGCCGTCCTCGCACAGACGGGCGCGCATGTCGTCGCCTGCGACGATGACGAACGGCGCGTCGTGCGCCTGCGCGAAACGCTCGCGCGACTCTTGCCGGGTGCGACCAACGTGGACGTGCGCGTGCAGGACGGAACGACCGGGCTCGAACCGGCCAGCTTCGACGCCGTGCTCGTCGACGTGCCGTGCAGCAACACCGGCGTTCTCGCTGCACGGCCGGCGGCACGTTGGCGGTTCTCCACGCAGTCGCAACAGGACCTGGCTACGGTGCAGACACGGCTGCTTGCGGACGCTTCCGCGTGCGTGAAACCCGGCGGCCGTCTCGTCTACTCCACGTGCAGCATCGAGCCCGAAGAAAACCAGCGTCGCGTGCGTGCGTTCATCGCCGAACACGTGCACTTCGCGATCGAGCGAGAGATCGAGGCGTTGCCCTCGCCGCACGGAGAGCACGGTCCCGTCGACGGTGGCTACGCTGCGCGATTGATCCGCGCGAGGTGATCCGACAGGAGCGTCAGCTCTTCGATCGCGGCGAGCATGCGTGCAGGACCGAGCGCACTTCGCCGAGCGCGCATCGACCGCGCGCGCGTCACTCTTCCGGCACGTCGCTCGGCAACGGCTTCAAGTCGAGCAACACGGCCGCGTCGCCCTGATCGAAGATGTTGGCCCACTCGCTGGCGTCCGGAGCCTCGCCGTTGGTCGGCGCCTTCGGCAGTGCGGCTGCGAGCTCGGCCTGCAGGTATCGATCGATCCAGCGCCGGTTCGTCTGAACGGTGCCGACGACGGGGAGGATGTAGAGGTCGGTTTCGGCCGCGAGCAAGCCGAGCACTTCGGCCGGGACCATGCCCGGCATCGCGACGGTGAGCAACTGGCCGTGACGACCGAGCGGCACGAGACCGTGCTCGATCAAGAAGGCAGAGTTGATCCCCTTGCGCGCGTTCGGGTCGGCTTCGTACACGTCGACGGTCACGAACGGGAGGTTGTAGAGCTCGCACACGACGCGCGAGAGCTCCCAGTCGGACACGAGGCTGGCGTTGACGAGCGCTTCGGCGAAGGGCGCGTGTCCGCGACCGCTGAACTGCAGGGCTTCGCGGAGAGCTTGCATCTCGCACATGCCGCGCTCGGCGAGGACCTCGGCGAGACGGGCGTATTCGAGTCGTTGGTTGTGCTTCACGAGGGAGGGGCGCAGAGGGCGAGCGGGTGCTTGAACTGCTGCTCGTCACTGATCGGCGTCAGGTGCGTCCGGCCTGTAGGCAGAAAGATGTTCTGCGGCGGGGGGCGAAAATGGCCGAGCCCGCTCCAGGGGCATCTCGGCTCAGCGGTGCACGGTGCGAGGCATCAGGCAGAGCACTTGATAGACACGGAGGGATGTGTCTGCACGGTGCTTCGCACCGTGCAGGGGGGAGCGGGATCATCTTGGAGCGGGCTCAGCCAAAGCTGGCGGCGGCTTTCGCCGCCGCTGTCGAGGAGCGCCGCGAGTCCATCGAATGCCCTGCGCTGGCGGTCAGGAATTGGACATCTGAACCCATGAGTACATGGATTCAGATGTCCAGATTCGTGACCTCCAGCGCATGGCGTTCGATGTACTCACGACGCTGCTCGACGCCATCACTCATCAAAATAGTGAAGATGGCATCGGCCTGAAGCCCATCCTCCATCGTGACCTGGTAGAGCGTGCGCTTCTGCGGATCCATCGTGGACTCCCACAACTGATCGGCGTCCATCTCGCCCAGACCCTTGTAGCGCTGGATGTCGATGTCGGCTTGCGCGCTCTTGCGCAACGCGATCGAGAGCTGGATCGGGTCGTTCACCGTCACCGGTTCCTTGCCGCCTTGCACGACCCACTCACCGCCGCCGCGGAACTGCAGGCCCTTGGCTTCCAACTGGGCGAGCACCTTGGCGAGCTCGTCGGTGTGCGCGAGGTGACACACGACGACGTCGGCGTCCTCGCGTGAACCGGGGCTGTCGGGACCTTCGTACACCTTCAAGCTGCGCTTCGTCGCACCTTGCAGCGCGAGGAAGTTCTGCAGCTCCGTCAACGTGTCGAACCAGTGCTCCTTGCCGTCGGCGAGCGCCCAGTGCGTGTGCACGCGACGTCCGTCGAAGCTCTGGATCAACGCCGACGCGCTCACTCGCGCCCACGGCGGTGCGATCAGCGGTGCCAACTCCTCGAGCTTGCGCAGGTCCTCGCACAACATCCGCAGCTGCGCGCCGGTCCACGTCTTCTTGGTCTTCGGATCCAGCACCGACAGCGCATCGACGCCGCGCTCGATCAGGATCTGCCGCAGCTCGGCGTCGCTCGTGACGTAGCGGCTCTCCTTCTTGCTGGTCAACTTGTACAGCGGCGGCTGCGCGATGTAGAGGCGCCCTTCGTCGACGAGCAGGCGCATGTGACGGAAGAAGAACGTCAACAGCAACGTGCGGATGTGGCTGCCGTCGACGTCGGCGTCCGTCATGATGATCGTCTTGCCGTAGCGCAGCTTCGTGAGGTCGAACTCGTCTGCGATGCCCGTGCCCATCGCCGAGATGATCAGCTGGATTTCCGAGTGCGCGAGCATCTTGTCGAGCCGCGCGCGCTCGACGTTCAGGATCTTCCCCTTCAAAGGCAGGATCGCCTGGAAGCGCCGGTCGCGGCCCATCTTCGCCGAGCCACCTGCCGAATCACCTTCGACGAGGTAGAGCTCGCTCTCGTCGAGGTTCGAGCTCTGGCAATCGGCCAGCTTGCCGGGCAAGTTGCCCGACGCGAGGGCGCTCTTCCGCCGCACGAGGTCGCGTGCCTTGCGCGCCGCTTCGCGCGCTGCTTGTGCGCGCACGGCCTTGAGCACAATCGACTTCGCGACCGCGGGATGTTCCTCGAGGTACGTCGAGAACATGTCGCTGACTACCGATTCGACGATGCCTTGTGCTTCGCGGTTGCCGAGCTTGTCCTTCGTCTGTCCTTCGAACTGCGGCTCGGGCACCTTCAATGACAAGATCGCGGTCAAGCCTTCGCGGAAGTCGTCGCCGGAGGGCAGCTCCTCGCTGTCCTTCACGATCTTCTGCTGCTTGGCGTAGTTGTTCATCGTGCGCGTCAACGCGGCCTTCAGCCCGGCCAGGTGCGTGCCGCCGCCCGCCGTGTTGATGTTGTTGACGAACGTGAACACGACCTCTTGGTACGTGTCCGTGTACTGCAGCGCGAGCTCGACCTCGTACTCGCGATCAGGCCACTCGGGGCTCGACACGGACTTGATCAGGTGCACGACGTCAGCGTGGATCGCCGTCTTGTTCTTGTTGACGTGCTGCACGAACGTCACGAGGCCTTCGGGATACTCGAAGTGTTCCTTCGCCCCCGTGCGCTCGTCCTCGAGGTCGATCGAGATGCCGCGCGTGCCCATCAGGTAGGCCATTTCGCGCAGACGCTTGGCGACGATGTCGTACTCGATCTCGGTCGTGCTGAAGATCTGCGCGTCGGGCTTGAACGTGACCGTCGTACCGGTCGCGCTGCACTTGCCGATGATCTCGAGCGGCGTCGCACGCACGCCGCGCTCGAACGTCATCTTGTGCGACTTGCCCTCGCGATCGACGATGACCGCCAAACGCTCGGAGAGCGCGTTGACGCACGACACGCCGACGCTGTGCAGGCCACCCGAAACCTTGTACGTGCTCTTGTTGAACTTGCCTCCGGCGTGGAGCTTCGTCAGCGCGACCTCGACGGCGGGAATCCCCTCGGCCTTGTGGATGTCGACCGGGATACCGCGGCCGTCGTCCCTGACGCTGACCGACCCGTCGGTGTGGATCGTGACCCAGCAATGGCGCGCGTATCCCGCGAGCGCCTCGTCCATCGAGTTGTCGACGACTTCCCAGATGAGGTGGTGCAAGCCGCGCACGTCGGTGTCGCCGATGTACATCGCGGGGCGCACGCGCACCGCCTCGAGACCCTCGAGAACGGTGATCGACTGTGCGTCGTAGGCTTCGACGATCTTGGATTCGGTGTCTTGAGTCATGTCGGGTGTACGGTCTTGATTCAGGCTCGCTGAGTGAATCAGCGTCGTAGTCGGAACGAAATGCGGCGGATGTCACCAGAGCTTTTGGAGTCGGCAGCGCCCAGGATCTCGTTCGCGCGCGATCGGATCTCCTCGCCCAGAAATCCCTTGAGCTCGGCGAGGTGCGCGGCGGAATCGACCTCGACCACAAGCTCGCCGCGCACGAACTTCACGGGGCGCGCGTGCCGCGCGAACGTGGATCCGGCTGCGTCGGAGAAGGCACGGAACCTAGTCCACGGTCCAAGGTGCTCGCCGATCCCGGTGGTGCGCAGGAACGACTTGAGCGCCGCGTCGAGCGGAGCCATCCCGCCGCGACCGTTCTTGCGTCCGCCCGCGTCACCGCCGGAGCCCCCGACGTCACCGCCGGAGCCTCGCATGTCACCGCCGGGGCCCATCGCGGCCCCACCAGCACCGCTCGCGCGTCGCCCGCTTCTGTGCGTTCCCGGCTCCACGGATGCGATCAGGCGTCCACCGTGATCGGCATCACGATGTAGATGTAGTTCTCGCCCAGAGCGAACTTGCCCGGGCTGGTCTTCTCGTTGAACTCGAGCTTGAGCACCGAGCCCTCGCAGTTCTTCAAGCCGTCGAGCACGTAGTCGGGGTTGAACGCGATCTCGGCCGACTCGTTCTTGAACTCGACGTCCATGCGCGCGTGTGCCTCGCCACGTCCGACCGACTGGCCGAACAGCTCGAGGTTGCCCGGCGTGAGGCGCAGGCGCACCGCGCGCGCTTCCGTGCCGGTCACGTTCGCGACCAGGCGCAGCTTCTTCGTGAGTGTCTCGGCATCCGCCTCGACGTAGTTGGCCGACTCCTTGGGGATGACCGCGGCGTAGCGCGGGAACTCGCCGTCGATCAAGCGCGCGAAGATCTCGGCGTTCTGCGTCTTCAGGCCGACCTGGTTCTCGCCGAAGTGCATCTGGACCTGCTCGAGCGGGTCGGAGATCACGCGGCAGAAGAGCTGCATGCCCTTGGTCGGCACGATCGCCGGCCGAGCGCGGTCGACGGCCCGCGACTGGCACTCGACGCTCGACAGCGCCAGACGCCGGCCGTCGGTCGCGATCATCCTGAGCATGCCGTCCTCGATCTCGGTCAGGACGCCGTGCATCGCGTAGCGGCCGGCCTCGCGCGCCGCGGCGAACACCGTGCGGTTGACGAGGCGCGTGAAGGCCCCCCCCTGGATCGAGAGCGTGGGCGCGTCGCCGAAGCTCGAGATCACGGGGAACTCATCCGGATCGACGGTGACGAGCTCGCACTTGTCCTCGCCACTCTGGATGACGCAGTTGTTGTCGTGCGTCGAGAGCGTGACCTCGCTGCCCGACAGGTCGCGCACGAAGTCGAGCGTCACACGCGAGGGCACGACGGCGATGCCGGGCTCCTCGACGCGCACGATCGGCTCGCGCAGCGCGTCCTTGGCGTCTTCAGACTTCCCTGCCTCGGAGTTCAGCGTCTCCTTGCCGCTCACGGGAATCCTGTAGCGCACCGAACACTCGAGGTCCGTGCCCAGGATCTCGATCGCGTCGACCGTCGCCACAATGCACACATTCTCGAGCACGGGCTTCGTGCTCTTGCCGGGGATGACGTTGTTGACGACCGCCAGACCCTCGCGCAGTTTCTCGCGATCGCAGATGACCTTCATGAGCTCGATCTCCGGTTGACGTATCCACATCCAGGCGGGTTCGCTTGGATGATGTGCTTGATCTCTATCTTCTTCTCAGCAGTAACAGAGGCCGCGCAAATTGTGGATGACACACGTCCCCACTCACGCAACCCGTGCCCCTTCGGCGAGATGCACGTCTCCCCCCCCACGTGGATCGTTCGCACCCGCACGTGGAGATCCCGACACCTGACCCCTCTTTCTCCACGCTTGTCCCGAAAGATGCGACGAGGGGACGAAGGGGAGTGGAGAAGGGGGTGATGATCCACATTCCGTGCACGCGGTATCCAGGAGCGACGGGCGGTTTTCCACGCGCGCGGCCAGGCGATTCGTGACCGCTGAAACGGCTCGAAAAACTGGCGTTGCAGAGGGCGATCCAGGGAGCGATCCAGCCGGCCGAAAGGTGCGCAGAGGGTAGTCGATCTGCGCGTTGCAGACAAGGCGCGAAGGGCCCTTCGCGCGGCTGCAAACGAGGCCTGGAACGCGGGTTCCGACGGGGGTCGGAAGCGTTCTGTCCACTGCGGTCGACGGTCGCGTGCGCAGGCTTGTCGGCGGGCTCTGCGGCCCCCTCGAAGTTCGTGCACCCAGGCGGCGTCCGCCATCGACGAGCGGCCGTCTTCGTCGTGCGACGGGGCGCGCGAACCCTGCGGGATCAGGCGCGCAAGCGGCCGAGGAAACCGTCGAGCATCTCCTGCACGGCGGCATCCTTGCGGCCGGACTCCGCCACCTTCTCGACGGCGTACAGCACCGTCGAATGGTCGCGTCCGCCGAAGTAGCCGCCGATTTCCTCGAGCGAGTGGCGCGTGATCTGGCGCGCGAGGTACATCGCGATCTGACGCGGGTGCGCGATCGCGTTGGTGCGTTTGCGGGACTGCAGCTCGGAGAGCTTGATGTTGTAGTGCTCGGTCACGATCTCGACGATGTCGTCCATCGAGGGCTGGCCCTTGCGCTTGGCGAAGAGGTCGCGCAGCACTTCGCGCGCGAGCTCGGGCGTGATCGGCGCGCCGGAGACGTTCGAGTAGCCGATGAGCTTCGTGACAGCACCCTCGAGCTCGCGGATGTTGCTGTCGATGCGTTCCGACAGGAGGCGCGCGACGTCGTCGGGGATCTCGCGGCCCTTCTCGCGGCTCTTGCGCTTCAAGATCGCCATGCGCGTCTCGTAGCAGGGCGTCTCGACCTCGGTGACGAGACCCCAGCGGAAGCGCGACACGAGCCGCTCCTGCAGGGTCGGGATGTCCTTGGGTGGGCTGTCGCTCGACAGCACGATCTGTTTGTTGGCCTGGTAGATCGTGTTGAAGGTGTGGAAGAACTCCTCCTGCGTGCGCTCCTTGTTGGCCAGCAGGTGGATGTCGTCGACCACCAAAACGTCAACGCTGCGGTACTTGTGCCGGAACTTCTGCAGGTCGCCGTTCTCGAGCGCGCTGATGAAGTGGTTGACGAACGTCTCGCACGACAAGTAGAGGATGCGCGTCTGTGGGTTGCGCTGCAGCAGCGTGAAGCACAAGGACTGCAGCAGGTGCGTCTTGCCCAGCCCCACCGATCCGTGCAGGAAGAACGGGTTGTAGGCCTTGCCCGGCTGCTCGGCCGCGCCGACCGCGGCGGCGTGCGCGAAGCGGTTGCAGGGACCGACGACGAAGTTGTCGAACGTGTACTTGGGGTTGAGGCCGATGTCGCTGACGAGCTGGCCCTCCTGCAGCAACGGTCGCACGGCTCGCCGAGCGCTGGAGGAGCTCGCGCCGGACGGATGCAACTCCGCTCGTATCGCGCGTGCGGGGCTCGCAAGCCCGCTCTCGTCGAATCCAATTCCTCCCCTGTTCCAGTCTGCAGCCACCCTGTCCACGACGCCGCTCTGAGAGGCAGGGGCGGTGACCACCAGCTCGCTGTCGACGGCGAACTCCAGCGTGCGCGCCGACCCGAGCACGTCGACGATCGAATCGACGATGACGTCGCGGTAGTAGGTCAGGATCCAGTCACGCGTGAAGGGGTTCTGCACGGCGATGCGCACGAGCGCTTCGTCGGCGTGCACGAGGGAAGCCCGCGTGAACCAGGTTGCGAACTGCTGGGGATCGATCCGCGCGCTGATCGCAAGTCGAAGGACACGCCACACCTCTGCGAGCAAAGGCAGGTTGGTTGCCGGCGGCGTGGCCTCGATCGGGGGTTGGGGGGTGGCCGTCTGTAGTTGCGGAACGGCCTGCTGCGGAGCGATGAACGCCCGCTCCGACACGCTGAACGTCTCCGGCAAGCTCGGAACCGAGGTGATCGCGCTCGTCGCCGATGCCGTCGCGATCGGCTTCCCGGCCAGTGCGGCGGGAGCCATCTCACTGCCTTGCGTGCCACGCTGATCACTGCCTTGCGTGCCACGCTGATCGCTGCCCTGCGTGCCACGCTGATCGCTCGAAGGCGCTGAGCGTGAGCGGATCCCCGGGATGGGCTCGATGTCGTGCATCGCGGCAGGTGGGACGTCGGAGGTTGGGGGAAGAGGGGGGAAGACGTTCAGCGGGCGGGCAAAACGGTCGGTCGCGGAGCCCGAAGAGCGGTCGTAGGAAGGGCGAGCCTGGAAGGGTCAGCCTTGGTGGATCGGAAATCCGAGTCGACGCAGGCGCTGCGAGAAGCAGGTGGTGTGAAGCGGGGCCCTGAAATCGAGAGCGGGAATCGAGAGCGTGGAGCGGGATCGTGAAGCGAGATCGTGAAGCGAGAAACGGGAGCGAGCTCGTTCGCGCAGCGTGCGCCCATCGACTTCGACGGAGAGGTCATTCGAACGACGCATGCGCGTCCGGTCAACGTTCGAGGCGTCAACTCTTCACGTGTTGTTCGCAAACCGGAACGCGTGTCGCGAGTTAGCGCAACGAGAGAAATGTTCTCCGCAGAATGTCCACAGCCATGTGGACATCTTCCTCGTCGCTCTCGCGTCCGAACGACACGCGCAGACCACGTCGCGCGCGCTCGTGTGTGTGTCCGAGCGCGAGCAGGACGTGCGAAGGTTCGAGCGAACCGCTCGCGCACGCGGAGCCTGCGCTGACTTCGAGCCCTTCGAGGTCGAGACGCGCGACCAGCACGCGACCGTCGAGCGCGTCGTTCCCGCCGTGCTCGCGGGTTCCGCCGCGTGCGTTCGGGACCGTGAAGTGGACCGTATTGGGGAGGCGTCGCAGATTCCCTTCGGCGTCGTCGAGGGGAGGCCCGTTGAGCTCGACTCCGTGCACGACGGCGCGAAGTTGTCCCCAAAATGAGTGGCTGAGGCGCCCTGTGCGCGCCGCGAAGTCCGCTTGCTCGCTCACGGCCAGCTCGAGCGCGAGCGCCGCCGCGCTGATCGCCGGAACGTTCTCCGTCCCGGGTCGCAGCCCCGCTTCCTGGCCACCGCCGTGCAGCAAGGGGCTGAGGGCCAACCCCTTGCGTCGGTAGAGCACACCCACACCGAGCGGTCCGCCGATCTTGTGTGCGGAGAAAGCCGCCAGGTCGGCATGCCAAGCCCTCAGTCGGATGGGGATGCGACCCAGTGCTTGGACCGCATCGGTATGGAAAATGGGCCTCGACGTACCCATGTCTGCCAGTCTGGAAGCTATCTGCGCCAGCGGCTGGAGCGTGCCGATCTCGCTGTTCGCGGCCTGGACGGAGAGCACGGCGCAGCCCTTGGCGGCCTCGTGGAGCGCTTCCATCTCGATCACGCCGAAGGGATCGACCGGCACCGAGAGCGCGGGTCGGCCGGATTCGCGCACGTGATCCAGCACGCCCAACACGGCGGCGTGCTCGATGGTGGTGGTCGAGAGACCGGCTGCCGGTCCGCGCGCGCGCAGCGCGCCGAGCAGACCCAGGTTGATGGCCTCGGTCCCGCCCGTCGTGAACACGATCTCGTCTTCGGCGACCTCGAGGGCGGCGGCCACACGCTCGCGCGCCTCGTCGAGCCAGGCGCGGGCCTCGCGGCCGGAAGAGTGGACGCTGGAGGGGTTGCCGCGCATCCGATCGAGCCGTTCGTCGAGCAGCGCCCTCACCTCCGCCCGCATGGGGGTCGTCGCGTTGTGGTCGAGCCGGACGCGCTTCAACGGTGTCGCTTCATCGGGGTGCTTCAGTGGGTGCGGTCGAGCAGTCGGCGGTAGAGGCTTTCGTAGCGCAGCACGACCGTGTCGCGCGCGAATCGCTCCTCGGCGCGGCGTCGGCCGGCCAGACCCAGGGCGCGCGCGCGAGGACGGTCGAACAAGAGCTGCTTCAAGTGTGCCGCGAACGCATCGAGGTCGTCCGGCCCCGAGAGCAGGCCGGTCACGCCGTCCTCGACGACCTCGGCGACACCGCCCACGTCGGTGGCGACGACGGCCGTGCCGCAGCTCATCGCCTCGAGCGCCGACAAGCCGAACGATTCGTCCGAGCTCGAGAGCGCGAAGACGTCCGACGTGGCCAGGTGCTCGGCCAGGGCGTCGCGCTCGCCCGTGAACTCGACGCGATCGGAGAGACCGAGTTCGCGCACCCGCGCGCGAGCCGCTTGTTGCTCCGGTCCGTCGCCGATCAGGGTCAGACGCGCCTGCGTCCCCTTCGTCGCGCGCTCGAACGCGTCGATCAGCCAGGGCACGCGCTTGACGGCGCGGAAGTTCGACACGTGCACGGCGGTCGGATGTTCCGGCGTCCGGCCCTCCCCCGCCCCAGGGTGGAAGCGGTCCGTGTCGACGCCGTTCGGGATCACTTCGATCGCGCACGGATGCAGCGGCGCGCGGCAGAAGTTGTCGCGCGTGCGCGCTGCCAGGTTCTCGGACACTGCGGTGACGGCGTCGCTCTGCTCGATGACGAACTGCGTCAGCGGCGCATAGGAAGGATCGTTGCCGACGAGCGTGATGTCGGTGCCGTGCAGCGTCGTCACGATGTGCGGTGCTTTCCGACCGCCGTCGGCGATCGCCGCCGAGCGCGCCAAGTACGCCGACACCGCGTGCGGCAACGCGTAGTGCGCGTGCAGGATGTCGAGCCCTTCTCTGCGGTGGATGTTGAGGATCGTCGACGTGATCGCGAGGTCGTGCGGCGTCGAGTGGAACAACGGATAAGGAAATCCCTGTGCGACGTGCATCTGCACCGCACCGGACGAGCGCGCGAGTCGCGGCGGCACGTCGTGCGAGAACAAGTGCACGACGTGTCCGCGGTCGGCCAGCGTCAACGCGAGCTCGCTGGCGACGACGCCCGAACCGCCGTACGTCGGATGGCACAAGATGCCGATGCGCAGGCGATCCGTCGCGCGCTCGGACGGGCCTGTCTCGTGCGGCCCCGACTCGTGCGGGCGGCGTGCTGCGGGCGGGGTCATGGATCGATCGGCGTGGAGAGGATCTCGAAGGCGTCGGGCGGGAGCGGCGGAATGTGGTCCACGCGGGCCGTGCGTGGAACGGGCTTCAACGTCTTCGCTTGCGTGCGCGTCGGCGCGGCCTCGATGCGGAGCGGTTTGGTAGGGGCGCCGTGGGTCGGACCCGGAGTGGCGTGAGCGCCGTTCGTGGTCGCGCTCTTGGCGTGCGCGGCGTCATCCGTGGAGTTCTTGGGATGCGATCCGTTCGACGACATGCCCTTGGCCGAGACGGCTTTCGTCGAGGGGGCAGCGTGGGTCGAGGGAGTGCTCTTCGTCGGAGACTTCGCCATCGGCGTGACATCATGCGTGGAGACAGCGTGCTTCTTCGGAGTGGTGATCTGGGTCGTCACCATCTCCTTCGTCGGGCCTGTGCCCTTCGTCGGAGCTGTGTTCTGGGTCGGGGCAAGGCTCTTCGTCGAACCAGTGTTCTTGCTCGAACCGGTGTTCTTGGTCAGACCGGGGCTCTCGGCTGGAACGACAGGCGACGGAGACTTCGACGCAACCTTCGACGCTGTGGGGTCGAGTGCAGGTGTCTTCTTCGCCGCGTCGCCCTTAGGCGAGGGCGTAGCTGGAGTCAGGCTGTCGTGCTTCGACGGGATCGCTGCAAGCGGATGAGCCGCGAGCTGAGCCGGTGCGGACACGGGCTTCGTCTTGGTTTCCTTGCTCGCCGCGTCGACAGCAGGAGTCAGCGCGGGACCGGAAGTCGTTGCAGCCGGCGCATGCACGGTCTTCGTGCTCGCCTGTGCAGGCACGTCTTCGACGACCTTCTTCTTGCGCGGCGGAGGCATTCGACGCGTGGTCGGCGCTGTCGCGGTTTCGGTCGAAGGCAGGTGCGCCGTCGGATCGAACGCGGGCAGACCGGCCAGGCCCGCATCGCGCGCTTCGCGCAGGATGATCTCGTGCGCGAGGTGCATGTAGTCGATCGATCCATTGCTGTCGGGCGCGTACTCGAAGATCGTCTGCCCGAATGAGGGCGCTTCGGCGAGCTTCACGTTGGCGCGGATCGGGTGCGGCATCACCTGATCTTTGAAGTAGCGCCGGATCTCGCCGAGCACTTCGCGCGCGAGCTTGAGGCGAATGTCGTACAGCGTCGGCAAGATCCCGACCACGACGAGGTCGGGGTTCAGGCGCTTCTTCAACAGCGCGACGATCTCGACGAGCTTGCTCATGCCTTGCAGCGCGAGAAACTCCGTCTGCAGCGTGATGAGCACTTCACCCGCGGCCGCGAGCGCGTTGATCGAGAGCAGCCCGAGGCTCGGCGGACAGTCGAACAACACGTAGTCCGCGGCGGACTTCTTGTGTTGCTTGCGATGCGCGTCGTCCCATTCCTTCAACGCGTCGCGCAACAAGTACTCGCGTCCCATCGCGCTCGCGAGCTCGAGCTCCGCGCCCGACAGGTCGATGTTGCTCGGCAAGAGGCGCAGGCCCGGCACCTTCGTCGCGCGCAGGCATGCATCGATCGACTCGGTCCCGCCGAGCACCGAGTACGTCGTCGGCGAACCGCTGCGTGCTTCGACGCCGAGCGCGAGCGAGAGGTTCGCCTGCGCGTCCATGTCGACGAGCACGACGCGCCGTCCTTGGATCGCGAGGGCAGCACCGAGGTTCGCGGTCGTCGTCGTCTTCCCGACGCCGCCCTTCTGGTTGATGATCGCGATGCGTCGCATGGTGGGATCGGAGTCTAGCCCCCGCCGACCAAGGGATCGAGGCAGGGCAGCGGTCCTTTGTGCAACAAGGGCTCGCCGAAGAGCACGCCGATGCGCTCGCCGTACGCGCGCGCGCGCGTCTCCATCCGCTGCAGGATGTCGGCGCCGAACAAGAGGTGTTTGCCGGTGTCGGCCGATCCTTGCGGCGCGATCTGGCTCGCGTAGCAGCGCACGAGCTCGACCTTCTGGTTCCACACGGTCCCGATGTCGACGACGAACGTCGCCTCGAACGGGACGTGACCCATGAAGTGGTAGAGGCGCTTGGGTCGGCGCACCGGTTTCGTCGCGTCCGGATCGGCGAGGCGCGCGAGGCCGGACAGGTACCACGCTTGTCGAGCGAGCAGACCGCACGCGGCGTGGTCGGGGTGCAGGTCCTCGGCGTGGTGCGCGATCAGCACTTCGGGTTGATGCTCGCGGATCAACGCCGCGAGACGTTCGCGCGCGTCGAGCGTGACCTCGACGCGACCGTCGCCGAGGTCGAGGTTGTGGCGCACGCTCAAATCGAGCAGCGCGTTCGCCGCCGCGACCTCGCGCGCGCGATCGTCGGCGGTGCCGCGCGTGCCCATCTCGCCGCGAGTCAGGTCGACGATGCCGACCTTCTTCCCTGCGCGCCGCAGCTTCAAGATCGTTCCACCCATGCAGATCTCTGCGTCGTCGGGGTGCGCGGCGACGATCAGCACGTCGAGCTTCACGACCGATCTCCCAGGTTCGTTGTTCTCGTCTGCATGGTTCACCCCTTCGGTCCTGCGGTGTTGTTCTCTGCGGTGTCGGTCCCGGCGATGTTCGTGTCCGTGACGCTCGATTCCGCTGCGAGGTTCACGACCATGTGCTCGGGTGCGAGCGGATCGATCTCCTCGAGCAGCTCGCGGATCCAATCCTCGCCGAAGCGCGCCACGAACGGCAGCGGTCCGAGCACGCGCTCCTGAGG
>JBBQNP010000046.1:0-31488 GCA_038330085.1 Planctomycetota bacterium | reverse complement strand
CGTCCCCCACGTAGTGGCGGAACGCGGAGGTCATCTCCTCGGCCAGCTGCGCGTAGCGGCGGACGAACCGGGGGTGGAAGCGCGTGTAGACGCCGAGCATGTCCTGCGTGACCAGGATCTGACCGTCGCAGCCCGCCCCGGCGCCGATGCCGATCACCGGGATCGTGAGGTTGTGCGAGATCTCCGTCGCCACCGCCGCCGGCACCTTCTCCAGCACCAGCGCGAACGCGCCCGCCTGCTCGAGCGCCTTGGCGTCGCGGCGCAACTCGTCCGCCTCCTTGGGCGAGGTCGCGCGCACCTGGTACGTGCCGAACTTGTGGATCGACTGCGGCGTCAGCCCGAGGTGACCCATCACCGGAATCCCGACCTGCACGATGCGCCGCACGGTCTCGCAGATGTACTCGCCGCCTTCGAGCTTCACGGCTTCGACCGCGGCTTCCTTCACCATGCGTCCCGCGTTGCGCAGCGCTTCGTCGGGGTTCACCTGGAAGCTCATGAACGGCAGGTCGCCGACGACGAGCGCGCGCTCCACACCGGCCGACACGAGCGACGCGTGGTAGAGCATCTGCTCCATCGTCACGGCGACCGTCGTCTCCTTGCCCTGGATCACCATCGCGACCGAATCGCCAACCAGGATCACGTCGATACCCGCACCGTCGACGAGCTGCGCCATCGTGAAGTCGTACGCCGTCAGCGCCGCGATCGGCTCGCGGCGCTTCTTCATGACCTGCAAGCTCTTGGTCGTGATCTTGCGCGACGGCGCGGGCGTCTTGGAGCCGTTCTCTGTTGATTTCGAGGGTGTCACGCTTCTCAATCTAACCGGGACAGTTCGAGCAACGCGAGCGCGGATCGGGCTCCGTCCAGGGCGGCGCTCATGATGCCGCCGGCATGCCCCGCGCCCTCGCCCACGGGGTACAGGTTCCCGAACCCGGCTGCCCGGCGCGTCACTTTGTCGCGCAAAGCCCGCACGGGCCCGGAGCTGCGCGATTCGATGCCGACCAGGATGCCTTCCTCGCCAGCGAAGCCGGGGATCGAACGGTCGAAACGCACCAGAGCGCGGCGCAGGCTGTCGCGCAGGAGTGACGGCACAAGCTCGTCGATGCGCCGCGACGCGAGACCGAGCACGTAGCTCGAGCGCATGTCGCCGCGGCTCTCCCGCCCGGCGAGGAAGTCGCTCGCGCGCTGTGCGGGTGCGGTGTAGTCGGACCCGCCCGCAGCGAAGAAGCGCGCTTCGATCTCGCGCTGGAACGCGACGCCGGCGAACGCGCCCGGTCCGAACTCGCGCGGGCCGAAGGTCGTGACGATCGCCGCGTTGGCGTAGGCCGAGCTGTGCGTCGAGTTGCTCATGCCGTTCGTGCACAGGAGTCCGGGCTCGTTCACGCTCGCGACGATGCGGCCACCCGGACACATACAGAACGAGTGCGCAGCTGATGCGCCGTCGCCGGCCTTCGACACGAGCGCGTAGTAAGCGGCACCGAGCGATTGCGCCTCCGGCCCGTCGCCCAGTTGTGCGCGCGTGACGAGGTCCTGCGGATGCTCGATGCGAACGCCGAGCTGAAAGGGCTTCGCCTCGAACGCCATGCCTTGTTCCGCGAGCGCGCTCCACGTGTCGCGCGCGCTGTGTCCGGGGGCGAGCACGAAGGCGTCGGCATCGATCTCGCCGGCGCTGGTGGCGATCGCGCGCATGCGTCCGCCGGCGTGAACGATGCCGTCCATGCGCGTGTTCCAGATGAACGTGACGCCGTCTGCGATCATGCGCTCGCGCAGAGCCGGCAACACATCGTGCAAGCGATCCGTGCCGATGTGCGCGCGCGCGTCGTACAAGATGTCCGCGTCGGCCCCGCACGCGACGAGCTCTTCGAGGATGGGCACTTCGAGCGGATCGTCGACGCGCGTGTAGATCTTCCCGTCCGAGTACGTGCCCGCACCGCCTTCGCCGAACAAGAGGTTCGACTCGGGGTTCGGGGTGCGCGTGCGGTGGAACGCGACGAGCTCCTTGCCGCGCCGGTCGATGCGCGAGCCGCGGTCGATGACGGTGACCTCGACGCCGTGTCGCGCGAGCACGAGCGCCGCGAACACGCCGGCCGGACCCGAGCCCACGACGACGACGCGTGCGCGCGCTCCCGATCGCCAACTCGGATGCACTCTGCCGTCAGACAGCGAGACCTGCTCCGGCGCCTCTTCGACGCGGCCGGACTTCAATGCGCGCGACAGCTCGCGGCTCGTGAAGTGCGCGTCGGTCACGACGTCGGCGTGCACGACGAAGCGCAAGCGCGGCTGCCCCTCGCGGCGTCGTGCGTCGAGCGCCTTCTTGACGATGCGAAACCCGCGCACGCGTGCGCGATCGATCCCGATCGAGGCGCAGGCGCGCTCCAGGACCAGCGTCTCGGGCTCGCCTACCGCGAGCTCGAGGTTCAGGACGCGCCACGTGGCCGCCGGTGTCGTTGCGTGCGCGTTCATATCCGCTGGAAGTCTCGCAGTGTACTGGAGAGGGCTTCGGTCCAAAGCGCGCGGCCGGTACGCTGCGTCGACGCACATGGCCCGCACGCCGCGCAAGCAGGCACTCGACGAGCTCTTCGTCGACATCCTCTCGAGCCCCGACCGCGACCGCTGCCCGCGCGCGCGACCGGTTATCTCGTATGCACAGACGGATGCGTCAGCGTTCCTCGCGTCGATCGAGGCGGTGGCGCTGCGCGCCGTGACGTTGGAGCGGCGCGGTGCCTTCCACGGCGAGTGGGCCGAGCTCGATTCGACGCGCCTGCCGCGCGACTTGTTCGACGACGGACTCGCTCTCCCCGGTCCGACACTCGAGGCTCTGTTGCTGCAACGCTGGCACGCGACGCGGCCGATCGTGCTGCACGGCGTCGTCGAGACCGAGAGCCTCGCAGCCGAAATCCTTGCAGGCGACGCGCTGCGCGAAGATCTTGCACAGGAAGGCGGCCTGAGGCGCTTCCTCGAATCGCAGCGCGCTCGGCTCGAGCCCGACTTCCGCGTGATCGGCCGGCGCGCGTCGCTCGCCGACCGCGAGCGCGACATCGACCGTGCGTTGATCGAGTCGTTCGCGCCGAGCGGCCGCGGGCGTCCGATCGAGGACCTCTGGCTCAAGTCGAGCTGGCTCTCGACGCACGACGACGACGCGAGCTTGCGCTTGCGCGTGAGCTTCGGCGCCGAGCGCGACGACGACGCGGCGCGCGACATCCTGCGACACCGTCTCGTGGCCGAACTGTCGGCGCGTCTGCTGCCTGGTGCGGCCGCCGTCGCCGACCATCCCGTGTTGACGACGCTCGTCGATCGTCTGTGCGGCGAGCCGGTCTTGTTCACGCAGACGATCGCCTACTGGAACAGCCCTAACGGGGGCGCCTTGTTCCATCACGACGCGTTCGCGGAGGACGCACTCGACGAAGGTGCCTGGCGTCAGCTCGGCGTCGCCTACGTCCAGTTGTCGGGTGCGACTGCGTGGCTCGCGGTGTCGACGCGCGACCTTGCCGCGCGCATCGCCGAGTTCTTCGAAGCGCTGTCGGAGGGCGAGATGCCCTGGGTTCGCGCGCAACTCTTCGCGGACGAGACGGCGTGGGAACAGTTGCGATCCCTCGTGCGCGATCCGATGCGGACTGCATCCGAACTCGGCCTGCCCGGACAAGGCCGCCTCGGTCCCCTCGTCAACCGCGGCCCGGAGTTCACTTCGTTCCTGGCCGAAGCCGGTCACGCGTTCGTGCTCGGCCCGGGCGACGCGATCCTGCTCCCCAACCGCGGACTGCAGGAGACGTGTCTGCACTCGGTGTTCTGCGCTTCCGACGACATCGGCTACAGCCTTTCCTTCGCGCTGCGGCCCGACCGCGATTCACCCGAGGACGTCGCGGCGCGCGAAACACGTGGAGTGCGTCGCACGCGGGGACAGTAGACTTCCCCGCCGCATGACGCCGATCTCGCCCACAGCGACGACCCACACGGGGACACCGGACGGGCTCGTCGTCCTGCACCCGCGCGCGATCACGCCCGTGCTCGAGGATCTCGAGTTCGGGGTCGAGAGCGTGCGCGCGATCGGCACGGAGTCCGCTGGCCGGCGCGGTCACCTGATCGCGGGCGTGGCCGAGGCGAATCGATCGCTCACCGACGCGGTTTCCGCCATCCTCGCCGACGCGGACGCTCTCGTCGGGGACGACGGCGCGCTGTTCGTGGTGCTGCTCGGCAGACGCAGCGAGGAAGAGCTCTGCGACGTGCGCAACCGACTCTGGCCCGCATGGCACGTCGGCGCGATCTACTTGACCTCGCAGGAGGAAGTCACGCGCATCAAGCTCGACGGTCGACACAAGCTCGCTCGCGGATGCGGCACGGTGGGCAGCGTACTTGTCGCACGGCGACGTGCGCTCGTGTTCGCGCCCGAGACGACGGTGGCGAAGTTCGACCGCAACGCGCGCGGCTGGAACGGCGAGCCGGGCCGTCCGGGGTACGAACACTTCCGCTGGATGCGGCGCTTCGTGGCGGAGTTCGCTCATCATCCGCGCGCGCAGCGGATCCTGGACTTCGGTTGCGGCGCGGGCTGGGTCGGCATCGAGGCGGCGCTCGCGGGCCGGCGCAACGGCGGCGATCCGACGTTGTGTGCGTTCGATCCGAGCCCCGAGATGGTGCGCATCGCAGAGGAGAACGCCGCCGCGCAGAAGCTCGCGAAGTTCACGGGCCGCACGGGGTTCGGCGAAGCGCCGCCCTTTCCGGCGCAGGCTGAAGAGCGCTTCGACCTCGTGCTGAGCTCGGGCGTGATCAGCTTCGCGGAGAACCCCGAGGTGTGGCTCAACGGCCTGGCATCGACCGTCTCACCGAGCGGAACGCTCGTGATAGGCGACATCCACCGCGATTCGACGGGCATGCGCAAGCGGCGCGCGCACAAACCGCTCTTGCCCGTCCGCGAGATGAACGCGCTCGTGCGCGAGGACGTGCGACAACGGCTCGAACGACGCGGGTTCATGTTCGAGGCCTGGTGCGGCTACCAACTCACCGACCCGATGCCGCAGGTCATGCACTTCAGCCAGACGCGATTGCACGGGCTGTTCGACGGCATGCTGTTGCGCCGCAACGTGAACGCGAGCCGACGTGACGCAGCGAGCGGATCGAACGCACCCGACGGCTTCGACAGCTGGGTCATGCGCCTGCGTGCGCCGCAGTGACGACGAGCGCTCCACACCGACGACTCGACTCCGCCGACACTACTCCCAAACTACGACGCCGCTCGAGCGCGACTACTTGAGCGGAACGCGCGGCGCGAGCAGCCCGTTCCCGAGGTCGTACTCGTCGGGCGCATGCTCGAGCACCAGGAGCGCCGCACGCTGATCGAGCTCGTCTCGGCTGGGCACGTGCAGTGCTGCCCCGATGTGCGGCATCGACAGCGGACGCACGCCCTTCGCGAGCGCATGCTGCAATTCTGTCTGGGCCATCAGCGCCGTCACGCGCTCAGGCAACTCGTTCGAACCGAAGTAGAGCGGCGTCGCCGCCAGGTCCAGCGCGACATGGCCCTGCTGGTCGCGCGTCGACGGGATGATCGCGACGACGCGGCCCGATTCCTCGCCGACGTTGATGCGCTCGACGGTCTGCGCGCCGGCGTACAAGACGGGCTCTTCGACCTGGCGGGGAACGACGAGAGCCGGATCGACCGACAACACGACGAGCCAGCCCGCGTCGAACTCGGGTTGTTCCTTGCGCCACGTGTGACGCCACGCGCGGTCGAGCACGAAGGGTTGCGCCGCCACGATCGCGTACACCCCGCCGGGAGCCGCGTTCGGCGGCACGTTGGGCACGCGCCCATCACCGGCCCGCGTGAGCGAAACGGCGGAGACGGCTGCGATGCCCGCGAAGAGCGCGAGCGAAACCCAGAGGCTCTTCTTCAACTTCGGCTGCATGGTCGGCTTCATGGCGGGCTCTTCCTCTAGTGCTCCAGCGTGAGGTCGTCGAAGCCGATGCGTCCCTCCGCGGAGCCACTCGCGGGACCGAACAGGAAGTCGATGCTCTGGATGTGGTGCATGTCGAGCGTGGGATCGCCGCGCTGGAAGTCTTGGAGGCGCAAACGCAACGTCGAGAACGTGTTTGCCCAGCCGAAGCCCGTGCCACAACCCGCTCGCAAGTACGGCTCTCCGAGCCCGCCGCCGTAGGAGGACAGCGGCAGCGTCTTGGCATGTCCGCTCCGATCGACGAGCCTCACCGAGAACGTCAGGTCGGTGAACACCGCCATCGTGAGCGCATGCCGCGCCGCCTGACAGGCACGGAAGCTGACGTACTCCCACGACGTGACATCCTGCGCCTCCGGCACGAGCGCGAACGAGAGCACCTTGTCCGCGTTGTTCCACTCGAACACGATCCCGCGCGACGTGTCGGTCGGTCCGTCGAGCGTCATCCCGTTCATCGGATCGATCGGGTTGGGCGTGAAGTCCTGCGTGGAGTCGTCGAAGCGCCCCTCGAACAGCGCATCGACGTCGAAGCTGACGCTGCCGCCCGAGCTCGACGTCGTCGTGGTGGTCTGTGTCTGGAAGTCGTCGACGATGAAGTCTCCCTGCAACGTTTTCGGCCGGTACATCAGGTCGACCTTGACGCACAACGACTCGGACGTGCCGGGCGAATGGAAGGTTTCCCATGGACGCCAGAAGCAGTCGCGCCCGGCTTCGTTGCCTTCGAAGTAGGCCTTCGCCAAGGGCAACAAGTACGACTTCATGATCGCGTGCGTGTCGGCGCGCGAAAGCTGGCACGGTCCCGCCGCCACGAGCGGAGCGTTGCCGTTGTGGAATGCGCCGTGGCCGGCGCCTTGGAGCATGATCGACTGGCGCGTGCCGAGCGCGCGCTCGTGCAGGTGGTACGTCTGGCAGATGTCGCAGTCCGCGCAACCGTTGACGTCGTCGTCGGCGGCGCCCGTCCACAAGCTGTACGGCACCGAGTGCGGATCGGCCCCGGCCGGCCCGAGGAAGTCGGTCGGCGCGATGCTCGAGATGAACGAGATGTCGTTCACCGCGAAGTTCACCGGAATGTACAGCCCGTCGACCATGCGATCGTACGCGCGCACGACGCCCTCGGCGCCCCGGCTGTGGCCGATGAGGCCGATGTGGTGGACGTCGACGTGACCGAGCAACGCGCCGCCCGCGATCGTCGGAAGGTGCGAGAGCAAGTACTCGGTGTTCGAGAGCGTCGTCAGCGACGCATTCTCGACGCCCGGCCCTGTGTTGTTCTCGTGGCTCATCACGATGCAGCCGTACGACGCGAGGTGGTAGCCGATGTGGTCGTACCACTGGTAGTTGTGGCCGTTGCCGTGGCTCACGATGACGACGGGCAGCAGTCCGAGCGAAGCGATGTTCGCGGGGTAGTACAGGTCCTGCCCGAGGAACGTGCCGCCCGAGTAGATCGTTTCGACGACGGTGTACGGACCGGGCAGCGCGGTTGGATAGAGCACCCAGAAACCCGGCGCTTCGTCGGCGCCGTCGGCGTAGTCACCCGACGAGAGCAAGCCGTCGTGATCGAAGTCGATGACCACGTCGTAGCCGACGCCGAGCCCCGCGCCGGCAAAACCCGACAGCCCGCCGCGGTCGACGCCCCACGTGTCGCGTCGGATGCCGCCGTTTTGGACGGTGATCGACTGCGCAACGCCGCGCACGTCGTGGAGGGTCTGGTCGTGCTGCCACTGGGCGACGCTCTTGTGCGCGACGACGTACAACGTGCCGCTCTTGCCGAGGAGCTCAGGGTGCAGCGCGGGATCGATCGCGCACTCGACGACGCTGCCCTGAAAGAACGAGCGCTCGTACGAGAAGAAGGGGTACTCGTGCAGGCTGCGTCCCGCGAGCTCGAGCGACACGACGCCGGGCACGGTGACGGAGTGCTGCGCGCTGGCAGTCGGTGCGAGGAGCGGCAGACCGGGCAGGACGAAAAGGAGCGCGATCCGTGAGTTCACCCAGTGTCTCTCCGCTCTCGATCGGGGGCTGCATCGGGAGGGCCCTCGACAGCCCTCGACAGGAGGGCGTGGCGCACGATGCTCCATCCGAAGATACCACCGAGCTCCGGCTTGCAACGGCGCCGCCCGGGAATGCGCGTTCGAGTTGGGTCCACGGAGGGTCAGCGCAGGGCAGGTGCACCCCTCCGCGTGCACCGGACCTCGAGCACGAATCCAAAAGCGCCTGTCCGGGAGGAATCGCGCCGATGCGCCGCTTACGCGCGCTTTTGCGGACCGCCCCAGGCGCGCGCACCGAAGTCGATCAGTTGCGCGAGCACCGGACGCAGCTCGGAACGCCGCACGATGCGGTCGATCTGGCCCTTTTCGAGCAGGAACTCCGCGCGTTGGAACCCCGGCGGGAGCTCGACCTTGAGCGTCGTCGCGATCACGCGCGGACCGGCGAAACCGATCAGCGCACCCGGCTCGGCCAGCGTGATGTCGCACACCGACGCGAACGAGGCCGTGACGCCGCCCGTCGTCGGGTTCGTGAGCACGCAGATCGAGAAACCGCCGGCTTTGTTGAGCGACGACAACGCAGCGCTCGTCTTGGCCATCTGCATCAAGGACAACATGCCCTCGTGCATGCGCGCGCCGCCGGAGCTGGTGAAGATCAGGAGCGGTTCGTGGCGCGTGCGTGCCAGGTCGCACGCGAGTGCCACCTTTTCGCCGACCACTTCGCCCATGGAGCCGCCCATGAACGAGAAGTCGAGCACCGCGAGCACGACGGGGCGTTCCTCGATCGTGCCCAGTCCGAGTATGAGCGCTTCCTTCTGCTTCGTGCGCTCGACGGTGCGTCGCACCTTCTCGCCGTACAACACCGAGTCCTTGAACTGGAGGCGATCGAGCGCTTCGAGCTCGGCGAACTTCTCCTCGAACGTGCCCGCGTCGATCAGCATCTGCACGCGCGCGCGTCCCGGCAGCGTGAAGTGGAAGTCGCAGGCCGGGCACACCATGCCCTTCTCCTCCAGCTCCTTCCGGTAGATCATCTGTCCGCAGCTCTCGCACTTGAGCCACAGACCGCCGGGCATCTCCTTCTTCTTCCAACGCAGGCGCGAGCGCTTCTCGGTCGGCACGGACTCGTCGGTTTCCTCCCGACGGATGTCGGCCTCGCCGTACGCCGTGTCCTCGTCGCTCGCGACCGGCTCCGACATCGAACCCTCCGCAGCAGAAGAGTCGTCGGGCTGTTGCGCCTTCGCGTCCTTGCGCTTGGGATCGAGATCGTCGGCACTGCTCATGCGCGTCTTGTCCTTGTGCGCGTCGGCCTTGGCGCGGCGCGGATCGGGACCGGGGGGACGGTTGCTCACGAAATCAGGGGACATGCGTCACCTCGCTCACGGCTTTTTGTGCGTTCGCCCGCATCCGTGCGAGCGTCGCCGTCATGTCGGGGGCTTCGAACAGGGCCGAGCCGGAGACGAGCACGTCGGCTCCGGCTGCGGCGCAATCGCTCGCGGTGTCGGCGTTGATGCCGCCGTCCATCTCGACGTGACCCGCGAAACCGCGCGCTCGCAGCGCACGCGTCTTCTCGAGCACGCCCGGGATGAACTTCTGGCCGCCGAAGCCGGCGAAGACGCTCATCACGAGCACCAGATCCACGGCGTCGAGGATCGGGAACACGCGCTCGACCGGGCAGTCCGGGTTGAGAGACACGCCCACGGTCCTGATCCCGACCTTCCTGAACTCCGCGATCACGGCGCGCGCCTCGCGTTCGCTCGGGCAGGTCTCGATGTGGAAGGTCAGCCCGTGCGCACCCGCTTCGGCGAACGCGCGCGCGTAGCGGGCCGGCTCGGAGATCATCAGGTGCACGTCGAGCGGGATCTTCGCCACGCGCTTCAGGCTCTTCACGACGGGTGCCCCGATCGTCAGGTTCGGCACGAAGTGTCCGTCCATCACGTCGACGTGCAGCCAGTCGCCACCAGCCCTCTCGGCGCGCAAGACCTCGTCGGCGAGGTGCGCGAAGTCGGCCGAGAGGATGGAGGGCGCGATCAGGATCGGACGGGTCATGTCGTCGGGAGTCGTCGGGCCGAGGTCGGGGCAGCTCCGCAGGGTCGGAGCCGTCCCGAAGCGTCGGGTCGCCGGCACCCAGAGGATAGTCTTCCGCGAGCCCGAAGGCCGAAACCTACTTTGGGAGGCCGGGCTTCTGGTTCTGGAGGACGGCGATGCCGGGCAGGAGGGTCCCCTCGAGCAGTTCGAGCGAGGCGCCGCCGCCCGTGGAGATGTGCTTGATCTTCGAGGCGAGCCCGAGCATTTCGATGGCCGCAACCGAGTCGCCGCCCCCAATGACGGTGTAGCCGGGACAGCTCGCGACGGCCTGACCGATCGCGGCAGTCCCCTCCCGGAATGCGGGCCATTCGAACACGCCCATCGGTCCGTTCCAGATGACCGTGCGCGCCGGTGAGATCCGGGCTGAGAACGCCGCGCGCGTCTTCGGGCCGATGTCGAGGCCCATCAAGCCGTCGGGGATGTCCGCCGAGTCGATGGCGATCGGCTTGGCGTCCTCGGCGAAGGCTTCGGCGCAAACGTGGTCTTGCGGCAACAGGATGTCGACCTTCAGCTTCGTCGCCTTCGCGAGCGCAGCCTTCACGGCGTCGAGCTGGTCTTGTTGCACGAGCGACTTGCCCACTTTGTGTCCCTGCGCCGCGAGCAGCGTGTACGCCATGCCGCCGCCGACGAGCAACGCGCTGACACGCTCGAGCAGGTTGTCGATCACGGCAAGCTTGTCGCTGACCTTGGCGCCGCCGAGGATCGCGACGTAGGGCTTCTCGGGTTTCTCGAGCACGCGCTGGAAGGCCGCGATCTCCTTCTCGAGCAGGCGTCCGGCGCACGACGGCAGAAAGCGCGCGACGCCACAGACCGAAGCATGATCGCGGTGCGAGCTGCCGAACGCGTCGTTCACGAACACGTCGCCGTTGGCCGCGAGATCTTTCGCGAACCCGACATCGCTCGTTTCGTCGCCGGCATGGAAGCGCACGTTCTCGAGCAGGACCACCGATCCTGCCTGCGCCGTGTCGATCGCGGAACGCACCTTGGGACCGACGCACTCGTCGAGCGTGACGACGCGCGCGTTGCTCTTCCCTTTCGTGAGCAGCTCCTGCAGCCGCACGCCGATCGGCGCGAGGCGCATCGACTCGACGACCTTGCCCTTCGGCCGCCCGAGGTGGCTCATCAACACCGGCTTGCCGCCCTTCGACAAGATCTCGCGGATCGTCGGCAGCGCCGCGCGGATGCGCGTGTCGTCGGTGATCGCGCTCCCGTCCATGGGCACGTTGAAGTCGACGCGCACGAGCACGCGCTTGCCCTTCAGTTCGAACTGGTCGAGCGTCGGAACTGTCAAGTTCATGCTGGGAGGTTCATGGTGACGAAGCCCTTCGATTCGAACGCGCTCAAGGCTTGCGCGTCAGTGCGAACTCGAGACGATCACGGATCCCAAGCAACGCCGACCAGCGCTCGAGGTACTCGCGGTCGGGAACGCCCTGGACCGTGAGCACATTTCTCACGTCCATACGGTCCTTCTCACGATCGGCGATGAGCTTGAAAAGCAGAAGATCGGCCGCGGAACACACGGGAACCTTGGTGGGGCCGAGATCGAAATCGATCGCACGCCCCATGACCGATCGCAAGAAGGGCGTGTCAGCGACCATGAGGTCGACGCGAACTAGCGCACCCTCGCTCGGAAGATGCGCGTGGATGATCGGAATGCCGGCCATCGTGTCACGCCAACCCCGCTCGTAGGGTTCGTCGACGCTCCAACCCAGCTCGCGCAGGACTTGGAGCAAGAGTGCCTGCTGGCGAGGCTCGAGGACGACGCACAAGTCGATGTCAAACGTCGCGCGCGGGATGCCCCATGCGTTCAACGCCAATCCCCCGACGAACGCATGCGGGATCGCGTTCTTCGACAGGATCTCGTGCACGCTGCGCACGACTTCGATCGTGACGGGTTCGCGTGTCATTCTCGCGGCTTCTCGACAGGCTTCGGCGGGTTCCAGGGCTCGCGAGCGAGATCCAGACGCCGCTGTCGCTCGGCGGGAGGAAGCGTCATGAGAAAGCGCCAGGCAGTACGTGTAGCGTCGATGCCCATGAGTATGCGCTGGCCCGGTGTCAGGCGGCGCAAGGCTTCGATGTCCTCGTCGCGCAGCATGTGTCTGGTGCTCCAGCGCTCAGGCGTTGGCTGCTGCCGCCTTCGCCGGTTTTCCGCTCGTGAGTGCGTGCGCGAACAACATGAGGTCGACGACGCGCATGCTGTAGCCCCACTCGTTGTCGTACCAGGCGACGATCTTGACCATGTTGCCGGCCATGACCATCGTCGACTTCGAGTCGAAGATCGCGCTGCAGCCGTTGCCGATGATGTCAACGGACACGATCGGGTCCACGCAGTACTCGAGGATCCCGCCGAGCCGCTTGTGCGCGGCGTCGTGGAACACCCTGTTGATCTCTTCGACCGTCGCCGACTTCTTCAGAACGCACACGAGGTCGATCATCGAGCCGTCCGGCACCGGCACGCGCATCGACACGCCGTCGAGCTTGCCCTTCAGCTTCGGCAGCACTTCGCCCACCGCCCGAGCGGCACCCGTCGTCGTCGGGATGATCGACAAAGCGGCGGCGCGCGCGCGGCGCAGGTCCTTGTGCGGCAGGTCGAGGATGTTCTGGTCGTTCGTGTAGGCGTGAATCGTCGTCATCAAGCCGTGCTCGATGCCGAACGCCTCGTCGAGGATCATCGCGACCGGCGCGACGCAATTCGTCGTGCACGAGGCGTTGCTGATGATCTTGTGCTCGGGCTTCAACGCCTCCTGGTTGACGCCCATCACGATCGTGGCGTCGATCGGATCCTTCGAAGGGACCGTCAGGATCACCTTCGCGGCGCCGGCGTCGATGTGCTTCTGGCACCCCTCGCGGCTGGCGAACACGCCGGTCGCTTCGATGGCGAAATCGACCTGGTGGGACTTGTGCGGGAGCTGCGCCGGATCCTTGATCGCGCTGACCGTGATGCGCTTGCCGTTGACCACGATCGCACCCTCCGCGGCCTCGACCGTGCCCTCGAAACGGCCGTGGACCGAGTCGTACTTCAGGAGGTACGCCAGCGTCTTCGCGTCGGTCAGGTCGTTGATGTGCACGACCTCGACGTCCTTGCGGGCGGCACAGATGCGGAAGACGTTGCGGCCGATGCGGCCGAACCCGTTGATGGCGATGCGCATGGCCATGGAAAAGAGGGCTCCAGAAGGGTCGATCGAAGCGGAGGAAGGGGGTCGCGGACGTCGGGCGGAATCGAGCCGACGCGCGACTTGCCGGCGGGTTGCGACGGCTCGTCGGGGCGGGGCGAGCGCAAGGTCGCGCTCGCCAAGGAAGTTGGAATCCGGCTTGCGCCGGTGGACGCGTGAACAGCGCGACTTTCCGGCGAAAACGGGCACTGAGGGTACCGGTCGCCGCCGAAGGGATCAACGCGGGGCAACGCACGGAACGCGCGGCCCTGATTGGATCGGATGGGGTACTGATTGGATCGGAAGGGGTACTGATTGGATCGGAAGGGGTACCCTGGCGGGTCCGGACCGCGGTGACACTTCCAGAGCGATACGTCCAGCGGGGAAAGTGCCTCGGAGACCGAGCCTCGGTTCTCTCGTCCCGTACCGAAGACCTCGTTCCGCAGCGAACCCATGACCTACCAACGACCCGATGCGCAACCGTTCGAAGCCGCCGGGCCGTTCGGGCCGGCGCGCTGGTCGGCGCTGGCGCGCGCGGTCGGCGTCGCTCCGGGAGCACCGGTCCTGATCGCATTGTCGGGCGGTGCGGACAGCGTGTACTTGCTCCACGTGCTCGCCGCCGCGAACCCGCGACCGCGCCTGCTCGCGGTCCACGTCGACCACGGTTTGCGCGGCGAAGAAGGCGAGCGCGATGCGCGCGAGTGCGCGCGAGCCTGCGCTCGATTGGGCGTAGATCAAGAGCGCGTGCGGATCGACCTCGACGCCGGCGGGCCCAACCTCGAGGCACGCGCGCGCGAAGCACGCTACGCAGCCTTGTCCGACGCCGCGCGCGCGCACGGGATCGGCGTGATCGCGACCGGACACCACGCCGACGATGCACTCGAAACGCTGCTCCAGCGCTGGATCCGCGGCACGCCGATGGAAGGCATCGCGGGCCTGTCGTCGAGCGTCACCGTCACGCGCGGGATGCGCGCTTCGCCGCGGGCACGTGGCCCGGAGGTTTCGCTCTCGCGTGCGAACGAGTCCGTGCCGGCGCGGCCGGGCGAGGAGCACCTCGATCCGCTCGTCATCGTGCGGCCGCTGATCGCGCTGCGTCGCGAGGAGGTGCGCAGCTCGTTGCGTGAGCACGGCATCGCCTGGTGCGAGGACTCGAGCAACGACAGCGACCGGTTCACGCGCAACCGCGTGCGCAACCAGGTGCTCCCCCATCTGACGGAGCTTGGTGGTCCCGACACGGTCGAGAACCTGCGCGCATTCGGCGCCGCGGTGGAAGAGCTCGAGGAGCGCTGCGCAGCCTTGACCGCTTCGATCACGTGGTCGCCGCCCGTGCACGCGGCCGCGCGACGCGGCGCCGACGACGCCGACCTCGGAGGATCGGTCGCGCGCGCGCGGTTGATGCAGCTCGCGCGACCGCTGCAACGCCGCGCGCTGTGGCGGCTGATCACCGAGGGAGCGGGTGCTTCGCCATCGAGGACGCTTCTCGAGCACGTCGTGGACGATCTCGCCGGTGGACGCTGCGCAGTGCACGAGCTCACGGGCGGCTGGCATCTGCGGCTGCGCTCCGAACTCTTGTTGTTGGAGCCGCCGCGCCCGTCGACGCTTCCCGGCATTCGCGCGGCAACCGCGAGCCAGCACATGTTGTTCGGCGACGCACAGCAGGCTGACATGCCCGTGCGGCGCGGTGCGCGCTTGTCCGTTCCGGGCGCGATCGCGTTCGACGACGGACGCTCGATCACCGCGGACGTGCTCGACATCCCGCCGACGGCAGACGTGTTGCGATCGGCGCTGGCGTGCGAGCTCGATCTCGAGACGCTGGATCCGGATGCGAGTGGGCGCGCGCTCGAAGTGCGTTTTCCTCGGCCCGGTGATCGCTTCCACGGTCTCGGTGCGCCCGGCAGCAAGCCGCTCTCGCGCTTCCTCGCCGACGCCGGTGTCCCGCGCGAAGGACGCGCGCGCGTCCCGATCGTGGTGTCGGGGCAAGAAGTCGTGTGGGTTGCCGGCATCCGTCCGTGCGAGCACGCGCGCGTGTCGAGCCGCACGCGCCGGCGCCTGGTGCTGCGCCTCCTGCACCCGCGGGCCGAAGGCGCTCGCTCCCGCGCGCGTCCGACCAGTGGATCGCTGCCCTTCGAGTGATTCCGGCTACGATGGGAGCTTTGTGGACCAAGTCGCCATGGGCTCGCACACACACAGCGACAACGAATTGCTCGACGAGCTCGTCGTGCGCGCGATCGGTGCGCTCGAGGACGAGGGGTCGGCAGGGCTCGAGCGCATCTTGCGCGAAGCGCCGGACCAGGCCGACGCTCTGCGCAAACGTATCGAAGTGTTGCGCGCTGCCGGCCTGATCGATCTCCACGACGGAAAGATGCCGGAGCGGCTCGGCCCCTTCCGCCTGCTGAAGACGTTGGGTGCCGGCGGCATGGGCATCGTGTACCTCGCGGTGCAGGAGGACCTCGGTCGCGAAGTCGCGCTCAAGATCATCCGGCCCGAGTGCGTGTTCTTCCCCGGCGCACGCAAGCGCTTCCGCCGCGAGGTCGAGATCGTCGCGAGCCTGCAGCACCCGGGCATCGTTCCGATCCACACCGTGGGCGAAGAGAACGGTGTCCCCTACTTCACGATGGACCTCCTGCGCGGCGAGTCGATCGCGGCCGTGCTCGAGCGCGTGTCTTCGCGCGCGGTCGCTGGGCTCGGTGTCACCTCACTCAGCGGCGCCGACCTCGCGCCCGATCCGGCGCACGCGGGCTATCTGTTCGAGGGCACGTGGGAGGAAGCTTGCGTGCGCGTGATCGAGCAGGTCGCGCAGGCGCTCGACCACGCGCACCAGCGCGGCGTCGTGCACCGCGACATCAAACCGTCGAACATCCTGATCACGTCGGACGGACTGAGCCGCGCGGTGCTGCTCGACTTCGGTCTGGCGGCTTCGAACAACACGGGCGACCTGACGCGCTCGGGTGCGCAGCTCGGCTCGCTCAAGTACATGTCGCCCGAGCAGACGCGCGGCGACACGAACGCGGTCGGTCCGCGGAGCGACATCCACGCCCTCGGCGCGACGCTGTACGAGATGCTCACGCTGCACGCGGCGTTCGAAGGCAAGAGCGAGACGGAAGTGATCCGCGCGATCCAGACCGGCACGCCGAGGTCGATGCGCGTGGACAACCCGCGCGCGTCGTGGGAGGTCGAGACGATCTGTCTGACTGCGATGGAGCGCGAACCTGCGCGCAGGTACGCGAGCGCGACGGACTTCGCGCGCGATCTGCAGAACTTGCTGGCGAAACGGCCCATCGAAGCGCGGCGCGTCGGGGTCGTGCGGCGCGTGCGGCGCTTCGTCGAGCGCAGCCCGGCGCGCGCGGCTGCGATCGCCCTGACGTGTGCGCTCGTGATCGGCGTGCCGATCCTGTACGGCTGGCAGCAGCACCGCTCGTCCATCGTCGTCGCCGCCCAACGCGACCGGGCCGAGCGCAACTTCGCGCGCGCGCTCGACGCGGTCGACCGCATGCTCTCCCACCTGGGCGACGTCGAGCTGCGTTTCGTCCCGCGCATGGAGCCGGTGCGCCGCGCGGTGCTCGAAGACGCGCTCAGCCTGCTGCAGGAGTTCGCCGCCGACGAATCGACGAACCGTGAAGCGCGCGCCGAAGTCGCCAAGGCGCAGATGCGCATGGGCCAGCTCTTCTCCGACCTCGGTCGCAACGTCGAGGGCACGCGCGCATTCGACGAGGCCGCCACAGGTTTCGAGCAGTTGCGCGACGAAGCATCCGGGGACGTGAAGCTGCACCTGCTCTGGATCCAGGCGCTCACGAGCCAAGCGGACTTGCTCGCGTCCTCCGGGCGCGGTGCCGAAGCGCTCGCGCTGCACGACCAAATCGACGACGCGCTCGCTCATGCGCAAGAAACCAGCAGCGATCCGCTCGGACTGCGCTGGCGTCGCATCAACAACCGCCTGGGACGCGCGCGCTCCCTGGCCTCGATCGAGCGCGGTGTGAAGGCGCACGCAGCCTTGCGCGATGCAGCCGGCGAAGCGGATGCGCTCTACAAGGAACGCCCAGCAGACATCGAGACGCTGCAGCTCTCGATCGCGTGTTGGAACGAGTTGGGCGTGTTCCTCATGCGCGGTGCACAGACAGGTCACGTCGATCCGGAGGCGGTCGACGCGCTGGAGCGTGCTCTCGAGCTCGCGCGCGAAGCTCTACGGCGCGAGCCCGCATCCGTGGTCCGACAGTCGAACCTCGCCGAATCGCTGAACAGCCTGGCCGGCGCGCTGCGACGCAGCGACGACGTCGAGCGCGCACAGCCCCTGTGCGAAGAGGCACGCGTGCTCCTCGAGGGCCTCGTCGAGCACTACCCCGACACGCTCAGCAACCGCTTGTCGCTCGCCACGGTGACCAACCAGATGGGCCTCGCCTACGACCAACGCGCGGAGTACGACCTCGCGGAGCCCTTGTACCGGCGCACGATCGACCTCTTGACGTCGCTCGTCGCCGCTGCGCCCGAGGACGCGCTGCTGTGGTCGCGGCTGGGTCAGGCCAAGGCGAATATGGCTTCTCCCGTCGGACATCTGGGAGACGTGGACGGAGCCATCGACCTCGTGAACGCCGCTCTCGACGCACAGAAAAGGGCGCGCGCGCTGGCCCCCGACAATGCGGAGTTCCTCGGCGCGTACATCAGCCACTACCAGATGCTGTCGGTGATCCAGCACGAGCAGCAGGACTGGGATGCTTCCGAGAAGAGCATGGACCTCGCGATCGAGGCAGCGCCGGACGATGCGCACCTGCGTTGGAACGCGATGCGCAACAGCATCTTCGCGGTCGAGGGTCTGCGCGCCGACGTGGAGCTCGGTCCGACCGAGCGTGCGCGCCGCATCGACGCTCACGTGACGCGCGCCGTCGCGCAGATGCGTCGTTCGATCGAGCTCGGTCGCCCGGTGAAGTCCGACCTCTACGAGTTCAAGGATCCCGTGCCGCTGCACGGCACCCCGCAGTTCGAGGCGTACGTCACGGAGTGGCGACAGGCGCATGGGAAGTAGCGGCGAGCCGGTCGTGCTCTGCCTGCCGCGAGTCGCAGGGACCCCGGCCGGTACACCCTTTCTGGTGCAGCTCCTGGAACAGCGCCTCTTTGGACCGCCGTCGTAGGTCGATCGACTGCCCAATCGGTGACTGGCGCGCCCGGGCCGGGTAACTTGGGCCGCCCGACCTCCCGACGGGCCGACGACGCCCTCCTCCGGGCTGACCTTTCCGTCCGGGGTGCCGCCTGCCGACGCTTTGCAGAACAACCTGGAAACGAACCTGGCACGGGTGCGCGAGCGGATCGAGGCCGCCTCCCTCGTCGCCCGCCGCCAACCGCGCGAGATCGAGCTCGTAGCCGTCACCAAGTCGGTCGACGCCGCGCGTGCCCAAGACCTCGTCCGGGCGGGCCAGCTCGACCTGGGCGAGAGCCGCGCCGGCGATCTCGTGGCCAAAGCGCGGAGCCTCCAAGGTGCGGGGTTGCAGGCACGTTGGCACTTCATCGGGCACCTCCAGCGCAACAAGGCCGGGGCGGTCGTCGAGGTGGCCGACGTGATCCACTCGATCGACTCCCTGCGACTGCTCGAAACCGTCGCGCGGATCGCGGAAGATGTGGGACGATTCATGAAGGTGTTCCTGCAGGTGAAGCTCCATCCCGAAGAGACCAAGTCCGGCTTGTTGCCCGATGCGCTGCCCGAGGCACTGGCGGCGGCTCGTGCGCTGCGGTCGGTGCACCTGGAGGGGTTGATGACGATCGCCCCCCTCGTCGAGCAGGACGAGCCTCTGCGGGTCGAGCTCGCGCGCTCGGTTTTCGCGCGCCTGGCGCGTCTGCGCGACGATCTGTCCGCGCCCGGTGAGAGGCTGCGTCTCTCGATGGGCATGAGCGACGATTTCGAGCTCGCGATCGAGGCGGGCAGCGACTGCGTGCGCGTGGGCAGCGCGCTCTTCGAAGGCCTGCCGCACGGGGAGGCGCTGGCGTGACCGAGACCAACACCGATCGTTGGCTGCTCGCGGTGCGCGGCGAATCGCGCGCTCCGGCCGGCATGCCGCGCGCGGGCGTGCTCGTCCTCGGCAGCGACGCGCGCCAGGCCGGCTACGTCGTGGCCGGCGTCGGCGTCGAAGGTGCGCACTGCGCGATCCGACGCACGAAGGGAGGTGGCTTCGCGGTCCAGGACCTGGGCACGCGCGGCGGGACGTACTTGAACGGGAAGCGCGTCGACAGCGGGCGCTTGTCGGTCGGCGACGAGATCGGGATCGGGACGACGACACTCTACGTTGTCGATCCGGATGCTCCCGCGGGGAAGCCCGCTGCCAAGCCGAGTGCGCGCGCGCCGCGACCGGACGAGACGCAGGAACTCGAAGCCGCGCTGGGGGCGTCGCAACCGGCTGCGAACACGACGTCGAACACGACGTCGAACACCACTGCGAATACCGCTGCGAACACCTCTGCGAACACACCGGGCACGGCCCCCCCGCTCGAAGAAACCGCCACGCGCAACGGCCCGCTGCCGTCGATCCCCGGCTACCGCATCGAGAAGCGCATCGGCCGCGGCGGCATGGGCGACGTGTACCTCGCCGTGCAGGAAAGCCTCGCGCGATCGGTCGCGGTCAAGGTCCTCGCCGCGCGCTTCGAGGCCGACCGCGAGTTCGTGCGCCGCTTCCAGGCCGAAGCGCGCGCGGCCGCCGCGTTGAACCATCCCAACGTAGTCACGGTCTACGACGTCGGCGAAGCGGGCGGCACGCACTACCTCTCGATGGAGTTCATGGACCGCGGCAACCTCGAGGACCGCTTGCGCAACGACGCGCGCCTGAGCGAGACGGAGGTGCTTGACATCCTACGCGACGCGACGAGCGGTCTCGTGTACGCCGAGGCGCGCGGGATCGTGCACCGCGACCTCAAGCCCGCGAACCTGATGCAGAACCACGTCGGCGCGACGAAGATCGCCGACCTCGGGCTCGCGACGCACGTCGAGAGCGAGGAAGCCAAGACCGGCGACAAGAAGGTGTTCGGCACGCCGCACTTCCTCTCGCCCGAGCAGGCGCGCGGCGAGCGCGTCGATTCGCGCTCGGACCTGTTCTCGCTCGGTGCGACGGCGTACCGGTTGTTGACGGGTCGGACACCGTTCGAGGGCAAAGACGCGCGCGAGATCGTGCGCAGCCTCCTGCGCGACGAGCCCAAATCGATGCGCGAGTTCGCGCCCGACATCTCGGACGGGATGGTCGCGCTGGTCGGACGCTTGATGAAGAAGGACGTGGCCGAGCGCTTCGCGTCGGCGACGGACGTGCTCGCGGAGATCCAACGGCTGCGCTCGCCCAACCCGCACGCGGTGTCGCTGGCCGGCGAGCCGAGCGCACCGCGTCGCTCGCGCGGCGGGCTGGTGTTTTTCCTACTGCTGGTCCTCGGCGGCGGCGGCTGGTGGTGGTGGCAACAACAGCAACAACAGGGCGCGCACACGACGAGCGGACCCGGTCCGCTCGCGCATGGAAACGGCACGGAAAATCAGACCTCGCCGAACGACACGACGACTTTGCCGGCGAACGCGAACGCTGGGACGACCAAGCCGCCCGTGCACGGCGCGACCGTCACGACCACCCCCGAGAAGGACGACAAGGACCTGCAGCTGCTCGAAGCCAACGCGAAGCTGGCGCTGCTCGAGCTCAAGACCAAGGAGCTGACGCCGGCCGAGCGGCGCGACGAGCTGCGGCTCCTGGCGACGAAGTTCCAGGGCACGACGACGGCGACAGAGGCCCTGCAGTCAGCCGACGCGATCACCAACGACATGGCCAGCGCGGAAGCGGCGCGTGCAGCGCGCAAGGTCGAGGTCGACGCCGTCCTCGAGCGGTTGCGCGCGGCCGCGAAGGTCGACGAAGCTCCGCCGCACCCGGGCAAGTCGTTCATCGCGATGCGCGCGGTCGAGGGTCAGGCCGCGCTCAAGGACGATCCGCAGTTCGTCGAAGGCAAGAAGTCGATCGAGACGATCGTCTCGCGCACGGCGGTGATGTACGCGCAGCAGATGATCGGAGAAGCATCGACCCTGCTCGACAAGGGCGAGTACGACGCCGGCCTGAAGAAGTTCCAGGAGCTGATGCCCGTCTTCGACCTGCCTGACTTCCCGATGGGTGAAGCGCCGGCGAACGTGTCCGAGCTCTTCGACATCGGGCGCACCGCGCGCGAGCGGATGCACACGGTCGAAGCCTCGCGCGACATCTTCGTGCGCCGCCGCGAGAAGGACGACGCGCTCGCGGTCGCTCAAGGGCTCGGCGGTCCGTCGGGTCTCGAGAGCGAGCTGCGCACGCTCGACCTCGAAGCGGCCCGCGTCCGGCTGGAACGCGTCGCGGCGAACGTGTCCGGCGCGAAGTGCCAGACGTTCTTGAAGGAGCAGGCGGCCGATTGCGCGCGCGGCCGCGCCGTGATCGAAACGCTCGCGAAGGAGTGCGCGGCCGGCAACTGGCGCCGCAAGAGCTTCGTCGATCCGCGCGAGAAGAAGGGCGTCACGCGCAACGCCGTCGGCGCCGACGCGGTCGGGCTCTTGTACGAAGGCTCGGGCGGGGCTTCCGATCACGTGCCGTGGTCCGCGTTCGGCGGCAACACCAAGGATCTCTCGCGCCTCTTCAGCGAACGCTGCACGCGCGAGTGGAACCCCGACGAGCTGCGCTCGATCGCGGCCTTGTTGCGCTTGAGCGCTTGCGTCGAGGCCGTCGACCTGACGGCCAAGATGTTCGACGGCTCGAAGAAGGCCAACTTCACCGAGCCCAACAAAAAGGAATTGCTCGACGCGTTCGCCTTCGTCACCGAGGCTGCATCGCATGCACCGGACGAGCGCGAGGAGGCCGCGCGCGAAGTGGCGGCGGTCAACGTGCTCGGCGGGATGTTGCGCCTGATGACCGACGGCCGGTGGTCGAGCGCGGTGGCGGAGAACGAGCGGTTGATCACCGACTTCAAGGACTCCCTGTTGGTTCGACTGCTCTCCAACGGCCTCGACCCCGACGCGGTCAAGTGACGTCGCTCATGAGCTCCCCCACCGACGGTCGCGCGCGAGCTTGCGTGCGCGCGCTCGACGGGGGTGCGGCGACGCAGCTCGACGTGCGCGCGCAACCGGGCTCGAAGCGCAGCGGGTTCGCGGGTTTTTGGAACGGGATGCCGAAGATCGCCGTGTCCGCGCCGCCGGTCGATGGACGCGCGAACGAAGAGATCGCGCGCGTCATCGCCGACGTGTTCGGTTTGAAGTCGTCCGCGGTCGAGCCGATCCGCGCCGGCAAGTTGCGCGTGAAGTCGTTTCGTCTCGCATGCCCGACGAGTACCGTGCTCGCGAAGCTCGACGCACTCGAGCAGGTCATGAGCACGCGCAACCAACCGGGCCCAAAGGGAGATCGGCACGCATGAGCACACTCGACGCTGCCGTCGCCACCGCCGTCGCCGATCTCGTCGCACGCAAGGTGCCGCGGCCCGATGCCGTGCTCTTCTTCGCGACGGGCGTAGGCATGCTGCCCTCGCGGTTGAAGAACATGGTGCGCATCCCGCTCGCGCGCGTGAAGGGCGTACCGGCTCCGTGGCGTGACACGCTCTTGCATGCGGGGCTGCTCGGCGAAACGCCGGTGTGGCTGCTCGAAGACGCGCCCGGTCCGCCGGAGCACGGCTCGCATCAGCCGTTCGGAGAACCGCCGTGGATCCGCGGGTATCCGTGCTGGCTCGCAGCGGCCGCGGGAGCGCCGGTGTGCGTGCATGCGTCGGCCGGGTTCGCGCTCGCACGCGCGAAGCACAAGCCGATCGCACCCGGATCGCTCGCGCTCGTGAGCGACCACATCAACGTGTCGGGGCGCACGCCGTTGATCGGGCTGGGCGAGTCGAAGCTCGGTCCGCTGTTCCCGGATCAGTCGCGCCTCCACCTCGATTCGCTGCGCAAGATTGCGCAGAAGCGCGCGAAGAAGCTCGGCGTGCCGGTCGTCGAAGCCGTCGCGGCGTGCACCATTGGTCCTGCAGTCGAGACGCCGGCTGAGCGCGCGTTCTGGGCGAAGGCCGGTGCCGACGTCGCGGTGCAAGGGCTTGCGACGCCGTTGCTCGCGTCCGCGCACGCGGGGCTTGCGATGCTCGCGATCGTGTGCGTGACGGACGCGGGCGAAGGCATTTCCGATGTCGGCTCGATCGTGCGCAAGGCGGACGAGATGGCGCCGCTGCTCGAAGACCTGGTGTTCGCGCTCGCGCCCGACTTGCACAAGGCCGCGAACGAAATCGGCGTCGAGAAGGCGTGAGCGCGCGCGCGAAGATCGCCGTCTTCGTGTCGGGCGGCGGACGCAGCCTCGAGAACCTGGCGGAGGAGATCGCAGCGGGGCGGCTCGACGCGAAGATCGCGATGGTCGTGTCGAACACCGCGAACGCCTTGGCGCTCGCGCGTGCCGCGCGTTTGGGCATTCCGAGTGTCGTGATCGACCCGGATCGCAAACTTGATTCCGCAGCGTTTTCACGCGACGCGTTCGTGGCGGCCGAGAGCTTCGGCGCCGAGCTCGTCGTGCTGGCCGGCTTCCTACGCTTGCTCGTGGTTCCGGAAGCGTGGCTGGGACGGGTGATCAACATCCATCCCGCGCTGTTGCCCGCGTTCGGCGGCAAGGGCATGTACGGTCATCGCGTGCACGAGGCCGTGATCGCGAGCGGTGCGAGGGAGACAGGCTGCACGGTTCACTACGTCACGAACGAATACGACGCGGGCCCGATCCTCTTGCAGCGCAAGGTCCCGGTCGAAATCAACGACGACGCCGACACGCTCGCCGCGCGCGTGTTCCAAGCCGAGAAGATCGCGTTGCCCGAGGCGATCCGCATGCACCTGGCAGATGACGCGGTAAGCACGCAGGCGCGTCATCGTTGCCGCTGACGCACAGCTGAAGCGTTCTCCTCGTGTGGACGTGACGAAGGCTCGGGTGACGAGAGTCGCATTGGGCTTCCGCGCCCGACTGTCGCCTAATCAAGTTTGGGACTGTGAAACTCGTTCATGGGCCAACTGATGGATCCGCGAGTTGCTCGCGTCCCCGAGCAAGATTCGGCAGCGTCGGTCAGCGTGATTGCTCGTGATCACCGCCCGTCGACACTGCCGACTTGGCTGCGAGCCACGTCGAAGGCCTGAGCCACTCGTCGATCGTCTCCTTGGCGCCGTAGCCTTCGCACCAGCACATGATGTCGGGCGGCGAATCCTTCGGTGCGGTGCTGCCGACGAGCAGCGACAACACGAGGTCCTTGCCGGAGCTGGTCTCGGTCACGATGACGGCATCCTTTCCTTGCAGCTTCACCGTGATTTCGCCGTGAAAGGTCGTGGAAGAGAACTGCAGTCCCTCCTTCGATCGCGCGGACGTGCGCAGCTCGCGTTCGAACGCCGGCGGGATCTGGATGTACGCGCCCTTGTGCAGACCGAAGTGCAGGTGAGCGGGGTACTTCCCGTTCTCTTCGCTGTCGGCCTTGCCGATGCGGCCGATCGTCTGTCCGAGCTTCACCTTGTCGCCGACCGCGACGCGTCGATCGGCCGCGAGGTGGACATAGAAGGAGCACACCGCGGTCATCCCGTCGATCGGCGGATCCAGCATGTGCTCGATCACGATGACGTTGCCGAGGTTCCAGTGCACATGCTTGTCCGCGTCCGTCCACGTCGGCGAAAACGCTGAGTAGCGCACGATTCCGTCCGCGACCGCGTGCACATCGGTGCCCGCGGGCAGCCACACGTCTTCCGCCAGATGCCATGAGTCGAAGAACGGGGACGACTTCTCGGTGACGAGCACGCCGAAGTTTCCCTTCCCCTTCTCCAGTCCCTTCGCGTAGTTCTCGCACGGAAGCACAAAGCGCACGGTTGACTTCGGCTCTTCGGGCTTCGGCTCGCCGACACGTGCTGCGACTCCGATCGAGTTCGAGGCCACGAGGACGGCGAGCAGCAGGAACTGAGCGCAACGCATGGGAATTCGGCAAGGATCCCGAAGCGAACACGCCGATCGGATTTCGAGCATCCAAGCCCGACGCTATGTCGGCTCGCGAATCCCTGCAAGCTCGTCACTGCGTTCGTGCGAGACGTGATCGCGGGTTAAGTGCACTCGAACGCAAGGCACCGTCATGGCATGTCATGCGGACGCCGAGGAGTGCGGAACCGCGCACCGCGGGCCCGCGCGCGAATCGAACCACGCTCGGGATCGTTCCGGGCGGCGAGAGTGTGCCCGCGGGTCGAAGCTTCGGTCTTGCCATGCCGTGCGTGTGCGGCACACTCGGGCTCACGCTCACCGCGATTCGTTCGTCCACACCCTCGTCCCCTCCGGAGCTCCGTCATGCCGCGTGTCCACTCCATCTCCCCTTGTTTGTGGTTCGACAACCAGGCTGAAGAGGCCGCCGCCTACTACACGGCGATCTTTCCGAACTCGAAGATGGGCTCGATCTCGCGCTATGGTGAAGCCGGTCGCGAACAGCACGGTCAGAAGCCGGGCACCGTCATGTTCGTGGAGTTCGAGCTGAACGGTCAACTCTTCGGCGCGCTGAATGGCGGACCGTTGTTCAAGTTCACCGAAGCGGTCTCGCTCATGGTGTGGTGCGAGACGCAGAAGGAAATCGACCACTACTGGGAGAAGCTCAGGGCCGGCGGTGATCCCAAGGCTCAGCAGTGCGGTTGGCTGAAGGACAAGTTCGGCGTGTCGTGGCAGGTGGTCCCGACGATCCTCTCCGAGATCTTACGGCCCGGGGATGCCGAAGGATCGGCGCGCGCGATGAGCGCGATCATGCACATGCACAAGCTCGACCTCGCGGCGATCAAGAAGGCGCACGCGGGCTGAACGATCAACGCGCGAGGTGCGTCGCGAGCGTGACGAGGCTGAGCACGTCGTCGGCGTTGTGACGGAACACGCCCTCGAGACGGTGCGGGCGCTTGCCCAGGAAGTCGAACCACGCGGCAGGCGCGAAGCTGCCGGGCAGGTCATCGCCACGTTGCACGTCGACGAGCTCGCGCTCGAGCGTCTTCAAGCGGCAGTTCTCGAACTTCCCGCGGTGCGCGCGACGCAGCGGATAGTAGAGGTCGCAGTGAATGCTCTGCTCGAACGGCGGCGCGACGCCGTGCAGGCGCATCTTGTCCTCGAGACGGTGGCGGTCGAACGACTTGCCGAAGAACGAGAGGATCGCGCTCGCGTCGGCGATCCGTTCGGCGACCTCTTGGAGCAGCACTTTTTCGTCGGCGGGATGCGGGAGGAAGCCTTGCCATAGCTCGAAGCCCGCTCGGGTGAACCGGCCGAGGCCGACGAGGAACACGTAGGTCCCCGCTCCGCCCGACAGGCCGGTCGTCTCCGTGTCGAAGAAAACGGCGCGCTCGAGGTCGATGGTCGCGAGGCGTTCGTCGCGTGCGCACTCGGCCAGCTTTGTGGGCGCAATCGAGAGCACTTCGTCGAGCGCGAACGATCCGTGTCGGTGCCCGCTCTCGAAGATGTGGGTGCGCGCCCACGTGCCCCGGGCGCTCTGAACAAGATCGCGCGGCGGGTCGAACGACAGCTCGCGCGGCGGGAGAGGTGCCTCCTCGGATGTCGTCGAGCGCGCGCGACGCAGGAGACGAGCGAACGCTGCGGATCGCGGTGATGCATCCGGGGCCATCGAGACGGCCTCGCTACTCGCAGAATTGTCCGCCCGATCAAAGCGGGTCACTGGCTCGGCGGAAACAAGCTCGGCTGCTTCTCCGGCGACGATCCCGGGTTCAGGCTGGCCGATCTCCACCACTTCGTGCGGAACCGGAACCTCGGCAGTGGAAGTGTGCTCCGAACCGCGACGCAGGCGCTTCAAGCGATCGCGGATCGACTCGTCGCTCACCCGTCGACTCCGATCTCGATTTCGGAGGCGTCCTCGATCGACGCGGGCACCGGATCGGGGCCGTGCGCGAGGTGCGCGAGCACGTTGCGCGCGGTTTCCTTGCCGAGCGGACCCACTTCTTCGACGGGACCGACGCAGCCGGGACAACCGTTCACGCAGGCGCAGTTCGTGACGATATCGAGCGCGGCGGCGGCGAGCTGTCGCCAACTCGCGAAGAGGATCTCGGAGAGACCGACGCCGCCTTGCACCGCGTCGTAGAGGATCAACGTCGGCCGGAGAAAGTGCGTCGAGCGCACGTGGGTGGAGAGACCGAGGTCATTGGGTTGGCAGCGCACGAACATCGGCGCGACGCGACGCAAGATCGTGCCGACGCCGCGCCAGGCAGCACCGCGATCGCCACCGGCGAGACCGAGGTCGAGCGCGGTCGCGTCGGAGAGCGTGAGGAAGAAGGCTTCGGTGTCGAGCTCTTCGGCGGGCAGGTGGATGTCTTCGGCGCCGACGTTTTCGCGCGTGTAGAAGCGGATCTTCTTGTACTGGGTGGCGAGCGAGGTGACGTGGACTTCGCCGCGCCAGACGGAGAGGTCTTCGGTGTCGCCGGGGTCGGTCGCGTCATTCGATGCGGGCACCGTCGACGGCGAAGGTGCCTGGCGCCGGTTGCCGGTATTCCCGGCAACCGGCGCCTGGCACCGTTCGCTCGATCCGCTCCCTGCCGTCGTGTCGGGTTGGCGTGACGGTGCCAGGCACCGATCGCCGGGAATACCGGCTATCGGCGCCAGGCACCTTTTCGCGCGTTCTTCGAGGCGCAGGATGCGGACCGTCGTGTCGACTTCGGCCTCGGTGAAGTAGTCGCTGTCGACCGAGCGCGCGTAGGCGCGGCGGTTTTCGTAGTCGAACCGCTCGATCTTCCAGATCTCGCCTTCGACCAGGTAGATCGCACCCTCGTGCACGCTCGCGATCGAGCCGGCACGATCGATCTCGCCGATCGCTTTCTTCGTATCGACGTCGAGCACGAGCACGTTGTCGGGATCCGTCCCGCCCAGCGTCACGTCCTGCGCGGGATAGGCGTCGGCCATCCACCACCACGTGTGATCGCGCTTCAACAGGAGGCGCGCTTCCTCCGCGAGGTAGTCCAGCACGTCGCTCACGTTCGGCACCGAGCCGAATGCTGGATCGTCGACGCCGCTTGATTGCGCGGGCATTCCGCCCTCGACGACCTTGTCCGGCTTCGTCTCGCGGAACGAGAGCTCGAACGCAGCGCACTTCACCTGCTCGCTCAGGATCACGAGGTTGTCCGGATCGAGCGCGAGCCGCTCCTTCGGGGTGCCGAACAACGCCTCGGGATGCCGCGCCAAGTACTGGTCGACCGGATCGCTCGTCGCGATCTGCACGACGAGGCTCGGACGCTGCCGCCGACCGACGCGTCCGGCGCGCTGCCAGAACGAAGCTTGCGATCCCGGATAGCCGACGAGCACCGCGACGTCGAGCGCGCCGATGTCGATGCCGAGCTCGAGCGCGTTCGTCGACACGACGACCTTGACTGTGCCGGCACGGAGACCATCCTCGATCTCGCGCCGCAACAAGGGCAGGTACCCGCCGCGATATCCGCGAACCTCCTCGGGTTTCAGGCCCATCTGCGCGGCACCCTCCTTCAGGTAGCGCGTCAGCACCTCGACCGACGTGCGCCGTCTGCAGAAGAAGATCGTCTGGTGCGAAGGACCGCACAGCGTGCGCGCCAGCTCGCGCGCTTCCTCGAGCGCGTTGGCCCGCAAGCCCGCGACCGGGTTGAGCATCGGCGGGTTGTACACGCCGAACGTGCGCTCTCCTGCGGGCGAGCCGTCCTCGTCGATCACGAGCACGTCGCGGCCGATCAAACGCTTCGCGTGCAAAGCACCGTCGCGCAACGTCGCCGAACACAACAAGAACTTCGGATCCGATCCATAATGACGCGCGATGCGCACCAACCGGCGCAGCACGTTCGCGACGTTCGAGCCGAACACGCCCGACAGCGTGTGCACCTCGTCGATCACGATGTAGCGCAGGTCGCGGAAGAGCTCGCTCCACTTGGCGTGGTTGGGCAGGATCCCCGCGTGCAGCATCCACGGGTTCGTGAGCACCATGTGACCGCGGTCGCGCAGCGTGCGCCGCACCGACGGCGGCGTGTCGCCGTCGTACGTGAACGCGTGCCAGTCCTCGCCCAGTTCCTCGACGATCGACGTCAGGCCGGCCGACTGGTCTTGCGACAGCGCCTTCGTCGGGAACAAGAACAGCGCTCGCGCCGAGCCACCGCTCTCGAGCAGCGACTGCAGGATCGGGATCGTGTAGCAGAGCGTCTTGCCCGACGCCGTCGGCGTCGCGACCAGCACGTCACGTCCCGACAACGCCGCGTCGACGAAGCGCGATTGGTGCGCGTACAGGTCGTTGATGCCGCGCCGCGCGTACAGTTCGCGGATGCGCGCGTCGATGCGCACCGGAAACTCTTCGACGAGCGCGGGCCGCGCTGCGATGCGATGCCAATGATGGAAGCGCACGGCCCAGCGCGGGTCGCTCTGCAACGTGGCGACGAGATCGGTGACGCTCTCGCGCTCGCGCGCGCGCCGCTCCCCGCCGCGCCGCGGATCCTTCGGCCGACTGCCGGCCGGCTTCCTTCCGAACATGCGATCCCTCCTGACGGCGCGCTCACCGATACCAACCTGCAGAGATTCGGCCTGCAGACAGCCCGCAACGACGTGCCGTTCGGGTCACGTTAGGGTTGCGCGCGGCACCGAACAAGCAAGAACCGGCCGGATCAAGCCGGCTCGACCGTGATCTCGAGCACGCGTTCGTGACCGCCGTAGTCGGGATGCAAGCGCACATTCGCCCCTGCCTTGCGCGCGATCTCTCTCGCGCGCGCGGCTTGGTCGTGACCGAGTTCGACCAGGATCGTGCCGCCCACCGTCACGAGCGCGCGTCGCTCCTCGATCAGACGCCGCACGAAGTGATCGGCGTCGGCATCGGGAGCGAACAGCGCCATCTCGGGCTCGTGCTCGGCGACTTCGGCCGCGAGCGTGCTGCGTGCAGAGCGCGGAATGTACGGCGGGTTGCTGACGAGGAGATCGAACGTGCGGCGACTATCGTGCACGGCGCGCGCAAGCACGTCGAAGCCCTCGCCCTCGACGAGCTCGACCCGCTGCGTTTCGCAAGACTGTGCGCCGGGAGGCTGGGCGCCGGGAGAATGCACACCGAGCGACTGCGCGTTCTCGCGTGCGTACGCCAGCGCATCCGCGCTCGCGTCGACGGCCAGCACCGACAGGCCTTCGACCTCCAGCGCCAGCGTGATCGCGATGCAGCCGCTGCCCGTTCCGAGATCCGCCGCGTGCAGGATCGGATCGCCGCGCGCCGCCCGCTCGCGCGCCAGATCGCGCGCGCGATCGACGAGGTGCTCCGTCTCCGGCCGCGGCACGAGCACGCCCGGTCCGACCTTGAACTTGCGCCCGTAGAACTCGCGCTCGCCCAGGATGTACGCGGCCGGCTCGCGGCGACCGCGCCGCACCAACAGGTCCCGCGCGCGATCGAGTTCGGACGTCTCGATCGGCCGATCGAGCTGCATGAAGAGCCCGAGACGCGTCGTCGACAGCGCGTGCGCGATCAAGAGCTCGCTCTCCAGGCGCGCCGACTCGACGCCCTTGCGCTCGAGGAACGCGCGCGCCATCTGCACCATCTCCGACACGGTGCGCGGCGTCGGCGTGGGCTGGGTCATGCTTCTGCAGCGTACACGATGCCACCGACCCGGAACGAGCGCCGGGCCCGTCGCGAAGACGGACCCGGCGCGAAACTCGCTCTCGAGCGTGCGATCTCAGTCGCAGTCGTACGGCAGAAGTTGTTGCTTCACTCGCGCGAGAGCGCTCATCGCGGCTCGGACACGTGCGTAGTCGCGCTTCGAAGCCACGCCCGCGGCGATGTGCTTCTTCAGGACCTCCACCGCCGAATCCACGCGTGCCTGATAGATGATTCGCACGAAGTCGAGATGCTTCGAAAGCACGAGGAAGTCGTTGTCCGCGACCGCTTGCGCCGCGAAAATGGCGTCCTGCAGACGCTGGCGCACCGAAATTGGCGAGCCCGAGTCCAAGTAGGTCCAGGCCTGCAGTTGCAGCGCCTCGAGCGCCTTCTGCATGACGTCGTCGCCCGCGTCACCGACCGCCCAGCGGCGGCGCAGCTCGATCATCGCCCGCTCGAGGCGCGCGAAGATGATCTCGCGCTGGAGCGCTTGGACTTCGAACGCGTGCACCAGGTAGCGTCCGGCGCGCGCGCGCATCTGTGCGATCTCGTCCTCGAGGCGTTGCTGGATGAGGCACTCGCCCTGCGCGCTGACGTAGGTGAGCGATTCTTCGTGGACGGTCGACTGCACTTCCGTGAGCTTCGTCTCGACCGACATGCCGAACGCGGCGAGGTCGACGGCCTCCTGGATGCTCTGGTCGACTTGCGTTTCGACGGTGGGCTGGCTCGCGGCGAGGCAACCGCGACCGCCGGCGAAGGCGGGAGCGAGGGACGACG
>JBBQNP010000045.1:0-31593 GCA_038330085.1 Planctomycetota bacterium | reverse complement strand
AGCAGGTACGAAAGTAGGTCCTAGTGATCCGGCGGATTCCGAGTGGAAGGGCCGTCGCTCATCAGATAAAAGGTACTCCGGGGATAACAGGCTGATCTCCCCCAAGAGTTCATATCGACGGGGAGGTTTGGCACCTCGATGTCGGCTCATCGCATCCTGGGGCTGAAGGAGGTCCCAAGGGTTTGGCTGTTCGCCAATTAAAGCGGTACGCGAGCTGGGTTTAGACCGTCGTGAGACAGGTCGGTCCCTATCTGACGTGGGTGAAGGATGATTGCGGAGGTTTACCCCTAGTACGAGAGGATTGGGGTGGACGGTCCTCTGGTGTTCCAGTTGTCACGCTAGTGGCAGCGCTGGGTAGCTAAGACCGGAACGGATAAGTGCTGAATGCATCTAAGCGCGAAGCCCTCTCCAAAACTAGTCATCCCAACCAGCCCCCTGGAAGACTACCAGGTTGATAGGCCGGCGGTGTAAGCATGGCAACATGTTGAGCTTACCGGTACTAATCGGGCGATCGGCTTAGCCACCTTTTTCCTTGTGCATGACTGTCCTCGTGACAGCCCTGCCCAACGAACAAGGGTCGCATGTCGACTTCTAATTTCTCTTCGTTTCTCAGCGATTCACCTCGTACAACAAGGCATGGCGCCATCGGCTCTAACCGAGCCAGGCTGCCGTGCTTTGCGTATTCCCGGTGATGATAGGTGTTTGGCCATACCCGTTCCCATTCCGAACACGGTCGTCAAGCGAGCACCGCCAATGATATTGCAAACGCGAGAAAGTAGGTAATCGCCGGGGCCTTCCTGGAGACGCACGTGCGCAAGCGCGTGCGTCTCTTTTTTTGTGCCCATTTGATTGGGTCATCGCTGCCGCGCCAAAGCCCCGCATGTCGAACACCGAGCGTCCCCGTGAAGGTCAACTTGGATAGGGCACACTCAAATTGCCTCAGGGGGGTGGCCTCGACGAATTGGGTCGACGCAAAGGTGCAAACGTGAGCTCCCACCGGTTGGGAGCGGAGACCCTTGAACGCTTCCACCCAGATCGGAGGCGCCTGAGAGCCCTCGACGCTTCTCGGTCGCGGGGTCGTTGGACGATTCCGCCCCAAATGCGGTGGATGCGGTAGTTCAACGGCCGAGGCGGGCCTCAGCGACTCAGCGATTTCCTCGAGCGGGTTCTCGACTCGTGCTGTTCCCCTGCGGACCTTCACGTATCCCGCGAAAGCGTGAGCGCGGAACACCGACCGCGGATTCAAACCTTGATCACGACGTTCGCAATCGCGAAGCTTGAGGCCGGGCATAGTTGCCTGAGCGCGGGGAAGCTGCAAACTTCTCGTGGTTGAACAAGTAGGGGCATTGGATCGCCCGCGCCCATCGAGACTCTTTGTGTGCCTACAGCGGAGCGACTTCGCGTTACCAGGCAGAGTGCAGAGGCTGATCCGAGGCAACAGCTCCGTTGTGACCTAGCGAGTACGCCCCCCACGCAAAGGCGACTCAGAATCTTCGAATCACGCCCACGACAACGCCCCGAATTTCGACGTCGCGCACGTACATGGGCTCGAGGGTCGCATTGGCCGGTTGGAGCCGGATCCGATTGCGCTCCTTGTAGAAGCGCTTCAGCGTCGTCTCCTCCCCGGGTAGCACAGCGACGACGGTCTCGCCGTTGCGTGCTTCGGTGCGCTGCTCCACAAGAACGATGTCGCCGTCGCGAATGCCGTCTTCGATCATCGAGTCACCGCGGACGTGGAGCGCGAAGCATTCGCGTCCAGGAGGGAGCAAATCGTGGAGATCCAATTCCTCGGCGTCTTCGACCGCTTCGATCGGGCGTCCTGCGGCGATTCTGCCAAGGACAGGAATTCGTGTGCCGGAACGCGGGACGCGCGCCTTGATCTGGAGACCGCGGCTCACGCCGCGCGCGGATCTGGAGAGAAACCCTTTGCGCTCGAGCTCGGCGACGTGGCCGAACACCGTGACCTTGTTGACGCCCAGCTTGCTCGCGATTTCCTCGAGCGTCGGGCTGATGCCGTGCTCATCCGAATAGGAAACGAAGAAGTCGAGGATGTCGCGCTGACGACGCGTGAGCGGTGCGGTGGTCATGCGGAGCATCAAAGCAAGAAGGTGCTGACGATCACCAGTGCGAAGAACACGAACGAGGCGAGATCACTACGGACATGGGTGAGGAGAAGGCTCATCGAGGGCTCCTTTGCCGAGGCGGTTCGGGTGGGGCTGAGAGTGGGGTGCGGTCGCTCTGCGGCGGCGTAACCCTAACGGACCCCGAATCTACCCGCGACGTAGGACCCGAACAAGTCCCGAACTGTGAAGCTCGTACAGGGGACCATCGACGTTCGGGACGCAGGCACTGCCTGGCCCCTGAAGGTTCGCCCTGCCGTACAGCATTCCTGGCCCTCCAGGCAACCCCTTCCCCGCAGTGAACCCCTGGCCCTCCCAGCAACGCCCTTCCGTAGGATCGTCACTTGGCCCTACGGGCAGGGCTTGGGCCGTACTGGCATCGCTAGATCCGTGCAGGCCGCGCTAGATCCGTGCAGGCAGCGCTTTGTCCGTGCAGGCAATGCGTCGGCCGTGCAGGCAACGCTTTGGCGTCCAGGCAACGCCGCGTCACGGGGCCGAGAAGTGGCGCTCGCGCGAAGCCTCGGTGACCTCGCCATCGAAATGGAGGCAGCGGCTGCAATGCTCCCGACTACAATCGGGTGACGCCCTGGAACGAGCTCTGGAACGAGCACCCTTCCCGGCACGAACCTCCAGTGCACGTCGAACCCCTCGCCCTCGATCGCCACCTCGTTCCCTTCTCGTTCCGCCAGGTGCCTTGGTACCGCTTTGACGTCATCGTCGTCGGCAGCGGAATCGCCGGTGCCGCCGCGGCTTTGACGGCCGCGGACGCCGGCGCTTCGGTGGCTGTCATCGCCAAGGCCGACCTCCTCGAGAGCAACACGCTCTGGGCCCAAGGCGGTATCGCCGCCGTTCTCGAGTCGCCCGACTCGTTCGAGGCGCACATCGCCGACACGATGACGGTCGGCTGCGGCCTCTCCGAACTCGACACCGTCGAGCGCGTCGTCCGCGGCGGACCGGAAGCCGTGCGCCGACTCGTGGGGATGGGCGCCGAGTTCGACCGACGCGCGGACGGCGAACTCCAGCTTTCGCGCGAGGGCGGACACACCCATCCGCGCATCGCGCACGCACGCGGCGACGCGACCGGCGTCGAGATCCAGCGCGCCGTGTGCAGCGCCCTCACGCACCATCCGAACATCACGGCGTTCTCGAATTTCTTCGTCATCGATCTTCTGACGGGAACCGACGGACGCGCGTGCGGCGTGCTGGCGATGAACCCGCGCGGCGACCGCATCGCTTTCGCCGGCGGTCACGTCGTCCTCGCGACCGGAGGCGGAGGACAGATCTACCGCGAGACGACCAACCCCGTGATCGCGACCGGCGACGGCGTCGCGATCGGTTTCCGCGCGGGCGCGATCGTGCGCGACCTCGAGTTCGTGCAGTTCCACCCGACGTGCCTCTACATCGCCGGCGCGGCGCGCGTGCTCATCAGCGAGATCGTGCGCGGACACGGCGGCGTGCTGCGAGACAAGAACGGCAAGCGCTTCATGCCCGAGTTCCATCCGGCTGCGGAGCTCGCGCCGCGGGACGTCGTTTCGCGCGCGGTCTCGGCGCGCATGGTCGCGACGAACGACACGAGCGTGTATCTCGACCTCTCCGGCATCCAGGGCGATCCGCACAAGCTCTTCCCGGGGATCAGCCGCATCTGTCGCTTCTTCGGCATCGACATCGCGCGGGATCCCGTGCCGGTCCGCCCCGGAGCGCATTACATGGTCGGCGGACTGCAGGTCGACGGCGACGGACGAACGAACGTGAGCGGACTGTGGGCGATCGGCGAGTGTGCCAGCTCCGGACTGCACGGCGCGAACCGCATGGGCTCGAACTCGCTGCTCGAGGGCATGGTGCTCGGCCTGCGCTGCGGCGAGCTCGTTGCGCGCGATCGGTTCGACGTGGACGTCAACACGGTTGCTTCGCACGACGGCTCGCACGGACAGAAGCCGCCGCCCGGCGTGCACGTCAACCTGCAGGACATCATCTACTCGCTCAAGTCGCTGATGTGGCGCCAAGTGGGCGTCGAGCGCAACAGCACCGGGCTCGAGGACGCGCTCTCGAAGATCCGCTTCTGGTCGCGCGCGGTCACCGACCTCGGGCTGGACGAGCCGCGCGCGTTCGAGCTCGTCAACATGCTCACGATCGCGCACCTGTCGACTCTCGCGGCGCTCGCGCGCGAAGAATCGCGCGGCACGCACTACCGCACGGAGTTTCCGCAAGTGCTGCCGGCATGGCGGACGCACAGCGTGCTCGAGCCGACGATCGAAGGCGAACGTGTCACGCGCGTCGAGCTGTCGCACGAACCCGTGCGCACGCCGGATCCGGTCGCATGAAGTCGCACCCGACACGCGCCACGCGCGCACCGCGGGAACGCGTGCTGGTCACGGGGGTGCGCTTCACCGACATGGAGGACGCCGATCCCGAGGAGGATCTGACCGAAGCTTGCGGTCTCGTCGCGGCCGCCGAGGCGGACGTGGTGGGGGAGATGGTGGTGCAAAAGCGCTCGCGTCCTGACCCGGCGACGCTGTTCGGCAGCGGAAAAGTCGACGAGATCAAGGAGCAGGTCGAGGCGCTGCATCCCGACGCCGTCGTCGTCGACAACGATCTCTCGCCCGCGCAGGGACGCAACCTCGAGAAGGCCTGGGGTGTGCGCATCATCGACCGCTCCGAGCTGATCCTGGCCATCTTCGCGCGGCGGGCTCGCACGCGTCAGGCGCGGTTGCAGGTCGAGCTCGCGCAGAACGAATACATCGCGCCGCGCTTGCGCCGCATGTGGACGCACCTCGAACGGCACGAAGGCGCGATCGGCACGCGCGGTCCGGGCGAAACGCAGCTCGAGACCGACAAGCGTCTCTTGCGCAAGCGCATCCAGGACCTGCGCGAGGAGCTGGCGGAGATCGAGCAGCGCAAGAAGCGCGAAGTACGCTCGCGCAACGAGCTCTTCACCATCGGTTTGGTCGGGTACACGAACGCCGGCAAGTCGACGTTGCTCAACGCGCTTACCGGCTCTCACGAGCTCGTGGCCGACATGTTGTTCGCGACGCTCGACACGCGGACGAGGCAGTGGCGATTGTCCGACGGGCGCGTCGTGCTCTTGTCCGACACCGTGGGGTTCCTGCAGCGCCTGCCGCACCATCTCGTGGCCTCGTTCCACGCGACGCTCGAAGAAACGCTCGAGGCGGATCTACTGCTGCACGTCGTCGACGCCTCGCATCCGCGTGCACCCGAACAGATGGCCGCGGTCGAGGACGTGCTCGAGTCGCTCTCGTTCCACACGCGCGTCGGCGTCGTCGTGCTCAACAAGATCGATCGCGTCGAGGACCCGTTGCACCTGCAGAGCCTCGTGCCCAACGACGCGACCGACGTCGTGTACGTGTCGGCTCACACCGGCGACGGTCTCGATCGACTCGACGAAGCCGTGCGCAAGCGCCTCGACGCGCGCTCGTTCCTGGTTGACGTGCACATGCCGCTCGCCGACGGGAGACTCGACGCCGCGGTCCGCCGCCTCGGACGGCCTGTCGAAGAAGCCGTCGACGATGAAAAGGGTGAGCATCGCTTGCGTGTGCGCTTGACCGAAGGCGCGCTCGGCAACCTGCGCCGCGGTGCCGGCGAGAACGTGCGCTTCGACGTGATCCAGGCGCCGGTCGAGTCACCCGTTGCGCCGGAGAGGAAAGACGCCGACGGTCGCGCGGAAGGGGATGACGATGTTCGACCCGACGACTGGGCGGACTCGTCGTCACCTCGGGGTCGGCGTCGCGCGAAATGAGTCGCGACACGAGCCGCCGTCCGGTTCTGGTCGGAGACAGCCTGATACCCGCGTGAGTTCGCGGTGATCGCTCAGGCAACCTTTGCCACGACGCGCGAACTGCTGCGGCTCGTTCAGCGCTGCTGATCCTTCGACAGCTCGCTCAGAGGCGGGAGCACGAGCTTCATCCCGGCGCGGATCTGACCCGCTTTCTCGAGCTTGTTGGCGCGTGCGACAGCTTCGACGACGTCCGGCTTCGAAGTGCCGTAGTGCGCCTGGCAGATCGTCGAAAGCGACTCGCCTGGAGCGACGACGTGCTCGGTCGCAGCGTGCGGTTTCGTTGGCTGTCGATCGGAACCATTCCCCTGCCCGCCCTGCGGATTGCTGCCGCTGCTTCCCACCGGTGGGGGAATTGGCGCCGGCGCAGGCTCGATCAGCGGCGCGCCGCTCTTCTCGCCGACGATGGCGTGACCGAATCCGTCGCCCGCTTCACCCCACTGCGTGCGGCTGGGGCGCAGTGCCTCACGCTCGGCCCGCGCTTGCACGGTGATGCGTTCGTTCCACAGAAGCAGCCCCGCGCACACGGTCACGAGGACCAGGAGCCACAGAGCGATGCGCATGACGGGACGCTCCGCTCCGCGCTCCTCAGACCACCGCCGGAGGTTGGCTCACCACGGCGGTGGAGGATTCCCTGCCGCCGCCGTCGCCGCGCTTCTGCGCGCGACGTTCGAACCACAGGAGCACGGGGCTCGCCACGTACACCGTCGAGTAGGCGCCCGAGATCACGCCGATGAGCATGCAGAACGAGAAGCCCTCGAGCACGTTGCGCGATCCGACGTTGAACAGGAACAGCACGAGCAGCGTGAGCACGACCGTCGACGTCGTCAGGATCGTGCGACCGAGCGTCTCGTTGATCGAGTCGTCGAGCACGTCCCGCAGCGGTTTTTTCGACTTCGGCAGGTTCTCGCGCACGCGGTCGAAGATGACGATCGTGTCGTTCTGCGAGTAGCCGATGATCGTCAAGAACGCCGCGATCATCGCCAGGTCGAGCTCGGCCTGGAGCAGGCCGCTCCAGCACGCGACGGCCAGCGCACCCAGCGCGATGAGCACGTCGTGCGCGAGCGAGACGACGACCGCGACGCCGTAGCTGTACTCCGCGAAGCGGATGCGCAAGTACAGGATCGTGCCGAGCAAGCTCAAGAGCACGGCCTGCACCGCCTTGTCGCGCAACTCGCCGCCGACCTGCGCGCCGACGAACGACGACTCGGGGATCGGCGTCATCAGGCGGAAGGGGAGGTGCTTCTTGTCCTTCGTGCCGGTGAACGCCGTCTGGATCGCCGACTTCACCTCCTCCTCGCCCTTCTCGGAGTCGACGTCGCCGGTGAACGAGTATTGGTGCGCATGGTCAGGCGACACCTTCAAAGCGACGTCGTTCACACCAGCGGTCGAGAGCGCCTCGACGATGTCCGCGTCGGCGTGCTCGTCCTCGAGGTAGAGCTCGCCCTTGACGGCCTGCTTGTTCTCGGCGGTCGTCAGCGCGAGCTCGACGGGACCCCGTTGCAGCACGGGCGCCAGCGCTTTGCTGATCTTCTCGAGGCCGGTCTTCCCGTTGGCGACCTCGGACGAGGTCTCTTCACCCTGCAGCTTGAAGGTGATGCGCCAGGTCGTGAAGCCGTCCTTCTTGTTGCCCGAATCGGTGATCGCCTGGATCTGCGCTGACTCGCCGATCGTGCCGCCGATGCCGGACACGAGCGAACGGATCCGGTCCTCTTGCTCCGGCTGTTGCGTGCGCGCCGTCACCGTGAACCCGCCGAGGAAGTCGATGCCGAGCTTCTTCTCGTTCGGCAGCACGGCGAAGAGGATGAGGCCCAGCACCATGATCGTCATCGAGATCGGGATCGCGATCCTGGCCGCGTCCATGAAGCGGATCTTGGGCTTCTCGAGGATCTTGATCATCGAGTAGCGCGTCGTGCCGCGCTTGAGGTCCTTCAGCACCAAGACCTCGGTCACGACGATGACCGTGAACAACGTGGAGAGGATCCCGATGTTGAGCGTCGTCGCGAACCCGCGGATCGGACCCGTGCCGACGAAGTACAGGATCACGCCTGCGATCAGCGTCGTCAGGTTCGAGTCGATGATCGTGACCGCCGCGCGCTCGAACGAGGCTTTGACCGCCTGGATCAGCTTCATGCCGCGGTTCATTTCCTCGCGCAGGCGCTCGTAGATCAGGATGTTCCCGTCGACCGCCATGCCGAGCGTCAAGATGATGCCGGCGACACCCGGCAGCGTGAGCGTCGCGCGCAAGAAGGCGAGCGTGCCCAGCAACAGCAACAGGTTGATGATGAGCCCGATGACCGAGAACATGCCCAGCCGCCGGTAGAAGAACAGCATGAACACCACGATCAACACGAACGCCGCGATCGAGCTGTAGAGCGCCTTCAGCACGTACTGGTCGCCGAGGCTCGCGCCCACGCGTGCGTTGTCGAGCAGATCGGGTTTGATGCGGAGCGAGCCGGAGCGCAACACGGAGATCAGGTCCGACACTTCCTTGTTCGTGAAGCCCGCGTTGCCGCCGTTGATCTGGCTCTGGCCGATGAGCTTGCCGTGGATCGTCGCGAGCGTGACGATCTCACCGTTCATCACGATCGCCATGCCGTGATCGACGTTGGCGCCCGTGAACTCGCCGAACGCGCTGCGCTTGTCGGCGGACATCTCGAACATGACCGACGGATAGCCCGTGTCTTGATCCGTGGTGAAGCCGACGCTGGCGAGATCCTTGCCGGTGAAGACCCACTCGTTCGGATCGGCGCCCGGCGTGGTCGGGTGCGGCGTCACGAGCGAGATCAACGTGCGCACTTCGTTGGGATCGTGCAGCTCGTCCGCCTTCGCCCGCATCGGATACCAGTGCAGGCCCACCGGCGGACCGCCGTTCGCCGCCTTCAGGCGATTGAAGTCCTCGATCGGCGCGTTCGGGTGATCCTTGCGCCAGTCGTCGACCTTCTTTTGCTCGCTGGGCTCGTCCGTGCCCATCGACGTGAAGTCCGCCGGCATGGCCTTGATGAAGAACTGCATGTCCCCGACGTTGAGGATCTTGCGGATGAGCTCGTCGCTCTCGAGCAGCTCGACCACTTCGCCGGCCTTGTGCTCGGAGAGCTTGGTCCCTTCGTTGCCGCGCTTGCCGACGTAGAGCACGTTGTTCGTGCGCTGCGTGTAGATGATCTCCTCGTCACCGATGTGAACGGTGCCCGTCGGCGGGAAGGAGTTGATCGCGCGGATCTCCTCGTTCTTGCCCGACGTGTTCGTCGCGTCGAGCTCGATTACTTTGCCGGCATCGGATTCCGGATCGGCGGACATGTCCTTCAGGAGCTTCGAGCGGACCTGCACGCCGCTGGCCACGGCGGCACCCGGCAGCTCGATCACGAGGCGGTCTTCGCCTTCGGGCCGGAGGCTGAGCTCCATGACGCCCTTCGGATCGACGCGGCCGCGGATGATGTTCGCGAACTCCTGCAGCAGACCCTGCTTGTCGGAGAGCTCGGCGCGCGTGATCGAGCCGTCCGCCACCGCCTTCTCGAAGTCGAAGCGGAACACCATGCGCGTGCCGCCCTGCAGGTCGAGACCCAGGCGGAACGGCTTCTCGCCCGTCAGCGGGAAGTAGAGGATGCTGGCGATCGCCGCCAGCACGAGCAGGACGATCAACGTGGTCTTGCGACCCAGGTTCTCAGTCATTGGGGAATCTCGATGCTCCGAACCGAACGGGTTCTCTCGCGCAGAGAGGGACCTCGATCCGCGCGTTCCTTGTTACCGGGAACGGGATACTGGGAACGGGAAGCTGGAAACGGAAACTAGGAACGGAAACTGGGGACGGGAAACCGAGAGCGGACGCGCGCGTGCGCGATGTCATCCGACCTTGACCGGGACTTGCTTCTCGGTCTTGGCTGGAGTGGGCTCGCCCGCCGGGCCCTCTTCGCTCGACGAGGCAGCGCGCATCGCCTTGTCGAACTCGCGCTCGCGGCGCACCTTCTCGCCGAGCAGTTCCTTGACCTTCGTCTGCTTGCCGACGCGGTCGCGCAGGAAGTAGAGCTTGGCCCGGCGCACTTCACCGCGACGCGTGATGACGACGTCCTTCACGCGCGGGCTGTGCATGGGGAACATGCGCTCGACGCCTTCGCCCTGCACGATGCGGCGCACCGTGATGCTGCGGCGGATGCCGCGGCCCTTCAGGGAGATGATCGTGCCGATGAAGAGCTGGACGCGCTCCTTGTCGCCTTCGCGGATGAGGTAGTGGACCTCGACCGTGTCGCCCACGTGCACTGTGGGCAGGTCTTTCTTGCCGTTTTCTTTTTCGAGTTTTCCGATGAGGTCCATGTCGTCTCCGCGGCGCGAGGGCGCGTCGCCTTCGTGCTTCCCCGCATCCGGTTGGGTGCGGCGAGCATCGATGTGTTGTGTTCGGTGGGGGAGTAACGGAGCGCGCCGATGTCGTCGCGCTTCGCCTGTGCTGTGTTGATCGGGCCTGTACTGGGTTGATCAGGGCGGTGCTGTGTTGATCAGGTTGTGTTGTCGGACGTCGCCGGGCGGTCCGTCAGACGTCTTCGCGCTGCGGGATCTCGCTGTCGTGCGCGATCGGGCTGCGGCGGGTGACTTCCTCGGACTTGCGTGCGGCAGGATCGCGTGCGGGATGGGCCAGCAGATCTGGGCGGCGCGCGCGCGTGCGTCCCTGCGCTTCGCCGGCTCTCCACTTTGCGATGGCAGCGTGGTCGCCCGACAACAGCACGTCCGGCACGGCCTCGCCGCGAAAGACGCGCGGGCGCGTGAAGTGCGGATGGTCGAGCCCGCCACCGTGCTGGAACGAGTCCTCGAGGGCCGAGCGTTCGTCGCCCAGCACGCCGGGAACGAGTCGCGTGACCGCTTCGCAGACGCACAAGGCCGCCAGCTCGCCGCCGGAGAGCACGAAATCGCCCACGGAGAGCTCTTCGAAGTCGAGCTGCGTCAGGATGCGCGCGTCGAAGCCTTCGTAGCGCCCGCACAGGAGCAGGATGCGTTCCTCCTGGCTGAACTCCTCAGCCACAGGCTGGCGAAAGGGGCGGCCGGAAGGACACAAAACGATCTTGCGAAAGGTGCCGTGCTCCCGCTCGAGCCACTCGACGGCGGCGACGATGGGCTCGGGCTTGAGGACCATGCCTGGTCCGCCACCGAAGGGCCGGTCGTCGACCGTGCGGTGCCGGTCGCGGGTGAAGTCGCGGAAATCAACGAGTTGGATCCGGACCTTTCCCTTCTCCTGCGCGAGCCTGAGAATGCTGGAGCGCGCGTAGGCCTCGACGGCCTCCGGGAACAAGGTCAGGATGGCAAAGAGCGACACGGAACCCCTCGATTCGGATACCCCTCGAGGGAAAAGGCTCAGCAGGGTAGACGCGCCCCCAGGGAGCGTCAAGTTTGGAGGCCCCTGCATGGGTCGCCATTTCGCCCAAACCGGCCTCCGACACCGATCCGGTGCAGGGGGCAGGCACCAGCCCACGAATCCACGATGTTCACCGGCCTGATCGAAGCCTGCGTCCCCATCCTGCGCGTCGAACGGCGCGGGGAGGGTTTGCGCATTGGGGTGGTCTCTCCGCCGTTCGAGGTCGAGATCGGGCAAAGCATCGCCGTCTCGGGTTGCTGCCTGACCGTAGCGGAGGATCCACGCACATCTGCCTCGGGAGAGGTCGCGTTCGACCTGTCCGCCGAAACCCTGGCGCGCACGTGGTTCAGCCGGGTCGCACCAGGGGATCTCGTCAACCTCGAACGAGCGGTGAAGGTCGGCGACCGGCTCGATGGACACATGGTCTCCGGTCATGTCGACGCTCGCGGCCGGATCGCGCTCATCGCGGACGTCGGCGACGGGGGCAAGGTCCTCACGTTCGAGGTCGCACCCGAACTCGAGCGCTTCCTCGTCGACAAGGGGAGCATCACGCTCGACGGGATCAGCCTCACGGTCGTCGAGCCGCGCGGTCCGCACTTCCAAGTCTCCCTGATCCCGCACACCCTCGCCCACACCAACCTTGGCACCGCCGTCGAAGGTCAAGTCGTGAACGTCGAAGCCGACCTCATCGGCAAGTGGATCGAGCGACTGCTGCGTTGAGCGATCCAGTCCGACAGCAACTCGCAGAAATACGGTGCCAGTCCCCATTTTTCACACATCGACGAACGATCTGCCGCAGCCACCGACGCGCCCGCACCGTTCGTCGATGTGTGAAAAATGGGGACTGGCACCGTATTTCTGCGAGTCACCCTCGGATTGGATCGATCCAGTCGACCGGACGCGGCATCGATGAGGCGTCGTCCACTCTCACGATGGCACCCCCCTTAGCCGACGGGCGCGAGCCGACTGGTACTCCAGGCGACTCGCGTCCGCCGGAACCGCGCCGTAGGCGCGGAACATCTTGTCGCGCGCTCGGTGCTGCTTCGCTCGCCAGCACCGTCACCCCGTCACCCCGTCACCCCAAATCAGAACGCCCCGAAGAACACCGTCGTAAACGTCGTGATCGGCGCCGCTTCGCGGAACTCCTCCAAGCTCCTCTGCACGATCCTCATCGCCGTCTTGATGTCCTGATACAAATCATCATCCAGCACCAACCGACCAATCGTGCCCTGACCGCTCCTCAGCGCGTCGCTGAAGACCGCAATGTTCTCGGTCGCCTGACGGAGGTTGTCGAACACGGCGGGGTTGTTCATCAACGCTCCGATCGTGCCCTTGCCGTTCGCCAAGTTGTCGGCCGTGACCTGGATGCTGCGCGCGATCGTGTCGTCGTTGACGAGCACGCCGAACGTTCCCTGCCCCTTGTCGATCTTCTGCGCGATCGAGAGCGCGGCAGCGATCGCGCCCTTCACGTCGTTCGCCACCTTCGGATCCTGGATCAGCTCCGAGATCAAGCCGTTGCCGTTGCGCGTGTCCTTCGTCAGGCCGAGCAGTTCCTCGACGAGTGAAGTGATCTGGATGCTCGCGTTCGCAAACGTCGTGTAGAGCTGGTCGTTCTGCAGGAGCTGTCCTGCGGTTCCGCGCCCCGCCTGCAAATCGGCAGCGATCGATTGGACGCTTGCCGTCGTCTTCGCCAGCGAGGACAGAGAGTCGGACAGGTCGTCTGCCATCCCCGCGTCGGTCACGAGCCTGTTGAGGACGCCCTTGCCGTCTACGAGGTTGGCCGAGAACTTCTGGAAGTTCGCGATCGTCTCCTGCACGCCGGGTCCGCTCGTGTCGATGATTTGGCTCAGCGCGTCGATCGGATTGCGCGCGACTGTGCCGCTCAACATCTGGTCGCTCGACACGAGCGCACCGTCCGCCGGACCCGGATCGATCGAGAGCACGTGCCCGCCGAGCAGCGTCGAATCCTTGATCTGGATCGTGAAGCCTTCGCGCAACTGCAGCGGATCCTCGAGCACGAGGTCGACGGTCACACGCTTTTCGATCGGCGCGCTCGGATCGAGCGTCAGCTTCTTCACGCGACCCCAGCGCATCCCGGCTACGCGCACCGAATCGCCTTCGCGCAAACCGTTGGCCTGCTCGAACTGCACGTGCATGTGCGGCTGCTTTTTGAACAGCGAGAAGTCCGTCAGGAACAACGTGTAGTACGCGAGCACCGACAGCGTCACGAGGAAGAACAAACCGAGGATCGTGGAGCGATTCATCGACATGGCTACTGGCCTTCCCTCTTGGAACGCGTGCCGGGCAAGCACGCTTCGTCGCCCAGGAACTGGACGATGCGTTCGTTGTCCGTGTTGAAGAACTCTTCGGGCGGCATCTGCACGAGTGCCTGCCCATTCTCGAGGAACATCACTTCGTCGGCGACCGTGCGCACGCACGGCACACGGTGCTCGACGACAATCGATGTGACGCCGAGTTCGTGCTGCACTTCACGGATGAGCTCGTTGATCGAGCGCGAGATCTCCGGGTCCAGACCCGCATTCGGCTCGTCGTACAGGATGATCTCGGGGTCGGTGATCAGCGCACGCGCGAGACCGACGCGCTTCTTCATGCCGCCCGAGATCTCGGACGGCATCTTCTGCCACGCGTCGGGGATCTTCACGAGCTCGAGCTTGTGCTGCACGCGCTCCTTGATCTCGTCTTCGGTCAGGTTCGTGTTCTCGCGCAGCGGCAGAGCGACGTTGTCACCGACCGACAACCAGTTGATCAGCGCGCCTTCCTGGAACAAGAACCCCATGCGCTTGCGCAGATCCGACAGGTCCTTGCGCTTCAGCTTCGTGACCTCGCGCCCTTCGACCTCGACCGAGCCCGAGTCGGGTTTGAGCAAGCCGATGATGTGGCGTAACACGACGCTCTTGCCCGTGCCCGACGGCCCCATGATCGCGAGCGTCTTCCCGCGCTCCACCTCGAACGACAGCCCGCGCAAGACCTCGTTCGCGCCGAAGCTCTTGCGCACGTCCGTGAGGCGGATGATCGGCCCATGCTGAGCTGATTTCATCGCAGGCGAAGGCGTGTTCACTGCGGCGTTCTCCATGTGCCGCGCCATCAGGCCTGGTACATGAACCAGGTCATGAAGTAGTTGGCGATGATGACGGCGATGATCGCGTCGCGCACGGCTTGCCGAGTCGCGCGTCCGACGCCGAGAGCGCCGCCGCGTGCAGCCAGCCCGGCGCTGCAGCCGATGATCGACACGAGCAGGCCGAATATCACCGCCTTGAAGAGACCGCCGTACAAGTCCTTGGGTAACGGCAACAGCATCGCCTGGTCGCGCAAGGCCTCGATCGCCGAGTCCTTGTAGAGCTGCCACGACACGTTCAACTGCGAGTTGGCGACGAACCCTCCGCCGAGGATGCCGATCGTGTCGCACAAGATCGTGAGCAACGGTGCCGCGATCGCGAGCGCGACGACGCGCGGCAGGACCAGGAGCTTGATGCGGTCGATCGAGAGCACCTCGAGCGCCGCGAGCTCGTCCGATACCGCCATCGTGCCCAGCTCGGCCGCCATCGAGCTGCCCGCCGTCGCGGCGAGGATCGTGGCCGTGATGAACGGGCCCATCTCGCGCGCCATGCTGATCGCGACGATCGTGCCGATTTGGTCCTGCTGGCCGATGCGCATCAGCTCGATGCCGGTCTGCAGCGACACGATCATCCCGATGAAGAGACCCACGAGCAGCACGACATGCGTGGTCTGGACCGCGCTCTGGAAGATCTGCGCAGCGATCAGCGCCCAGCGCGCCGGGATCGAGCCCGCGCGCACGACCACCGCGCCGAGTAGCTCGATCTGTGAACCGACGTTGCCGGCGAAGCCGAGGAAGGGTCGCAGGATGGGCATCGGGTTCAGTGGCTCTCTTCGCCCGCGCCCAAGCTAGCGGATGAGGACACGCGTTCCAGTGGCCAACCCGGACCGGGGAACGCCGGCGCCAGGATGGTGAACCCGCTTGCGTCGCTGCTGCGCCAGCGCAAGAGCCCGAACAAGAGCGACGTTTCGCGCACGCGCTGTCCCTCGCTGCTGTAGGTGCGGTGGGCCCACAGGACGGAAAAGCTGCGCCGGTCCTCGGCCGCGTCCTTTTCGCGCCGCCACAGACCGAGCCACGAACGCTCGCGCACGAGGTCGTAGTTGACGTCGCGCGTCCACAGCTCCCAGATCCAGGCGTACATCTCGTCGAACTCCGGGGTACGCCACAGCGGATTGAGCGCAGGGAATGCGAAGTGCTTCTCGCTCTGCTCGCGGCCTTCGCTCTGGAAGAACGGCCATAGCTTCGTGTAACGGAACACGCCCGCGGATTGGTCGACGCGCTTCCAGCTCTGCCAGAATGGGATCACGTACACGCGGTTCTTGACGCTGTTCTCGTACTCCTCGTGCGCCACGTTGACGATCGGCCACAGGTACCACGTCGAGTCGAGACCGTCGCCGTGGTAGTGCGAGTAGAACGGCCAGAAGCGCGTGCGTGAGATGTCGTCCCGCGGCGATTCCATGCGCTCGACGAGCGGCCAGGGAGCATCGAGCGACCAGAAACCCGTCGACGGATCAGAGGCCTTCCCGAAGAAGGGCCACAGTATCGACTCCGAGTGGTACGTGCCGCGCGTCATCCGCCCGTAGAACGGCCAGAACATCCACATCATCTCGTTGCCGCCGGGCGCCGAGTGCAGGTTTTTGCGCTGCAGGTGGAAGAACGGCCAGAGCCAAAACCGCTTGTCGTAGCGTCCTTCGTACGACGACACGCCGTAGAACGGCCAGAACTTGCCGCTGTTGCCGCCTGGTCCTCTCGTCCAGGAGAAGAAGGGCCACAGCACGTGATGCGTCACCGCGCCGTCGCGCTCCGTGCGCGTCCAGATCGGGAACAGCACGAAGTCGAGCCGGTCGTACGACAGGAAATCCTCGGCGACACCACCGAACGGGAACCAGGCGCGCACGATGCGGCCGTCCGCGCGCTTCGACCAGTAGATCCCGGGCAGCGTGAGCAGCGTCCACTCGATCTGTCCCTCGCTCGTGCGGTGCCGCTCGTAACGCGTGATCGGGATGAGCTGCCAGACGTAATCGTCGCCGTGGTCGAGCACCGACCCGAGCGGGGTCAGGAAGCGCGTGAGCTTGTCGCCCCCCGGCTCGCGGTCCTGGATGATGAACGGCCGCACCGCCCACTGCGACCACGGACCGCCAGGGCGTGATCGTCGGATGCGCACGGCGCCGCCCAGGGCCTCGCGTTCGACGCCGCCGCCGGCCGTCGAGTACTCGGAGAAGAGCGGCGCGAGGTTGCGCTCCGAACTGCTCGATGCGCAGCTCGAGAAGAGTGCAGCGATCGCGATCGCGCAGGCTCGCAAGAAGAGCATCGAGCCGCCAACACGCGAGTTCCCCATCCGGCGCGGCATTGTCGAGACCCGGGCCGCGCTTGCAAGGGTGCCTCCGACCCTCAGCGCACCTTGTTCTGCGCCGAGTCCCGCGCCTTGCTCCATGCCTTGTCCCGTGTTGGCGCGGCTGCTACCGTCGCGCGCGCGCCATGAAAACCGTCTTGAGCGGAATCCAGCCCAGCGGCCGTCCGCACTTGGGCAACTATTTCGGCGCGATTCGCCAGCACATCGCGCTGCAGGACGTGCCCGACCGGCGCTGTTTCTATTTCATCGCCGACTACCACGCGCTGACGAGCTCGCGCGATCCGGCGGCCTTGCGCGAAGCGGTGCGTGACGTGGCCGTGACCTATCTGGCGCTGGGCCTCGATCCGGAGCGTGTGACGCTCTTCCGCCAGAGCGAAGTGCCGGAGGTGACCGAGATCGCGTGGCTGCTCGCTTCGGTCACGGGCATGGGCCTGCTCGAGCGTGCGCATTCCTACAAAGACAAGATCGCGCACGGCATCAAGCCCAACGTCGCGCTCTTCACCTACCCCGTGCTGATGGCGGCGGACATCCTGGCGTACGACTCCGACCTCGTGCCGGTCGGCAAGGACCAGATCCAGCACGTCGAGATGGCGCAGGACATGGCGGGCTCGTTCAACGCCGCGTACGGCGACGTGTTCAAGAGACCCGAGTCGATGCTGCCGGCCGAGGAAAAGATGGCGAAGGTGCCGGGGCTCGACGGCGAGAAGATGAGCAAGTCGTACGGCAACGACGTGTGGATCTTCGAGTCGGGTAAGAAGCTGAAATCCGCGATCGGGCGCATCCCGACGGACAGCCGCGCACCCGAGGAGCCCAAGGATCCGGACGCGCTGCTCTTGATGTCGTTCCTCGAACTCTTCGCGAGCCCGCAGGAACTCGTCGAGTGGAAGGAGCGCGTGCGCCGCGGTGGAACGGGCGCTCCGGGGTACGGTCACCTCAAGATGGCGATCATCGAAAGCATGGAGTCGCGCTTCGCAGACGCGCGCGCGCGCCGAGAACTGTTGCTCACCGATCCGGCAGAGGTCGATCGGGTGCTCGAGCGCGGCGCCCTGAAGGCTCGCGAGCATGCTGTCCAAGTGCGCGACCGCGCGTTGCGCGCGTGCGGGCTGCGCTGAGATGCAAAGCCATGACGAGCACGCGGTGGGGTGCCTGGAACCCGCCGCGGGTATTCCCGCAACGGGTGCCTGGCACCGCAACGCCATCCCGCTCCAAGTGAGATGGCCGGTCGACAATCAAGTGGAGTGGAACGGCCAGGCGGGCAGCTGCATTCTCCGTCGCGCAAAAGCGCGACAGCGCGGCGGGTTCCAGCCACCACCCGCGCAAGGGTATGACCTCATGACAACGACCTTCTCGAAAACTCGGGCCCTGCTGTCCTCGTGTTTCTTCGTCGCAGCGCTGGGCATCACGGCCTGTCACACGGATGACAAGAAACCCGAGTCGCCCTTCGCGCCTGCGCCCGATCCGAACGAGCCGCAACCGCACGACGTCATCGTGCAAAAGCCTTGGACGCTGAAGTTCGTGAAGAGCGCGGTCCTCGTCGCACAAGACGTCCACGTCGAGGGGCCCGAAGGCCTGCTCGAGCACTTCGTCACACGTCAGGAACTCGACGTCGTCGACCTCGAGACGAAGACGACACCCGACGGCTTGTTGCAGACCTTCACGCTCAAACCCGGCTTGACGAACGGCGACATCCGCGGGCAACTGGACAACCTCGCCATCACTTGCATGCACCGGCTCGAGGTCCTCGAGCGTCCTGGCCACGTGCCCGTCGTGGTGCAAGCCAACGGCGACGTCTTCTACCAGGAGGCGGGCGCGGAGATGCCGACGCGCGGCGCGAGCCTGCGGTTCGTGGGAGAGATCCAGAAGTAGGACGCGATGCCGTCGCAGCGCAATCCGACACGGCTTCTCGAAGTATGCCGATGCGTGAGGATGCGCACTTCGATGGTCCGTGACACGCTGCGCCGGCGCTCTGCCTGGAACACCACCTTCGCATTTGGATTCATGTTCGCACTCGCGACATCGATCACCGGATGCGGCGGGCCGGCCATCCAGCCGATCCCGGTCACGGTCTCGCGCTACGACGCGCTCGCGCCGCTCAGCCTCACGGAGTTCGTCAACGCGCGCGAGCTGTTCGAGCGCGGCGACGTGAACGACGCGAGCGCGGCGTTCGATCACCTGTTCCTGCGGCTGCCGGACAACATCCTCGTGGGCACGTGGCTGCAGGAAGCGCAGCTCGCTGCATCGGCCGCGGCCGAGACCAGCGACACGAAGCCCGCGAGCACACCGCCTGACGCCAGGAGCCCCATCACCGATCTCTGGTCGCAGCGCGCGACCGAAAACCCGACCGCCGCCAACCTCGTCCTCGCCGCGCGCGTCGCCGCGACCCGCGAAGAGGCGAGCGCGTTACTGGACAAAGCCGGCGTCCTCGATCCGAAGTGCGCCTGGGTTCCCTACGGGCTCGCGTGGATGGCGGCGCGCGCTTCCGAGTGGCCGCTGGCACGCGATCTGACCACGCGCGCCAAAGCTGCGGACCCCGGGCACGTCTGGACCTGGTGGCTCGAAGCCTGGATCACCACGCGAACCGGCGCCATCGCCGACGCAGCCGCAGAGCTGGAGGCGTTCGTCGAGCGCGCGACCGACGACCCGCGCATCGACCCGCACATCTTGTCCGAGAGCCAGCTCGACCTGGCGCTGTTGTGGACGCTGCAAGGCGAGGCCAAGCAGGCGCGCACGCTGATCCAACACATCGACACGAAATCGGTCGGCAGCGCGCGCCGATTGCTCGCGCTCGCCAGCGTGGACCAGGCGCTCGACAAGCTCGCTCCAGCGCTCGCCGCCGCCGAAGAAGCCGAGAAAGTCGCCCCGGGGCAGGTGATGCCGGTCTTGCAGCAAGCTTTGCTGTACGACGACTGGCTCGACGAGCCGGACAAGGCGGGCGCAGCCTGGAAGCGCGTGCTCGAGATGGCGCGCAACTCCTCCGACTTGAGCGCGGTGCTCGAGCGCACTCGCGCGGGCGTGCGCCTCGAGCGCCACGAGCTGAACCGCGCAAAGGCTGCCGCGGAGGCCGCGAGTTCGACGGGATCCGCGCCGGACCCCCGATGAGCACGGTTGCGCGAGGCCGGCGACGCACGCTCCAGCTCGACGAGGTCGACCGTTCAACCGAAGCACGGGCGTCATGAAGTCCTTCCCGCGATGACGGCCCTCTCGGAATGAAGGCGGTCGTGCAGCGCGTCCACCGCGCCCGCGTCGTCGTCGCCGGCGATCTGCCGGGAGAGGTGCCGGGCGAAGTAGCAGCGGAGATCGGTGCCGGGATGCTGGTGTTCGTGTGCGTCCTGCGCGGCGACGGTCCGACCGAAGCGCGCGCGCTCGCCACGCGCATCGCGCAGTTCCGCTTCTTCGCCGACGAGCGCGGTCGCATGAACCTCTCGAGCCTCGATCTCGGCCGGCCCGCGCTCGTCGTGAGCCAGTTCACCCTCGCCGCGGAGGGGGATCGCGGACGGCGACCTTCCTTCGATCGCGCTGCGCCGCCCGAGGTGGCCGAGCCGCTCTACGAAGCGTTCGTCGCCGAGCTGCGCACCCTCGGGCTGACGGTCGAGACGGGTCGTTTCGGGGCGCACATGGACGTCGAGCTGGTCAATGACGGACCGGTCACCTTCGTGCTCGAATCGCACCCTGCCGCCAGCTCTTCCGGCGGCTCTCCGCAAGGGGGTGATCCGTCACAAGTTCTTGCTTGACGGCAAGATATTGCGCTTCGACAATCCGCCCCCGAGCTTCCCCGCCCATGGATCCCGAGCCGCTGACGATCACCAAAAAAGAGCTGGTCAACCGCATCGCGGAGCGCACCGGCCAGACCAAGGTGGTGGTCAAGGACATCCTCCAGCGCTTCCTGGACGAGATCATCCACGAGCTGTCCTCCGGCAACCGCCTGGAGTTCCGTGAGTTCGGCGTGTTCGAGGTCCGCGACCGCGCCGCCCGCCGGGCCCAGAACCCGCGGACGCTCGAAAAGGTCTACGTGCCTTCGAAGCGGGTCGTGAAGTTCAAGGTCGGCCGCCTGATGCGCGAGCGGATCTGCGACGAGCGCCCGCACGAGCGCGAAGAGCGCGTGAAGTGGGAGCAGGCCGGCACCGTGAAGTCGAAGGGCGCGAATAGCGCTCCGCCCAGCCCGCCTCCGATTCCGCAGCCGCCGCCCTCCAACTCACCGTTCTGAGTCGGTCGCGGTCGCCGGCGGAACGTGCCTGGCTCGCAGCGCCGAGATTCCCGGCGATGTGATTGGCTCGGCCCGCCCGCCCCGCTCACTGCCGCTCCTCAGTCTCAACGCATCGGGACCAACCGATCAAGCCGGTGACTTGGAGCGCTTGCCCTTGATCCCGGTCGCCGCCGCGATCGCTTGCCGACAGTCCTCGATCAGGTCGTCGACGTGCTCGACGCCGACCGACAGTCGCACCAGCCCATCCGCAAGTCCCTGTTCCTTGCGCACCGCCGCGGGAATGCTCGCGTGCGTCATGCTCGCGGGCACTTCGACCAGCGACTCGACGCCGCCGAGAGACTCGGCCAGCGTGAAGATCTTCGTCGATGAAGCGAACTTGTTGGCTGCATCGACACCGCCGGCGAGCTCGAACGAGACCATGCCGCCGAACCCGGACATCTGCTTCTTCGCCAGCGCATGCTGCGGGTGCGACGCGAGCCCGGGATAGATCACCTTCTCGACCTCGGTCTGCGACTCGAGCCACTTCGCGACGGTCATCGCGTTCTGGCAATGCCGCTCCATCCGCAGGTGCAACGTCTTCGTGCCGCGCATCACGAGGAACATGTCCATGGGACCCGGCGTGCCGCCGACCGCGTTCTGGAAAAAGGCCAGTTCGTCGCGCAATTTCGCGTCGTTTCCGATCAATGCCCCGGCGACGACGTCCGAGTGTCCGCCCAAGTACTTGGTCAGGGAGTGGAGCACGATGTCCGCGCCGAGCTCGAGCGGCCGCTGCAGGAACGGCGTCGCGAACGTGTTGTCGACGACGACGAGCTTCTTCTTCGCGTGCGCGGCCTTGGACACGGCGGCGATGTCGGTGATGCGCAGGAGCGGGTTGGTCGGCGTCTCGAGGTACACGTACCTGGTGCGCTCTTCGATCGCGCGCTCGACCGCGGCGACGCTGTTGGTGTCGACGTACGTGAAGCGCACGCCGTAGCGCTCGAACACCTTCGAGAAGAGACGAAACGTGCCGCCGTAGAGGTCGTTGCCGGCGACGACGTGATCACCGGGGACGAGACGGTCGAGCAGTGCGTTCGTCGCCGCGAGCCCCGAGCTGAAGCACAGTCCCCACGACCCGCTCTCGAGCGAGGCCAGGTTGAGTTGGAGCGCCGTGCGCGTCGGGTTGCTCGTGCGCGAGTACTCGTACCCTTCGCGCGGTTGTGCGGGAGCGTCCTGCTTGTACGTGCTCGTGAAATAGACCGGCGTCATCACCGCGCCGTTGTTCGGATCAGGCTCCTGTCCGGCGTGGATGGCGCGCGTCTCGAAACGTGTGGGGTCTTTGCGTTCCGGGTCGTTCGTGTTCTTGGCCATGTGTGCTGATGGAGAGTGCGTTTCGGTGGTCGCGAGCTCGTGAAGAACGCACGAGTGTAGGGACGGCGCTGCGCCGCATCTAGAATCCCGGGCCTGATGACCAAACCGCCCAACCCGCGTTCCCGCTCCATCGTGATGGCGGCGTTGGTTGCGCTCGGCTTGACGATCTGGTGGATTGCCACGCTGCCGGGGTCGCCGACGTACGGCTGGGACGAGTCGATGCACGTCGCGCTGCCGGCGGCGCGCATGCGGACCGCGCTGTTCGAGGGGCATCCGGGCCAGGCCTTCGACGCGTTGCTCGGTTGCGCGCAGTACCCGTTCGTCCAACCGGTCGCGCTGGCGTTCGTGCAATCGATCTTCGGCGGCAGCGAGCACGTCGCGCGCGCGTTCGGCCTCTTCGAGTGGGGCGCGACGCTCGTCGGGATGTTCGTGCTCGTGAGGACGGCACTGAGCTCGTCACCTGCATGGGCTCCGGTTTTCATGTCGCAGTTCGCGGCCTGGATGGCGTTCGCGTTTGCGGTGCTGTCGTCGCTGAGCCTGATCTTCGCCGGCACGCTGTTCCTCGAAGTGCCGTCGGCCTGCGTCACGGTGTGGACCCTGGTCGCGTGGTTCGCGTTCTGGCGTGAGCCGACGCGCGCGCGAGCATGGCTCGCGGGAGCGCTCATCACGGCGTGCATCTTCACGAAGTGGAACTATGGCCTGCTCGTCGCGACAGCGTTGACGCTCGATTGCGTGGTGCGGCTGATCCCAAGCGAAGACCGTGCACGCAGGGGCCGGCTCGTCGCGCTGATGGCTGTGATCCCCGCGATCGTGCTCGCGTGGTGGTTCCTCTTCCCCTTGCCCGGCGGCACCGGCGTCGCTACGCAGCACCGTGATGCTCTGGCCGGATTCCTCGCTGGAAACCGCAACTTCTCACCGGTGCCCTGGCAGAAGCGCGTCTTGTACCTGGTGGCCACGCTGGCTCCGAGCCCGCGACTCTTCCTGCTCGAGCTCGTTGGTCTCGGCGCGGTCTTCCACTTCGTGCGGGAGGCGTCGGTGCGCACGCTGCTCTTCGTGCTGGCAGCCTCGTGGATACCGGTGTTCCTGCACCCGTTCTTCGAGAACAGATTCCTCGTGCCGGGCGGGCCCGTCTTCTTCGTGGCGGCTGCAGCAGGATTGAGCGTGATGGTCGCCGTGATCAAGCAGCGCAGCCCGTGGCTGTCGCGCATTCCCGGTGGATCGTGGACCGTCGCGTTCGTGCTGTTCGCTCTGGCACTCGTGCCGATCGGTCGGAATGGATCGCCTATCGACTTCGACACTGCATTCGTCGCGCGGGCACTGGGTTTCGTCGATCCCGCGCCGACTGGCGCCTCGGTCATCGTCAACGACTACAAGCTGTCCGTGATCGCACAGCAGCAGACGCTGGGTGCGCAGCGTGTCCTGCCGTCGAGCGGCCTCGAGCGCGACGAGGTGAGCCGCATCCTCGATCTCGTGACGCTCGAAGCCAAGCCCGACGAGCGCGTCGGGTGGCTGGGCATGTCGAGCGAGTTGTCTCCTGCCCTCATCCTTTTCGGCCGCCTGGAGCGTGGAGGCACGCGCGCTACGTTCCTGCGTGATTCGTCCGCGAAGATGGGGGACTTCGAGGATCCCCACGTCGACGCCGATCAGGTGCGCGCGTTCGCGAACCAGTTCGACGTGGTCTTCCTCACCGATCCGCCCGACGTCCGGGGGCGGCCCTCCGGACTGTGGGCCGCGACGGCGCGCACGATGCTCGAGAGCGGTGGAGGTTGGGTCGAGCGCGAGCTGGGCACGGTCGAAACCGCGCGCCCGATGAGTCCTCCGTTGGCTGTCAGGTTGATCGCATGTCGTCGCACGAAGTGAACGCTGGCTCGACCAAGCTCTCGCAGCGCAGAGCGGAGCGCCTCGACGCGTTCGCGGCGCGCGCTCTCGACTTCGACGAGGTCATCGCGACGCTCGAGCGATTCGCACAGACCTCGCTGGGTTTGCGCGCGTTGCGCTCGCTGGTTCCGTTGCACGACGACGCGACGCGCAGGGCGCTGCGTCGCGCGGAAGAGATGATCATGCTCGTGCGCGAGGGCGGCGCACCGTCCATGACGGGCGTGTCCGATCCGCTGCCGGCGCTGGATCACGCGCACACGGCGGGGCGCGCGCTCGAGGACGAAGCGATCTTGGTTCTGCGCCACTTCTTCGAAGCGGTCGAGAGGTTGTCGGAGTGGTTGTTCGCGCGCGCGAAGGACTGTCCGGCGCTCGGTGAGCTCGCGACGGGAATGCCGGACTTCGAGCCGTTGGTGAAGAAACTGCGCGCGACCGTCGACGACCGCGGAAGGGTGCGGGACGACGCTTCGCCGTTGTTGCTCAGGCTGAGACGCGAATCGAGCGAGGTCGCGGGACAGATCGACAAGATCTTGCGGGGGCTGATCGCGAAGCCCGAGATCAAGGTGGTGCTGTCCGACACGGCGCCGCAGAGGAGAGGCGGGAGGCCTGCGCTCGCGGTGAAGTCGAAGAGCCAGGGCCGGGTGCCGGGCATCGTGCACGACCGTTCGCAGACGGGTGAGACGGTGTTCGTCGAGCCGCGCGAGGTGGTTGCACTCGGCAACAAGGCGGGCGATCTCGAGGCGAGTGAGCGGCGCGAGGTCGAGCTGATCTTGTTGGAGCTGACGCGCGCGATCTTGAAGGAAGACGATGCGATTCGCGAAGCGGCGGAGAGGCTCGCGAGGCTGGAAATTGCGCTGATCGGGGCGCGTTTCGCGGCGGAGAGTGGTGCGCAGGTGTTGGGGTTGTCGGGCGAGCGGGGCGCGGCGCAGGGGTTGGTGCTGAGGAGCGCACGGCATCCCTTGTTGCTCGAGCAGTTGCGGTTGGGACGGTTGTTCGAGGTACAGCCGATCGACATCCGGTTGGGCGGCGACTTCGACCTGTTGATCATCACGGGGCCGAACACGGGCGGGAAAACGCTCGCGCTGAAGACGGCCGGGTTGGCCGGGTTGTTCGCGCGGTGCGGGCTGCCGTTTCCGTGCAGCGAGGGCTCGGTGGTGCCGCTGTACGAGGGGATCGTCGCGGACATCGGCGACGAACAGGAGATCAGCCAGAGCTTGTCGACCTTCAGCTCGCACTTGGTGCGCATCAAGAGCGGGCTCGAGCGAGCGGGGCCAAGGGTGTTGTGTTTGTTGGATGAGTTGGGAGGCGGGACGGATCCGGATGAGGGCGCGGCGTTGTCGGAGGCGATCTTGGAGATGCTGATGGAGAAGGGGGCTCCGACGTTGGCGTCGACTCACATCGGGAAGTTGAAGGAGTTCGCGTTCAGGCATCCGCGCGCGGAGAACGGGTGCGTGGAGTTCGACGCCAAGACGTTGTCACCGAAGTACAAGCTGTTGGTCGGGACGCCCGGGGAGTCGGGGGCGTTGGTGATTGCGCGGAGGTTGGGGTTGCCGGGGAAGTTGATCGATCGCGCGCACGGCAGGTTGGTGCGCAGAGATGCGGACGTGCAGAAGTTGATGGCGGACATGCGTCATGCGCGGACGCAGGCGGAGAGGGTGAGAGGTGAGGCGGAGTCGCGGCTGGAAGATGCACAGAAGGCGACGCGCGAGATCGAGGTTCAGAAAGCCGCGATCGACCGCAAGGGTGAGATGCTCGAGGCCGAGGCGCAGCGGTCGATCGAGGATCGGGTCAGGGCGGGGAGGAAGAGGATCGAGGGGATCCTGCCGTTGCTGGCACAGGTGCCGGCCAACCTGCGCAAGTCGCTCGAGGATGCGGTGAATCAGCTCGATGCGGAACTGTCGGGCGCGGCGTTCTCGGACCGGCGGGCGACGTTCCTGGCGGGGTTGGACAAGGGGAGCTTTGTGTATCTGCCGAGGTTCAAGCAGAGGGTCGCGGTGCAGAAGGTGGACGCGAAGAAGAAGGAAGTGAAGGTGTTGCTGGGGGGGAAGAGCATGACGGTGTCGTTTGATGAGGTGACGGCGTACGAGTCGCGGTAGACAGCTCGACGCGAAGGGGAACACCCAGGCCCGGCGAGATGTTCCGCGCCTACGGCGCGGTTCCGGCCGGCGCGAATCGCGACCGGGGTACCGGTCACGGTTCGCGCCGGTCGGCTATCTAGGGGTCACGTAGAGCATCGCCGGATCAACGAGTGTCTCAGGGGTTTGTTGACGGCGCGGCGATCGCAGGCGAGAAGGTGGGCATGAGCGACTTGCTCCTCGTGGATGACGACCGGCGGATTGCGGATCTCGTCGCGTTCTTCCTGCGGAAGCGGGGGCATGTGGTGCGCGTAGCTCGATCGTTCGTTGCGGCGCGTGCGGAGCTTGGTGGTGGAGTGCCCGATTTGATGCTCTCGGACGTCGACTTGGGTATCGAGCGGGCGGATGAGGAGCTGCCGAAGTTGGCGGCGGAAGGTGTGTTGCCGCCGACGTTGATCGTGTCCGGGTACGTGGACGCGGAGTTGGAGGAACGGCTGCTGGGGATTCCGGGCGTCATCGGTTTGCTGCGCAAGCCGTTCGACTTCGCGATGCTCGAAGCGCGCATCGAAGCGGCACTGGCCGGGTTGTCCGAGGTGAAGAAGGTTGCGGCAGGCGCGGTCGACGATGAGGACGGGTGGGTGGAAGTGCGCTCGTTCGAGGACGACGCGTGAGCGTGTTGCGCTGGACGACGGCGGGCGAATCACACGGGAAGGCGCTCGTCGGAATCGTCGAAGGGTTGCCGTCGGGGATGGAGTTGTCGATCGAACGCGTGGATGCGGAGTTGGCGCGCAGGCAGGGCGGATATGGCCGCGGCGGCCGGATGAAGCTCGAGAAGGACCGGGTGGAGTTGCTGTCCGGAACGCGCGGGGGTGTCACGCTCGGATCGCCGATCGCGTTCGTGATCCGCAATGCGGACGCGACGATCGAGGATCTGCCGGTGCCGAAGAACCCGCGACCCGGACACGCAGATTTGGCCGGTTGCATGAAGCACGGGCATCGGGATCCAAGGGCGGTACTGGAGAGGGCGAGCGCGAGAGAGACGGCGACGCGCGTGGCCTGCGCGGCGATCGCGCGGCAGGTGCTCGAGCGGTTCGACGTGGAAGTGTTCGCGCACGTCGTCGAGCTGGGTGGGATCGCGGTCGATGCTCGAGCGGTCGAGTCGGCGTTCGCTGGTGCGCGCGCGGAGCGGGAGGCACGCAGGGCGCAGAGCCCCTTCCACGCAGTGGATTCCGCCGTCGATGTCCGGATGACCGCGCGCGTCGATGAGGCGAAAGCGGGTGGCGACACGCTGGGCGGAATCTTCGAAGTGCGCGCGATGGGCTTGCCGCCGGGGCTCGGGAGCTACAACAGCGGGCCGGAACGGCTGACGTCCAGGATCGGCGGCGCCTTGTTCTCGATCCCCGCCATGAAGGGGGTCGAGTTCGGCCTGGGGTTCGAGACGGCCAGGAGGATGGGGTCGGAGGCGCACGATCCGATCGAAGGCGCGGAAGGCGGAACGGGTCCGTTCGGATCGCGATACCGGCGGACGAGCGGGCGATCGGGCGGATTGGAGGGCGGGATGACGACGGGCGAGCCGCTGGTGGTTCGGACCGCCATGAAGCCGATCCCGACGTTGAGGCGCGGATTGCCCACGGTGGACTTCGAGACGTTGGAGGGCGTGCCGGCGACGTGGCAAAGGTCGGACGTGACGTCCGTCCCTGCGGCGAGCGTCGTGGGGGAGGCTGTCGTCGCGCTCGAACTCACGGCGGCATTCTTGGCCAAGTTCGGCGGCGACTCGATCGGCGAGGTCGAGCGTGCGGTCGCGGGGTTCCGCGAACAGCTTCGACGCGTGTGAAAGGGAGGGTGGTGGGGCAGTCGGGGGGCAGGGTGCGAGGCGGATTCCGGTCCCGGGCTTGACGAGGGGGTCGCCAACCGTATTCTGTCCCGCTCACTTCGCCGTCCAGGGTTCCTCCAGATCCTCAGGCGATGGAGTGGCATCGGTCTGACGATGGGGCGAACGGTGGCCGCAACGCCAGCGTAGCTCAATTGGCAGAGCACCTGATTTGTAATCAGGTGGTTGCGGGTTCAAGTCCCGCCGCTGGCTCCAACACGGGCCTGCCGGTGTCGCTTCCACGTCCTGGATCGAGATGACCACAGATGGCGCGGCAGCTCGAGCGCGCGACGATCGCGTCGCGTTCGACCGACTTGCCGACCGTTCCCTACCAACGAGATCCATTTCGAGGATGACTCAGGGAGCTGGGCCGTCATGCGGAGCGTCATGCTTCGCGTGGTACGGGCCGGCGCTTGGACCCGAGGACCAGACCACCACGATGTCGTCGCGCGCGTCGCGTCGGCATGTGCCCGCCGGAGGGGAGATTCCGGAGCGGCCAAACGGGCCAGACTGTAAATCTGGTGGCTCAGCCTTCGGCGGTTCGAATCCGCCTCTCCCCACCACCACCACGTTGCGTCGCTCGTGTCCATTCCCCCTGATTCGTCCTGCTCACGGCGATCCGAATCCGTCTGGTGCCCAGTTCGACTGACTGACTGCAATCCTCAACGGGTCTCGGAGTCCTGGCTGACGCAGGCAGGTACAAGAACGGCGATTGCGTACTAGAGAGGGCGCCCTTCATCGAGGGGAACTCAATCGAGAATGCAACCTAGTTCAGACCACACTCGTCGTCGTTCGCCATTCCGCTTCGGCAGCGTGCAGTAGCGGCGGAGTTCGCCGTCCCGCTTTCGCGGGCGTAGTTCAATGGTAGAACGGCAGCCTTCCAAGCTGCACACGTGGGTTCGATTCCCATCGCCCGCTCCATCATCGACCGCGCGAGCCGGGCATCGGTGACCACGAGCGCAAGTCGACCGCGCAGCATCCGCCAGAAACGAGCAGGAAGTCCTCGCCGCGAACAGGCCCGTGCCACACCGGCCCGTGCTGCTGTAGCTCAGTGGTAGAGCACTTCCTTGGTAAGGAAGAGGTCGTGGGTTCAAGCCCCACCAGCAGCTCCACCACATTCGCTCTCACGCAGATCACAAAACTCACAACTCGACAACCTGACCGCTGACGCGCGCGCCGTGTCAGCGACGGTCCCTATCGGACCGTGCCGCGAGCCTTCGCGGAGTCGATCCAGCACCCACAACCACCAAGCAGTCCGCAACAACGCAACCCTGGGCAAGAGGCCCCAAACAGAAACCTCGAAGGAATCATGGCCAAGGAAGTCTTTCAGCGCACCAAGCCGCACGTGAACGTCGGCACCATCGGTCACATCGACCACGGCAAGAGCACGCTGACGGCGGCCATGGCTGCCCGTTCGGCGCACAAGAACGGCACCAAGGCGAAGAGCTACGCCGAGATCACCAAGGGCGGCACGGTCCGCTCGGCCGACAAGACGGTCACGATCGCGGCCTCGCACACCGAGTACGAGACACCGGCGCGTCACTACGCGCACGTCGACTGCCCGGGACACGCCGACTTCGTGAAGAACATGATCACGGGCGCCGCCCAGATGGACGGCGCGATCCTGGTCGTGTCCGCCGCGGACGGCCCGATGCCGCAGACGCGCGAGCACGTTCTGCTCGCCCGTCAGGTCAACGTGCCCCACATCGTGGTCTTCCTGAACAAGGTCGACCTCGTCGACGACGCCGAGCTGCTCGAGCTCGTCGAGATGGAAGTCCGCGACCTCCTCAACAAGTACAAGTTCCCCGGCGAGAAGACCCCGATCATCCGCGGCCAGGCGAAGGCCGCGCTCGAATCGGGCGGCGCGGACGAGAAGACGAACGCCTGCATCGACGAGCTGATGAACGCGCTCGACTCGTTCATCCCGACGCCCGAGCGCATCGTCGACAAGCCCTTCCTGATGTGCATCGAGGACGTGTTCTCGATCTCCGGTCGGGGCACCGTCGGTACGGGTCGCATCGACCGCGGCCGCGTCAAGGTCGGCGAAGCGGTCGAGATCGTCGGGTTGCGTCCGGAGACCTTCAAGTCGGTTTGCACCGGCGTGGAGATGTTCCAGAAGTCGCTCGACGAAGGCCTCGCGGGCGACAACGTCGGCATCCTCCTGCGCGGCGTCGAGCGCAATGACCTCGAGCGCGGCATGGTTGTGGCCAAGCCCGGCACGATCACCCCGCACACGAAGTTCGAGGCCGAGGTGTACGTGCTGTCCAAGGAAGAAGGCGGCCGCCACACGCCGTTCTTCTCGGGCTACCGCCCGCAGTTCTACTTCCGCACGACCGACGTCACCGGCACGGCCACGCTCATGGGCGGCGCCGAAATGTGCATGCCTGGCGACAACGTGAAGATGGAAGTCGAGCTGCTCACCCCGATCGCCATGGACGAGCAGCTGCGCTTCGCGATCCGCGAAGGTGGCCGCACGGTCGGCGCCGGAGTCGTCACGAAGATCTTGAAGTAGCCCAACGTCCGGTCGTCATGCGGCGCGTCCATGCGACGCGCCGCTTGATGCTGGAACGCCGCGCGCGGCGTTGATCACGCGCACAGCTGCCACACTCTCACAATCCAGAGCGACATGAAGACCAAAGAACGCTTCGCCTTCCTCGAGTGCACCGTGTGTTCCAACCGGAACTACACGACGCACAAGCGGCTCAAGGCGACCTACAAGCTCGAGAAGGCGAAGTACTGCCGCTTCTGCCGCAAGCACACGTCACACAAGGAGAAGAAGCTCTAGCCCACGCGCACAGCGCGCACGGCAAACGACTTCTTCCATCCTCCCTTCCCCCCACGAGACACCACCGATGGCGTACAAGAAAGACCAGGGCCGACTCGCGCGTCTGGTCACGTTCTGGACGTTGGGCGTCCTCGTGTTCTACGGCTGCTACTCGTTCCACAACGAGGTGCTGCTCAAGTACTTCAAGGCCTCGCTCGGCGCCCCGCTGGTCCCGTCCATGAGGAAGATCCCGATCTTGGGGATCGAGCTCAACGGTGCCTTCCTCATCACGCTCGCCGTGCTCTGCGCACTCTTGTGGTTGCTCTACCGTTGGGAGCAGAAGCCCAAGATCGCCGACCTTCTGATCGAGACCGAGAGCGAGATGCGCAAGGTCACGTGGCCGTCGGTTCCCGAAGCGGTGAACTCGTCGATCGTCGTGATCGTGTGCGTTGCATTCCTCATGGCGTTCCTGGCCGGCGCGGACTGGTTCCTCGGCCGGATCGCGACGCAGGTCCTCACAGGGAGAGGCTGATAGCCGCCTAGACGCGCATGCCCACCATGTCCCAACCTCACCAGATGAAGTGGTACTTCGTCCGCTGCCAGTCCGGTCGCGAGGACAGCATCGCGCGCAACGCGCTGACGCGCCTCAAGATGGCCGGCGTGCAGGACCTCGTGCCGCAAGTGCTCGTTCCGTTCGAGCGGGTCACCGACCTCAAGAACGGGAAGAAACGAGTCAAGAACAAGAAGCTCTACCCCGGCTACCTGATGGTCCAAGCCGACC